>NZ_JAUBTG010000001.1:183374-328663 GCF_036702395.1 Microcoleus sp. D3_18_C2 | reverse complement strand
ATGTTTGGTAGGTACTCAATAATTCTTCTCTAATATACCAGATTATGTTAACATAAAGTTTAGATGCGTTCGCCCTGCCCCAGAGACACCCAGTGTTAGCCCTAATGAATTAAATTCGGAAATAGAACGGCCAGTATCAGCAGAATCAATTGTCAGCGAGTCAGCAGATGCTGAATTAATTAAAACCGACACAACTGCAACTAATCGCATTCCTAAATTGCCGGCTTCAGCCGACTATGCTGTAAATAATGCTGCTTCCCCACCAACCGCTGAAACTCTGCTAATTCCCACTCCCATCGCGTCACAGCCTCCTGCAAAAACATCTGAGATTGCCGATAATTGGGGCGAAGAATTGCCAAGAGAAACCAATGACAATCTTCCTAATACTGCGTCACAATTGCCGACCCAAATTTCTGAGGTTATTCCCGCAGAAAAGGCTGCTGGTACTCAGGAAAATGACCGGGCTGTTACCGAAAACGCAGCCGAATTTGAAACTGAACAATTTTCCACAACAACCGCTGAGATTATTGCTACAGAAAAGGCTGTCGATTTAATTGAACATGATACCGCTTTCCCTGAAATAGCAGCCGAATTAGAAACAGAAAAATTGGCAACAAAAACTGAGTCAATTGTTGCCGCACCCGAAGCGGATGATACGGTTGAACGCGAACTCCCTGTTGCTGAAATAACAGCCGAATTTGAAAGCCAACAATTGCCACCAAAAACAGACGATTTCGCTCTTGCTGAATTCACTGCGGATACAATTGATACGGACATCGCTGTCACCTTCACAGCAGCAGAATTAGAGACTGAAAACTCCCCGGCAACTGTCATTAATTCTCTCGATACCGACCCGCTAATTTCTCACTCAAACTCTAGCGTACAAACCGATTCTCCTATACAGACACTTTTCTCAACTCCATCAGAAACAGCAGCAGGTACGGCACAGATAGCCTCAGTCGAAACAAGCGTTTCACCCTCAACTCTTAAATCCACACCAGAACCAAATTCAAACCCTTATAATAGCAATTCAACTCCCACAGAAACTACCGTCGCCCAGCCCACATATTCTGATACCGAAATTGCGCCAAAACCCGCAGATGTATCGAGCGGTTTGCTGCCGTTAGAGGCAGAAGAATCGGCTCAATTTTCGGACGGTATTGCAGACAGTCAATCTTATTCCACACAGAGTACAGGCAACTTCCAAAGCAATATCAATCCCCCAACAAATTTATCAATAACAACAACAGCCAATTTACCAATCCCCGGTACTTTCCTTGTAGATAACCAAGGAAAAGTCAAATTTGACTATGTATTTGATGGCGGCTCCTTTGAAGGCGAACTCGGAATTTTCAGCCTGGCCGGAATGTCCGCATTCACACCCGGTACTCCAGAATTTATCGCCGAAGCATCCCGTAGAGTTTTAAGCAATTCCACCGACGGACACATTGTAATTAGCGACTCTACAGAATCCGCAAAATTTACTGGTGCGATGCCATTCGACGGGGATTGGGGCAGCGGCGAATATCAGGGTATCAAAACTTTCTCCATGCTACCAGGCGACACCTTTGCCGTCATGTTAGTCCCCAATGGTACAGTACAGTCATCGCTTCAATCCTCGTATTCGGGAAATTTGTTCCCCGAAAACCGTCCCTTATTTAGTATCGCCACAGCCAATCCCAACGATACCGCTCATCTGCTACAAATAGCCGACATTACCGGCAGCGGCAACACCTTTGCCCTCGAAGATATGTCGCCTCCTAACTCGGACAGAGATTACAATGACCTAATCTTTAAAATTAGCGGCGCGACCGGAAACGCACCGCTGCTGGATACAGTCATCAACCCTGACAAAGAGTGGCGCAATACTCCGCTAGGACAACAATTACTCGCCGAAGCCAATCCCCCGAATTCTGACAACAATCCGCCCGTTGTTTCGCCGACAAGCGCTCGAACTTACACAGAATTAGAGACAACTATTTCATTAGACAATCTAGCCACAGATGCAGAGGGCGACCCTCTGACAATTAGCGTCCTCAATCCAGTAAACGGTACTGTAATTTTCAATCCCTTAACTAACAAAGTATCGTTTAAACCGGCACCCGGTTTCTCTGGAATTGCCAGCTTTGATTTCCTTGCCAGCGACGCTTTTGGGAGTTCAACTCCCGCGCGGGTAACAGTCAATGTCAGCGATGTTCCGCTGCTGAATCTAGATTTTGTGAAGCGAAATCCCCGACTGGATGCGGGAGAAAGTACGGAATTGATTGTGCTGGGAGATTTTGCCGACCAACAGAATGTCGTGCTGCCGGATTCTTATTTAACTTACACTTCATTCAATCCAGAAATAGCGCCAATAGATGCTGCTGGAAATGTAACGGGTTTGATCAACGGTACTTCAATTTTGAGCGCGAGTCGAAATAACTTGCAAGCAGTAACAGCAGTGCGAGTAGGAGAATTGCCAGCCCCAACCAACGATGCAGAATTCAATCAAGCATTAGCAGAGATTTATGGTTTGAATGTCTATCCCAAGGCAGTCACGATGACAGCCGGAATGGGGCGAGCGCTTTTAGTAGGAATTGACAAGATCATCCAATCCCCCGATTTGAAATTCGGTTCCACAGGAACTCGCTATTTCCCCGGAAACTCCAACTTATTGCAAGTGAATTCAGACGGCATTATTACTGCAATAGAAGAAGGAGTTACTAACGTTACCGTCATTCACGGAGCAGCCGAACAAGTCGTGCCAGTACGAGTCTCCCTGCCTGCCGCCGCCGGAACAATTTTAGGAGTAAATGGCGGTGCAGTTACTGGCAGTGACGGTTCAATTGTGATGGTGCCGCCCGGTGCTCTTGCCGAAAATACAGCTATTAGCTTGACATCTCTAAGCAGCAATGCTCTATCCCTACAACTTCCCGACGGTTTGCAGTTTGCCGGAGGCTTCAATTTAGACTTGGGTGATGAATCTCTGAAATTGCCCGCTCAATTAGCAATTCCAGCCCCCGCCGGCTTATCTCCCGGTACCGAAGTTTTATTCATGCGAAAAGGTTCGCTGCCGGATGCTAACAATATTCAAAACCCAACTTGGCTGATTCAAGAATCCGGCTACGTCGATGCCAACGGCACCATCCGAACCAATTCCCCACCCTTTCCTGGTGTTTTGGAAAGCGGCCAATATGCGATGTTTGCATTGCCCCTGGGGTTAGTAGGCGCTCCGACAGTTCAACAGTTGGTCAATCTCGGCATTTCGCAAGCCGCCACCGGTTCGCTGGCTGCTAGTGGCGGTACAGCAGCAATTAATCTTTCAACTAATTTCGGTCTCCAGAACACATTTTTAGCAGCAAATGCAGGTTTAATCGGTATCGCCGCCGCCACCGGAGCTCAATTCGCCGCGACAATCTTACTCCTTGCTTACTTAGCTAAATACCTGCAATCTGGATTGAAAGTCATCGCCATTCCACAAGTCGGTTTACCTGTAGTCACTCCTGCGGGTGTCGAACTCGATCCTGAAGGGATTCCCAGCGTCACAGCGACTTTAAATGTACCGACATTATTCCCAGCAGACCCCTTCGCACCTCCAGTGCTTCAAGGAGCTGAATTTAAGTTGGAAAATGGCTCCCCAGCAGTCGTCCTGACAGGCAGCAATTTCCTAAATAACTCCAATGATTTGGGCGGTAAATTTGAAGATTTAACAGTCAGTTTCCGCGTCGGTGACAAAACTTATCCCGGCATTTTGATACCGGATAAAAACACCGATTTAGGAGAAAATCTCTACAGAATTGCTGTCAAAATTCCGATTACCGTACCTGTCGGCGAATCCACTATTGTAGTGTCGAGAAAGCAGAAAAAACGCTTCGGAGTGGGTGCGGGAGATTACTCCATTGTGGAACTAGAAAGTGAAGAAAATATCCGCCTCGCCCCTACCTGCGTTGAATTGGCGCTGGTAACAGAACGCACGGGCGACAAAATCAACGTTATTAATCTCAAAGACCCTTTATCAACTGTTGAAACCCAGACCAGCGATAAATTGGCGGTTGCTATTAACATTCCTGTAGGTAATCCCAATACATCAGACCGACCGGAGATGATCGTGGCTACCAACAATGCTACCCGCGCCTACGTGACTCTGCGGGACACCGGCCGCGTGTCTGTGGTGGATTTGATAGCGCTGCGAGAGATAGACACTACTCCTGAAACGGAGACTGTCGATGCGATTGGCTTGCCCTCTGGAGCCAGACCGCAAGCTATTGTTATTGACCCCAAAGACAATTACGCTTACATTGCCGACCAGAATCGACCGAACATCTACGTTCTCGACATTAACCCGAATTCGGCAACTTATCATACCGTTGTCGAGACAATTAACGTCACATCGCCGCTGGGACTGAGCCAGTTGGCTATCAGCAGCGACGGGCGCCGGCTGTTCGCCACAGGTTCCGACAATAGCGAACAAACACCTAACCGCCGCATTTACGCTGTCAACATTGACCCCGCCGACAAACCAAGCGCTGAGGGTGCTAACACTCGCCTGTGGCACCAGCAGATTGGAGTAATTCCCACCCTATCGGAGACAGAGGGCATAGCTGCTACTTCCGACCCGAAGAAAATGGTGTTTACCAACGGATTTGCTAGTGTCCTTGCCATAAGTAATGGGGAACAGATAAAGCTTCAGGATGACGGCAAGGGCTTCGGAGTGCTCGAAATTGAGTCTGATGACCCCCTCAACTTTAGTGCTGAAGTTCGCTACGCTCCTTTGTCGCTGGGCGTGGCTAATGACTATTTCGATGTCAACGAGGCAGTGGCTGTAACAGTAACGCAAGACGGGAAATATGCGTTTGTTGCCGGCCGCAACTCTAGGGCAAAGATAAATACGCGCGAGGGTGGAAATATAGGCATTATCGCAAACCCGCTGGGGCCCAATCCTCAATTGGTGGCTGCGACTCGACCGATTCCTGGCAGCTTAACTAACAACGTAGCGCTTTCGAGCGACGGCAAATATTTGATTGCTTCCTATCCCACCTTCGGTTTGGGAGGAAGTTCCTACGTTTTCGATGTTGAGGAAATGATTAAGGCTATAGAGAATCCGGGTAATTACAAGCTTGACGCCCGCGACAGGGGTGTGGGTAGCGTTGGTTTCGTGACTAACACTGAGCGAAATGCGACTGTTGCTGACCTCGCCCGCGTGCCGATCGATGATATCAACCCTCTTGTCAGTATTGCGGCTGATTACGAAATTACTGGGGGAAATTGGATTAATAACTTTGGTTTTGGTATCCCGGATGGCACGAAACGCGCTCCCATTGGTATCGGTGGAAATCCTAAAGGTTTGGCAATAGCTTCTGCTAAAAACTGGTTGGAATTAAAAGGACCGATCGGGGATAGCAAGAATGATAGCAATCCTTTAACTCCTACTTTTAAGTGGGATTTGAAGGGTGAGAATGAACCCTGCGGTCTTCCTGGTTTTAAGCCCGATACTGATGTCGATAAGGTCAATCTTTATGTAAGCGTTTTTCCGCAAGGGAAGGGCTTGTTGCCGGGCGATCGGTGGGATGGGTTAAATTCGGCTGTCGAAAAAGATTACAATCCGAATCGTATCCTGACTGCTCAATGGAAAAACGGTACGTGGACTTGGGATGGGAGGACTAAGGCTGGTTCTTCAGAGGAGTTTACTCTTTCTAATGACCGAATGTTGACAGCGGGTCAGCAATATCATTGGGCTGTGGAAGCTGTGACGAAGAAAGGGGAAAGAAAAGTCATCACCGACAAGTTTAAAACTTTACTGCCGACTCCCATTTCTGGTAGCAATACTTTCAGCAGCGTTACGGTGTTAACGCGAGGCTTAGAACCTCAACCTAATTTGATAGACCGCCAATTCGAGCAGATGGCTTCTCACCTGACTAAAGAAAATGGTTTGGTCATGCGTTACGATCGGGCTACTAACAAATGGGGGTGGCTGAATTTTGATGGCTCCACAACCTTCTCCCCTCCAACTCATAAATTTGGCGCACCACTGACACTAATCCCTGGATGGGAACAGCCACCAGAAGCAACCGCATTTAACTCTGGCTTTACTGAGGCAGCCGCAGATGCCTTTTTTGCTTCACTGGTAGCTTTAAATCAAGGTTTGGAAAACACCCTTTTCAATTCACCTATGCACTTTATTGGGTTTGGTCAGGGTGCAGCGATCAACAATGAAATTGTCCAGCGTTTGGGAAGTTATTTTCCCCTCGCTGGTGGTATTAGCCTTGTAAACCGCGACCTTCAGATGACAACGATCGATCCTCATGATTTCGACCAAGATTACTTAGTAGGCTCCTTAAAAAGCTTCCGCGATCCATCCGTGCGAATCTGGGAAAATGTTACCTATGCCGATAACTATTATCAAAACGTCCCCGCTCTGGATACACAGGAAACCAATACCCGTGCTGGTCGGCGAATTGGGGAGGCGGATTGGAACGTGCACCTGGGTGGTTCTGATGGAACAGGCTCTCTTGATGGATCGAGCCGGATTGGATTTACTGAAAATAGCACGGATGGAAAGCCTCACGTGCAAGCTGTAACTTGGTATGGAGGAACAACTAACCTTAGCGGAAGTCAACTCCCCTCAAAGAATGGAGAGAGGATTTACCGTCGGCTTGGAGATCTGGAACTAGATACTTCAGGCAATCCAACCACACCTACGTGGTACACACCCGATCATACGAATGCTAATTTTACTCACGGTGAACAACGAGCTCCTTGGGAAGGTATCGGTACAGGCTGGTTTTACTCGGTACTGGGCGGTGGCTCTCAATTACGCCCCTATGATGTTAACGTAAGTAACCGTGTCCCCCTAACCGAGGACAACACCTACACAGACGAAACTATAGGTAACAAGATGCGAGGTGACTATGCAGTTCCCACCCTTTTCAATGGTAATTTTGACGCCAGCAAACGTTTTACATATCAGAGTGTTCCAGGCTGGTCTTTTTACAACTCTTTAACTGTATCCGACAATCCTAATGTGTCGCAAAGACATCTGCACGAACGGGATGAGATTGATACCTTCTTAACCGAAGAGCAAAGAATATTAAACTACGGTTTGGCTGGACAAAACTATACCTTGAAGATGGGAGGGAATGATGGAGTTAAAGAAATAATTCATAATCTCTTTCTTGTCCCCGATCAAAACAGCTTACACGATAGTTTGAAGTTCAACCTGCACGTACCTGAAGACCAACTCGCTGCGGGAAGAAACATTACGGTTTCTATGCGAGCAGACGTAGCTGGTTACGAACAGTTTAGTTCAATAGGAACTATCAATTTAGAGCGAGGATCTGGAATAAATAGCTCTCCTACAGAGCTCGACAGCAATATTCGCAAGATCGGTTATGGTACTGAAGGCTTTGAAACTTTCTACCTAAATGTCCCGCAAGAACTGCGCGGTAAGGCAGCTTTACTCAAGTTTGAAATCAATGACGGCACTGTTTACCTTGACGATATTTCTTTTGGCAAGAAGTGGGAACCTTCTATGACTCTCGCTGAGGCTGAAGAATATACAAAAAATAGCTACTACAGCGGACGCGTGCTCTATCATGGCACTAACCCAGCGGGTGCTGGTAGTATTGCGAATATTGGTGTAAATCCCGCTAGGTTCATCAGAGGTTTCTTCGGAGAAGGTTTTTATTTGACAAATCAGGAGGAGAGGGCTAATGATTTTAGCAGCGATGAGAATGGCAATCCAAGGCTGGGTCCGGTATTAAAGATTATGCTGAACGTAAAAAACCCCAAAGTTTATCAGGATTTAACTGAATTTGATGAGCGGGTAGCTAATTACGGTGTGGAAAATGGTCTACAAGAACCAGAGCGGACAGTTAGATATGCAGAGGATCTCAGAACTCAGGGATATGATGCGATCGCGACTAGAAGCCCAGAAATGATGCAATATCATTTAGTTTTTGACCCCAAACAAGTTGTTGTTGTTGAGGATTAATCAAATGGCTGAATATGCAGGATGCCGTGGCTGCCGTCACTATCTTCGCGTGTATGTAAACGGTATTCCAACTTGTCGCGCCTTTCCTGAAGGAATTCCACCAATTATTATCGTCGGAAAAGAACATACAAAACCTTTACCCGATCAGGACAATACAATTGTTTATGAACCAGCCGAAAAACCTTTTTGGCTGACGGAGTAACAACAAGAGTCAAAAGCCCCACCAAATGATGCAACATCATTTAGTTTTCGACCCCAAACAAGTTGTTGTTGTTGAGGATTAATCAAATGGCTGAATATGGAGGATGCCTTGGCTGCCGTCACTATCTTTATCGCGTGTATGTAAACGAGATGCCAACTTGTCGCGCCTTTCCTGAAGGAATTCCACCAATTATTATCACCGGAACTATACAACATACAAAACCTTTACCCGATCAGGACAATACAATTGTTTATGAACCAGCCGAAAAACCTTTTTGGCTGACGGACTGACAACAAGAGTCAAAAGCCCCATCGGTGGCGGATTTTGACTCTTGTTATTGGCGAGGAAAATATAGAGGAAAACAGGAGGATGAAGGTTGGTATCTTTTGACCAGTGTCGGCACTTTAAGACAATCAATGTAAAACTTGAAACGATCGACGGTCAAAGTAAAGATGTAACCGTCAATCTTGCAGAAGATGCAAATTTTTTGATCGACGCAAGTAACTACAATCAAATTTAGAATATTAAGGATATCTACTCGGATATCGAAAACAAGATTGGGTTTGGCAGAAAAGGATTTGAAACCTTCCAACTTAAGTTAAACCTCACTGATTCAGAAATCGCAGAGTTTCGAGGTAAGCCAGCGAAAATAACTTTTTCTTTAGACGGTGGCGATTCCGTTTACATAGATAATGTTTTCTTCAAGAGCGACCATCTCAAATTTGGCAATCCCACTGAAGCTAGATGGAATCCTAGCAACAGTACATATCAAAACAACTTGCTGCTTGAAAAACCCCAGTACGCAGTGTCTTACAATGCTGACACCAAAATTGCCAACTGGGTTGGTTGGAAAGTAGACAAAACATGGGTTACAAGACCAGAAACACAACCAGGAGAGTTACTAAAAGGATTAAGAGAAAGACCGGAATTTATAACTGACCCCGATCTATTAGCTAGTGGCTTGTCTACCTATGATGGAAATATCTTTACGGGGTTAGGAATGAATCGAGGTCATTTGTCTCCTGACAGAGATAGATTGAGACATCCTAAAGACCAGTTAGCAACTTACCTCACAACTAATTTGATTGCCAGTCAATGGATAATAATCGATTTTTTGTTCAAGGAAGCAACAATGCAGCAGATGCTTCAGCTTGGTTCAATATAGAAAATAAAGTGGTAGCTCCCAGGGTTACTCAGGGGCAAGAGCTTTACATTTTCGCTGGAGCTATTGGTAACGATCCAAATCCTCAAAAGAAAACGAATGTTCCTGAATTGCTTGATGACATTCTAAATGGAGAGTATATCAATCAGGGAAATACAAGCCCTAGCAATTTGTCAAACCGACAAATTCACATCCCTAGATGGACGTGGAAAACAATCATGGCTGTGGAACAACCAGGAGCCGAAGTTACTTCGTCGAACATAGAAGCTTTCGCATATATGACGCCTAACGTAGCCGAACCAGATTGGAATAATGTATCCTCAGATGGGGTTCCAAATCCGCTTAACAATAATGTGTTTTCTCCCTTTTTGGACAGCGCTCGCAGTAACATAACTAATGCAGCGACTTGGAGGAACCCAGATACTTGGCGAGTTACTCTTCCAGAACTCACAAAGATTCTTAACGAACGTAACAAAGTTCGCAACTATGCGTTTGATTTTGATTTGTTTTCAAATCTGCCATAAAATGTTCAAAATGCCTTGAAGGAGCGAGGTAGATAATCTCCTCCTTCTTGACATTTTGCTTCTTTTAGTGGCAGAAAATCATCCTCTAACAACTTTTGATAACCTTGTTATAATTTCATACTTCTCTGTTAGTGTTGTGAGAATAGAGATAGGGATTGAAGGTAAAACCCGGTATGAAAACTCCGTCTTGCCGAATAATGTCCCGAAACTCGCAAGGATCTTCTCCAAAGCCATAGAGCTTAGCACCTTGAAGATTAACTCGGGTGAAATGAACACAAGTTAGATTGCAGCCACTGGTGTTAATTCCACTGAAATCGCAATCAAAAAACCTAGCATATTCCAAATGACTTGAGGTAATTTTAGCTTCCCGGAAGTTACAGTACCAAAATTGAGCCGATCCCAACTCGCACCTATGCAAATTGAGTCGGCTCAAATTAACGTAGTTAAATTGAGCACCACTCAAGTCGCTCTTTTCCAGTTCAACTCCGCTCAAGTCAGCATACTCCAAAATGATGTTTCTAAAATCTCGATCGCCAGCAGCATAGCGCCTGAGCAATTCTTCTACAGTTATTCTTTCTTTTTCCATAACTCGACTCCTGCATCTATTCGCATTTTCAATAATAGCAAACTCATCCCCAAATACCACACAACTCTAGCTTGGCGCTCGGCAGCCGCAGATAGTTTATTTGTCTCAATAGTACAACTCGATTGTTACTTCGTCAAACATAGAAGCTTTCGCATATATGACGCCCAACATAGCAGAACCAGATTGGAATAATGTATCCTCAGATGGGGTTCCAAATCCGCTTAATAATGATGTGTTTTCTCCCTTTTTGGACAGCGCTCGCAGTAACATAACTAATGCAGCGACTTGGAGGAACCCAGATACTTGGCGACTTACTCTTCCACAACTCACAAATATTCTTAACGAACGTAACAAAGTTCGCAACTATGACTTTAAGTTTGATTTCCTGTCAAATCTGCCAGAAGATATTCAGTAAGCTCTGAAGAATCAAGGGAGATATTCTCCTCCTTCTTGATATTTTACTTCTGGGCTAAACGGAACTTAGCCTTACAGGAAGAAGTTCCGTTTAGCCCAGAAGTAATCATACTCTCATAACTTTTTAGGATATTATTATAATCTCATACTTCCCTGTTAGTATTGCTGCAGGAAGAGCGATACAGATTGGAAGTGAAACCAGAAATAAAAACTCCGTCATGGCGAATAACGTCCCAGTAGTTACAAGGGTCTTCGCCAAAGCCCCCAAGCTTCGCACCTTGTAAATTGACTCTAGTAAAATTAACCGAGCTTATGTCGCATCTACTGCTGTTAAATCCTCTCAAGTCACAGTCAAAAAACCTACTGTATTCCAAATGACTTGAGGTGATTTTAGCTTCCCTGAAGTTACAGTACCAAAATTGAGCCGACCCTAACTCGCACCTATGCAAATTGAGTCGGCTCAAATTAACGTAGTTAAATTGAGCACCAGTCAGGTCAATATTTTGCAGTTCAACCCCGCTCAAGTCTGCATACTCCAAAATGATGTTTCTAAAATCTCGATCGCCAGTAGCATAGCGTCTGAGTAATTCTTCTACAGTTATTCTTTCTTTTTCCATAACTCAACTCCTGTATCTATTTACACAATCAACAATAGCACTTTTTTTAATGCTCTATATCCCGACCGCATAACTCATGCAACGGCTTGGAGAAATCCTGATACTTAGAGAGTTACTCTCCTAGAACTCACAGGTATTCTTAACAAACGCAACCGAGAGCGCGATTATAATTTTAATTTTGACTTTCTGTCAAATCTGCCATAAAATATTTCAGATTCTCAACAACCGCCGACTACACAGCCCCCAACAGCCCCATTAATTCCAGCCACATCTAACCCAGTTTCACCTGACACTAATATCAGCGCAGAAGTCTAATCAACCGATTTACAAAACCCAGTACAAACCGCGACTCAATCTTTAACAGACAAACAGAATGATTCAGGAAAAGTTGACCCCCTAGCATTTTTTGGCATCATTGACCCCCAGGGAAACATCGGTCAGTTAATCGACCCGGACAAATTCGTTACCACCCCGGCCTTTACCGTAACTCGCGACATATCTTCAGTGCAGGTGGTAGCAATCCCCAAGGTGGGACTTCCCGTCGTAACAGAGGTAGGCGTGCAGCGAAACGACGACGGCACTGCCACTTTCAAGGCAGCTTTGAATATGCCAGCCCCAACCACCTCTGACCCCACAGCCCCTCCTGTCCTCCAAAAGGCTGAGCTGAAATTCAAGGATGATTCCGGTCAACCATTTGAGAACAATGAGCCCCTCTTATTTCTGACCGGGGGCAACATTCTGGTCAACAATGCCAGCGACTCCAAAGGCAGTAAGTTTGAGGATTTGACAGTTAAATTCTATGCAGGCAACTCTATGTATGAGGGGACTGTAGTACCGACACACAGCCGCTCTCTTGGGGGCAATCAGTATGAAGTAGCAGTTAAAGTGCCTGATACAGTAGTGCTGGGCGCTTCAGGCATCGTAGTGGAGAGGAAGCAGAACCAGACCGTCGAGCAAAAAGGTGTTACACCAGTATACAAAGAAATCCAGTACCACAGCAATCCAATTCGCCTGCCACAGGGGGCAGAGTACGTTTTTGCAGCCTTGGGCGGTTCTGACCGAGTAGCGGTTCTCAACGGTAAAAACCCCGAATCAGTGGTTGATACTACAAACAGCAAAGACTTGCTGTTGGCTCAAATTCCTGTGGGGACTAGCAGTGTCACAGATTGGGCAGAATCAACAGCCGTGACTAGCGACGGAAATCGCGTTTACGCAACCTTGAGGAATTCAGGTCAAGTGGCATTGGTCGATGCAATGGTACTGCGACAGGTAGATACTCAGCCAAATACCCCAGGCGTCAATCCCATTGTCCTGCCGGCGGGCGCTAGACCCAAGTCAATAGTCATCAGTCCTAGAGACGATTATGCTTACATTGGCGACTTAAATCAAGCGAAAATTTACGTCCTTGACATCAACCCTAACTCGGCAACTTATCACAAAGTAGTTGAGACTATTAACGTCACTTCACCATTAGGATTGAGTCAGTTGGCAATTAGTAGTGATGGGCGGCGGCTGTTCGGCACGGGTTCTGATAATAATGAGCAAGTGCCTAATCGTCGGATTTATGCAATCAATATTGACTCTAAGGACCGACCGAAGGATGAAGATTCTAATCCTCGTAAGTGGCATCAACAAATTGGAGTTATTCCTACTATTTCGGAGACCGAGGGAATAGCAGCTACGAATGAGCCGACGAAAATGGTGTTCACGAACGGATTGAATCTGATTAATACTGACCAGAATGACGGGCCTGGTTTTGGGGTGTTGGAAATTACTTCGGACGACCCTCTTAACTTTACTGCTTCTGTGAGTTATGCCCCTTTAAGTTTGGGTTTTCCTACTGATTATTTTGATGTGAATGAGGGGGTATCTGTCACTGTAACGCGGGATGGGCGGTATGGGTTTGTGGCTGGTCGCAATTCTGGAAGTCTTGGCCCTAATGCAGATGTGCGTTCTGGGGGAAATATTGGGATTATTAAAGACCCCTTGGGGCCAAATCCTCAATTAATCGGTGCTACCAGACCGATTCCAGAGGCTCTTACTAACGATTTAGTGCTTTCTAATGACAACAAATACCTTTATGGCTCTTATCCTTCTCTGACTGGTAGCGGGAGCGTGTATGCTTTCGATGTTGAGGAAATTATTAAAACTCTGGACAATCCCGGTCAATTCAAAATTGATAGTCTTGACAGGGGTGTTAAGTCTCCTTTCTTCAATGCTACTACGGCGAGGTCTGTGACTGCGGCTGATTTCACAAGGGTTCCTATTGATGATATCAATCCGGCGGTTAGTATTGCTGCTGACTATGGGATTACTAAGGAGAATCGACCTGCTAATCAGTTTACTTATGGGGTGCTGCCGGGGACAACACGCGCACCAGTCGGTACTGGAGGCAATTTACGGGATTTGAGTTCTGCACCGACTGATTGGCTGGATTTGAAGGGGCCTGGTACAACTACAAGTGACCTGACTCCGACTTTTCAATGGCAGTTTTCTCCTGGTTGGGAGGATGTGAAAGAAGTTAATCTTTTTGTCAGTACCTTCGAGCAAGGGAAGGGCTTATTGCCTCGGGATAAGGTTGTCAATTTATCAGATTCGGCACTCCTTCCCGGATTCTCGGAAACACAAAAGCGTCAACTTCTTTCTAAGCCTTGGAACGGTTATGACGATTTCAATCCCAACCGAATTCTGACGGCGACTTGGAAGAAAGATACTAACAAGTGGTACGGCCATGACGGGATTACGCCTCTTAACCAACCTTTAAATGACCCCGCAAATACTAGCACTAACTTCACGCTACCTCAGAGTCTTACTGCGGGGCAGAACTACAACTTTGCTGTAGAAGCTGTGAGTAATAGCGGCGCTGTGACCAAAGATTTGGGGCAGTTTAAAACCCTACCTCCTGATAGCAACAGTCCTTTCAGCAGTGTCAGCGTGTTGACTCATGGTTTTACACTTTTGCCTAACCAGTCTGGGATTCCTGATTCCTTTTTCCAAATGGCCAACAAAATTGCCACTGTTAGCGGTAATACACCGGAAAACAGCGGGTTAATTATGCGCTACGACAAGCCTACAGGTAACTGGATTCCTATAGATATACAGGGACGGGTGATAACTAATTTGACCGAGGGGCTTAACACCAGCGAACCTAATTATTTATCAACTTTGGCAAATAACTTAAAAGCCGGGGTAGTTATAGATGGAAAGGAGATTAAATACCTCAACCAGAACAAACCGTTAGTGTTGCTGACAGAATGGTCGTTGGACAGAGAATCAGTCATTCCTGACGTTGGCTTTTCTGAGGGTGCGGCTGATGCTTTATTTGCTTCTCTGGTGCAGTTGGATCTGGCATTAGGGGGTAAGGTTGGAGAGTATCAAGGCAATCAATTAAACCGGTTGTACAACAGCGAAGGGAAGCTGATTCGCCAGCAGGGGGATTTGTTCAATTCGCCACTACATTTCATGGGCTTCAGTCGAGGGACGGTTGTCAATAGCGAAATTGTACAGCGTTTAGGGACTTTCTTCCCCCAAGCGGGCGGCAAATCTATGGCTGACCGAGACCTCCAAATGACAACAATTGACCCGCACGATTTCTACCAACCTAGTTTGAATTTACAATTACCTGGCTTTATCAGCACAAATTTCAGCGATTTCTACGAACCCAAAATTCAGGTTTGGAATAATGTTACGTTTGCTGATAACTATTATCAGACTGTGGCTGACCCGAATGGTGGTACTGCTACTCCTAATGGTCGTTCTTTGAGTCTACTTCCACAAGAGGAGTTGGATAAGAATCCCAAACCTGCTGGACTGAATTTTCCTAAAGCTAATGGTGTTACTTTAGGGAAGGCAGACCGAGAGATTTTACTCGGTACTCGTGAGAAGGAACCAGGTCGTGAAAACAGTCGTATTGGGTTTACTAAGGATGATTTTGTAGGAGGGACGCACAAGCGAGCATTTGGATGGTATGCTGGGACGGTTGATTTAGACCTGGAGGAAGTTTTACTTCAGTATCCTCATGTGGAGGCTTCTGAGAAGCCTCAAGCAGTTAACGATATGTTGGGTAAAATGGGTTTACCCGAATTGTTCGATCCGAATTTCCCGGCTGCTAAACCTTGGTATGATAATGGCAATGGTGAAGGGGTTGGTGAGGGTTGGTTTTATTCTGTTTTGGGTGGAGGTAAAGACCGACGGACGTTGAGTTCTGTTGGGCGCGTTCCGGTGAGTTTTGATAATACTCTTTCTGCTGGTATGCGGGGGGATTATGCGGTTCCTACTCTGTTTAATGGGAATTTTGACCAGTTTATTCCTAATAAGAGTGGGGCTGAAGAATTTGGTCGGAATACTATCTCTAAGGAAATTCCTGGGTGGTCTTTTCATAATAGTGCCACATCAACTTTGGTGTCACCTATCAACAACCTTGTAGAGTGGAATGAGATAGCTCAACAATCTCCCAATTTTTCCAATTACTTGAGCTTATTAGGTATTAACTCTCAAGCTCAAGATTATCAACCCAATTATGCTCTGAAGTTAAAAGGTGGTGAAAGCATCTCCCATAATCGCTTTATGCTAAATGATTGGGGAAATTTGCGGTTTGATATTCACGCTCCCAGCAGAAGTGGAATACTCAATGTAAAACTTGAAGTAGAAGGAGTAAACATACCAATAAAGAGAATAAATCTAGCTCAGGATTCCGTTACTGTAGCTGAGGCCAACAAAGAAGATGTCGATGAAATCAGAAAAATATATAGCCAGAATATCAATAGTATTGGATTTGGAAGAACAGGATTTGAAACTTTTCAGTTACCCTTGCAATTACTGGCTTACGAAGATTTCGCAAAATCTGTAGGAAAACCAGCTAAGCTGACGTTTAGCCTAGAAGGTGATGACAATGCAAATGTTATCATAGATAATGTATTTTTCAAGAGTCCACACCTCAAGCTTGGCAACCCTACTAACGCTAGATGGGATTTAACTCAAGAACAACCAACAAATTTACTGATTGAAAAACCAGGATATGTAGTATCCTACAATACTCAAACAAAACTTTCTAACTGGGTGAGTTGGCAAGTTAATAAATCGTGGACTGTACCATCTAGTACAAGAACAGACATCCAGTTCATAGCAGATCCTTTTTTGTCGCCCACTTCAGCAAATTCTAACCTGCCTCAAATTGATGGTACTATATTTCGGCAGCCTTGGGTAGGAATGGATAAAGGTCATTTAATTCCTGATCGAGACAGAAACAGAAACTCTAAAGATGCCATAGAAACCTATATGGGGACTAATTTAATTGCACAATCTATGGACAATAATAGATTGTTTTCTACAAATCCATTGACTGCCTCTGCTTGGTTTAATTTTGAACAAAAAGTACAGGATCGTGTTCAGCAAGGGCAAGAACTTTATATTATTGCCGGTGCTTTAGGAAATAATTGGACTACTCAGAAAAAAACTAATGTTCCAGCACTCTTAAATCAACTAACAAACAATGGTATTTTTATTAACAGAGGGAATACAAACCCCCAAAACTTTGAGAACAATATTCAGATTCCTGAATGGACCTGGAAAACAATTATGGCTTTGCCTAAACCAAATGCTGAAATTACCTCTGAAACACTTATGTTTACATTTATAACTCCTAACCGCTCAGAACCAGAATCTTGGCCTCAAGAACATCCTCTAAATCAACTCTTAGGGGGAAATCGTCAACCCATCGAAAGCCCTGAACAATGGAGAAACGTGGCAACTTGGCGAATTACCTTGCTACAACTTCAAACTCTTCTTAACAACAGGCCTATTCCCGGCTCGAATACACCTTTTGATTTTAGTTTTCTCTCAAATGTTACTGACAAAAGTGTACAAAAAAATCTTTTAGAAAAAGTCTAGATTTTCTGTTTTAGTTTTTGATTGAAGCAGTTTTACTGAGTTGGCTTTGGGTAAAAATAATGAGGATAAAATTTACGCAATTTATAACATTTTAAGATGTGGTAAGGGCGACAGGTCTTCACCCTTACTATATTTAGCGACCTTGCTTAAATCCCATCCTCATAACATTAAAACTCGCCATCTTTTTTGATATGAGTAGTTTTTTGATAGCAATCGCTACATCCAGCCATATATTCCCCATCTGGTAAAGTAACGTTATAGCAGAAAGGAGGTGACTGTCCATGATATAGGAATACACCGCCTTGGAAGCTAACTTCTATAAAACTGGTACAGGTTGCCTCGCCGAAAAGTTGCGCCTCTCTTAAATCAGAGTGAATAAACCTGGTATTAGTAAAATTGCCACCCTTTAAATTAGAACCTCTAAGGTCGCAATAAATAATTCGTGCCGAGTCCCAACTAAAAGGTTCCAGAATAGCATTACGCAAGTTAACTTGACTGAAATGAGCATAGGACAGATCCAGATTAGGTAGGTTAGCACCTTCTAAGTTAACTCGATGTAAGACTATTCCGGTAAATTCTCTCTGTCCATCTGCATAGCGTCTTTTGAATTCTTCACCACTTAAGCCTCGCTCCGAATCCATTTTTCGATTTCCAGAAGGCATAATAGTATGATGAAAAATTGTCGATTTATTAGTTTGAATATTATTTAACTTAGCATCAATTAAGTTAGCACCAATCAATTGAGCTGTGGTTAAATCAGCGCCTGTTAAATCAGCGCCTGTTAAATCAGCACCTGTTAGATCAGCTTGATGGAGATTAGCATCACTGAGATTGGCATTAATTAAGTTAGCATTCATTAAATATGAATCTGAAAGATTAACTTTTTTCAGGTTAGCACCAGTTAAGTTGGCATTAATCAGAAAATTTCTCATTAATAAAGAATCTTCTAAATTGGCACTACGTAAGTTGATGTCCGTTAGAAAAGTATCCATCAGACAGATGTTCCTTAAGTCAGCGCCAATAAAGTCTCTCTCACCAGCAGCATATCGTCCGATTAATTCTTCCGCATTCATAACTTTTACCCTTAATTTGTAATCGTTTTATAGTAATGTTTTCCATTCATCGATCCGTACAATTATCATTTCGGATCGTTCCATCTGGCATTATAGTATTGCACAAAGTAGCGTCTTCCCATTTTCCGCACAGATTGATTGTATTTGAGTCGTCATATTCAGGATCGGGTCTAGCTCCCATCAGATTAGCATTGCACAGATTTGAACCATCAAATGATGTTTCATCCATAATTGCACCACTAAAGTTAGCTCCAGTAAGATCGGAATTCCAAAACCCAGTTTGATGTAGTTTGGTATTACTTAGATTCGCGCCAATTAGAGTTGCTTTATGAAAACCAGCTTCACCGAGGTCTACATCGCTGAGGTCGGCTCCAGTGAGGTTAGTATTTTGGCAGTTGAGCCTAGATAAAAAACCATTTTTCAAATTAGCTCCACGCTCGGTTGGCATCAGTCACGTCAGCATAGTGCAAAGTTGCGTTTTCTAAGCAGGCATTACTTAGATTAGCTCCCGTCAAGTCAGCCCCTTGTAACCAAGCTCCTTTCAAGTTAGCACCACTAAAATTAGCCTTAATCAACTCAGCGCCATCCAAGTTAGCCTCGGTCAAGTTAGCCTCGGTCAAATTAGCGTCGCTCAAGTCAATACAATCCATGTTAGCATCGCTTAAGTTAGCACCACTCAAGTTAGCATTCATCAACTCAGCAGAAATCAAGTTAGCACCACTCAAGTTAGCATTCATCAACTCAGCACCACTCAAGTCAGCATCTGTTAAATTGGTCTTGGTGAGATTGATATCAATAAGCTTGCTTTTCTTCAAATTGGCATTGCTCAAGTCAACCTCAGCAAAGTCTCTCTCGCCATTGGCATATCTTCTAAGTAATTCTTCAGCATCCATAACTTTAACCCTTAATTTGTAATCGGTTGATAGTGTTAATAATACCGCTTTCCCAGTCAAGAATCTATTGGAAATACTTGGGATAGCCTTCCTTATTGAATGTCATCAGCTCAACAGACGGCACATCAACAGTAATGATAGCCCCCGGTGCCTTAAAGCAAGACACAACCGTCAGCATTGCCCCAGTCAACCAACAAAACTTCTCCCTACCGCTGCCGGCGGGATTTGAATTTGCAGGAGCCTTCAACTTAAACTTTGGCGATAACTCCCTGAATATACCCGCCCAGTTGGCAGTACCAGCACCCGCCGGATTAGCACCTGGAACGGATTAAGAAGGTTCCTTTTGAGCGCTTGCTATAAAAGAATGACTTAGGGATTTATTCCTCTGGTCAGTGAGTGGTTCAAATTCAACATTCACTGACCTTCTATTTCTCTAGCTATTTAGAAAATAGAAACTTTCGTGCAGGCATCAAAAACTTACATTTTCACCAATTCAGCATCTGTAAAATTACACCGAATAAAATTCGATTCTATTGCACCGGCTTTCCTAAAGCTAGCCTTGGTAAAATCGCAATCGATAAACGTACACCGTTGAATACACCCTCGATTCCAATTGGCTTTGGTAAAGTTGCATTGCTTGATGGTAGCTGGTCCTATACCTACCTCTCTTAAATCAGCACTGGTAAAATCAACGTCAATAAAGCTAGAAGTCTCTAAACCAGCCCCCTTGAGCTTTGCTTGTTTCAGAATCGTCCCTATGAATTCCGCATCATACGAGACAGCTCTTTCCAAAATAGCCCCACTCAAGTTAGTTTGATGCAGTCGAGCCGAGCTAAGGATAACTTCTCTGAGGTTAGCTCCGCTCAGGTTAGCTTCATTGAGCCTCCCCACCTGCAATATAGCTCCAGTCAAGTTGGCTCCACTCAAATTGGCCCCCATAAAATCAACGGCTTCTAGGTTAGCCCCTTCCAGATTAGTGCCGCTCAGGTTTATACCGCGCAGGTTGACTCCTCCAATTCTGGTGTTTTCTTCAGTTTGATATCGTTTGATTAACTCATCAGCGTAACGTCTACCCAAAAGAATTCCACTTAGGTCAAGACCTGCAAAGTCTCTTTCTCCAGCAGCATACCGTCCGATCAATTCTTCTGCATCCATAACTTTAATCCTTAATTTGTAACCGTCAACCGCCAACAATCAAATAGCTAAAACTGAGGTTTTGCCACCACCCCGTCGCAGAGACGCCGATCGCGATCGCTCACATTAGGATTAGTCCTCAAATAATCTCCCACCCAGTCACAGCCCCTCACCAGCAAATCGTCAAGATCCAAATTCCACAAAATCACCCGATTATCCCGGCCCGCAGAAGCCAGAACCTTCCCATCCGGGCTAAAACTCACACTCATCACACTATCCTTGTGACCCGTCAAAGTTTTCAGCAAAGTCCCGCTGCGACTCCACAGTTTCACCTTATGATCGTAACTACCCGAAGCCACCAACAAACCATCCGGGCTAAAAGCAACGCTAGTCACGCTGTCGCTAGAACCCTTCAGCAGCGTCGCCACCAAAGTCCCATCTACCTTCCACAATTTCACCGAATTGTCGTAACCAGCCGAAGCCAGCATTTTGCCATCAGGGCTAAAAGCAACCCCCAACACAAAACTGTTGTGAGCTCCTTCAAACGTTCTTAGCAAACGACCGTCCCGATTCCAGAGTTTGAGAGTACCATCATCGCTTGCAGAAGCCAGCATCGAGCCGTCGGGACTGAAAGTCACCCCAGTCACCCAGCCTGTGTGTCCCGTCAAAGTCTTAATCAGCCTGCCGTTTCTAGTCCAGAGTTTCACAGTCTTATCCTTGCTAGCCGTTGCCAGAACCTCGCTGTCGGGGCTAAAGCTCACGCTCATCACGCTGTCGGCGTGGCCGTCGAGAGTCAACAGCACAGAAGGCGAACACGGGAATAGCGGAGCCGAAGGACAAGGGAGAATATTATTCATGCCATCTTCTGTCAAACTCCAGACTTTCACCGTTTTGTCGTAACTCCCAGAAGCAAGTAGCTGGCCGTCGGGGCTGAAACTGACGCTGGCGACTCTCTGAGTGTGTCCTTCCAAGGTTTCCAGCAAAACTCCCGTGCGGCTCCAGAGTTTGATAGTGTTGTCCGTAGAAGCAGAAGCCAGCCTTTGGCCGTCGGGGCTAAAAGTAACGCCTTGCACCCGGTTTTGGTGTCCGTCGAGGGTTTTGAGCGGCACGTCATCGAGTCGCCACAGCCTGATAGTTTTGTCAAAACTTGCCGAAGCCAAGGTTTTGCCTTCCGGGCTAAAACTCACCTGAGTAACTCGATCGGCGTGTCCCTCAAAAGTTCTCAGTAAGCGACTCTCTGGTTTAATGTTGCTAGCATCGGTTGGGCGTTTGTCGCCAACACCAGCAAGATTCCAGAGTTTGACAGTCCCGTCTGCACTTCCAGAAGCAAGTGTTTGACCGTCGGGAGAGAAACTGACACCAAATACCCACTTGCTGTGTCCCCGCAAAGTTGTTAGCAGTTCACCTTTTTTGGCTTGTGTGGAATTTTCTGTTGGTGGGTGTTTGAGTGCAGCGATGCTCCAGATTTTCACCGTTTTATCTTCACCCGCACTGGCGATCGTTTCACCATCGGGGGAGAAACTGACGGTGTAAATTTTCGAGGGTTGTCTGTTTTCGCTGTGCCATAAATTAGCGATTAACTTACCGTCAGAACTCCACAGTTTCACACTACCGTCATCGCTCGCCACAGCGATTATTTTGCCGTCGCGGCTGAAGCTTAGCCAATTTACGGGAGCAAATTGTTCGATCGTCCGCAGCAGCGTGCCGTCGGTTTTCCAAAGTTTGATAGTTTTATCAGTAGAGCCAGTGGCGATCGTTTGACCGTCAGAACTAAAAGCAACGCTGGTAACGCTATTAGTATGCCCTTTGAAAGTAGCTAACAAACGGCCGTCAGTTTGCCAAATTTTGACAGTTTTATCTAAACTTGCCGACGCTATGGTTTTGTTGTCGGGACTGAACGCGACACAGGAGACACTGTTAGTGTGGTCTTTGAAAGTTGCCAGCAAACTGCCGTCGCGCCGCCAAAGTTTGACGGTTTTATCTACACTGGAAGAAGCTATTGTCTCGCCGTCTGGACTGAAGCTAAGACCCCAAACTACATCGCCGTGTCCTTCCAAGCGGTTGCGTTCTTTGACTCCATAAACTGCCTGCTGGAGGGCTGCAGAAATCAGGATTTCGGTGTCTTTGAGAGTATACATTTGTTGGGAGTGTTCGATCTGTTTCCACTTTTTACCAGCTCTCAAACTTTCCATCATGGCGTCAAATTTGTTATTTGAGAAATAAAGTGCTTCCGAAGCTGCTGTCAGGGTACTGATTTCGGCTCGCTGAGTTTGAGCGACAGCTAGCTGTTTTTGACCCACAGCCCGCCACCAAAAATTTACGGCTGCGATCGTGGAACTGGTGAGCAGCATGACGCCGATCACTGCTACTCCCAGCAGTTGTTTGAGAAAAGTATTGGCTCGGTAGAGCTGTGCTTGACTCATTTTTTTGTCCGCTTCTGCTTTGTGGAGTCTCGCTTCTAAGCCGAATCTTTGGCGAATCGGTCGCACTAAATAGTCGTGTACCAATTGATAGCGGTCTTCGGGCGCTTCCCGTAGCAAAAATAGCAAACCGTGACCAACTAAAATGTCTAAAATTAAGTCCAGGTTGTCGGTTTTCTTGGGTCGGCTTTCAGGGTATGCAGCGAACTGTCGCGGTAGGGAAATTCGGTTTCTGCCGATCGCCGATAATTCGGTTTCGCGGGCATCGGCTGGCTGCGGGCCTGTAACTAACGAGAGTTCGTGTTTGGTTTTTATCAGTCTTACGCCTCTTTCATCTGTCAGGGAAAACAAGATTTTCCAAGCTGCGTCTTCGTTAACGGGCCCGCAGTCAGAGATGACTCTTTCGAGCGATCGTTTCACTAATTCCGCTTTGGGATTGTCCCCCAATTGCTGGTATTGTGCTAGACTGGTAATACCTTCTTCTTGCAGTTGCGCTCCTACTACCTGCAATTCGATTGGTCGCACTTCTTGCAGTTCGTCTGCTAAATCTTCTACGAAGGCATCGATCAGTGCCGGCTCTAAATAAAATTCCGCCCGTTCTGTTAAGTGTCCGATGACAGCCCGCGCGTCTTTGATAGAAAAACTCCGCAGTTGGTAGCGGATGCTTTTGTCGAGAATATTATTGTTAATAGCATCAAGATTTGGGAAGCGATCGCAATCTAGTAAGTAGTGCAAATAATCTTCGCGCAAGCACAGAATTATCTTGACATAAGGCAAGTTCAAAAACAAACGCAAAAAATTATAAAAAAGTTGTCTTTGTGCCACAGAAGTTGAAACAAAGAAAAACTCTTCAAATTGATCGAAAATCAGCACAGTTAACAAATTATTTGTGGCATTTTCGCGCAACTGTTCTATAATAAAAGAAGAGACTTCCGAGCTGCGAGCAGGAATAACCGAGCAACTTCTTTTGTGGATTTCCTGTACTCCTTTCGAGATTAATTTACTTTCCTCTTCGGCTTGTTTGTCGTACAGTGCGCTGTTCAAAGCATTTTCTAACTCCACCAGCCAGTCGGTGTAAACTTTGACTACTACGGGCAATGTATCCCGCGCACCCGGAGTAATATTTTTCAAAGCTGGTACTAAGCCTGCATTGACTAGAGAACTTTTCCCGACTCCGCTGGGCCCGTGAATAATAGTTAATTTATGGTCGTCCCTGCTAATTCTTTCTAGCAAGCTATTGATATCTGTTTGGCGCGAATAAGCCGTCATGGAGGCTGCAATGGCAGCTTGGTTTTGAGCTGAGGGGCCTGAAGGATTGACCGCTTGGCGCTGCTGCTGCAATTGGCTGGCTCCAATAAAAGCTCTAAATCCGTATTGATATTCGATCGAACGCTGGGTTTTTTTAATCCGAAACGCTTTAAGATACTCTCCCTGCTCGAAATAAACCGCTTGCAATTCCGTCAAAATATCGATGTAAAGTCGGGGGTCGTACTTCGGCTCGCTTTGAGATTGAGCCAACTCCAAAGAATGAACCGCCGCTTCCCACTGCCCTAGCTGTCGCAAACTTCGGGCTAAAAGTAAAAGATACGAACTCCTGTCGGATTTAGGATGTTGGATTTTAGATTTGGGTTCGTTACTTAACTCGTTAGGGCCCACAAATTCTGGATAATTTCCCTCAAACCCCAATCTCAAATCTTCAATCAGCAATCTCAAATCATTAGGCGTTTGATCCAAAATCGCCAAAGCCAACTCGGCTAGCTGGCGGGCTTGACTCCACCTCGACTCTTGCAGGGCAACTTCAGCCAAAAAGCCGTAATCTTGAGCTAGTTGGCTGGGAGTACCGTAAGTGAAGTGCAACTGCAAAGAATTTTCAGCTAATGCTTGCAACTCTCCCCAAGCTTTCAAGCGCTGCAGCACTTCTCCGAGGTGTGCTGTCACCTCAGCTACCAATTCCGGGCGTGAGGCAAGGGAGAAAGCGTTTCTAGATTTTTCCAGGCTAATCCAAGCTTGTTCCCAGTGCTGGCGGTTGGCTACCGGGTTTCTGGCTGCTTGCAAGCGGTGACACAGGGCTATGTGAAACAGCACTATGCCTTCTCTCTCTAAAAATAAAATTTTGGGGACAGGATTCGACAAGGAGGAGAAGGTTTCTGGGTTTTCGGAATGTTCCAAGTTGCCGGTTTGCTGCTGCCAAAATACTAAACTTTCTTGGTAATGAATTAAGGCAGTTTCGGTTTGGTCGCTGACATAGTAATCTCTACCGAGAACGAATTCCAGGCTGGCTTTGAGGGCGGGTTCTAATTCTTCACCGCGATTTTGTAAATCTCTTAAAGCTAATTCTAGTTCTCGGCGTGGCAAAGAGCCGATCGCCAAATCGAAGGTATTGCCGGGACTCAATGGCGAATAGGAGTGGATATCTGATTGTCGTCGGTTTTGGGGCCGTGAGTTAAAAGTTAGAAAGCGTTCTCCGGGGCTGATTTCGCGCTCCAGGCCGCGTTTTTCGGACGGGGTTTCGCAGGTCTCACAATTAGTGATGGTGCTGAGGTTGCTGCTGGCGAGTTCTTGATGGAGTTCGCCTATTTTAAATATAGTATCAGCCCGCCTAGCGAGGAAATTAATTAATTCGTCAACGCCCATTTCAAATTTAATTGTGGCGGCGGCCCAACTTTTGAAATCCGGGGCCAGACGAATCATTTTGGTGACGATATCATCTGTTACCCACAAGATCACTGGGCAGGAAAAATTTTTGCGAAATTCGTCTCGCACTTGATTGGTAGAAGCCATCAGTTCGTCGATCGCTACTACTGTTTCTAAACCGAATACCATCAAAGCCGAGGTGGCATCCACAGGCGAGTACCCCTCCTGGAAAGAGCTTGAGAGCAGGGTAGTGTAGAGGGTTTTGACTGAAGCTGGCAGGACGATATCTTGAATTGGAACTGGGGACACTTCTCGCAGCCGCTGCGCTATTTGCTGCCGCAACTGCTCGTAGTTGCAGCGCACCAAAATTAGCGAGAATTGGTGTTGAGACATTGTGATTGACCTGACCAGAGTTTTGAGCGAGCGCTCGTTGTAGTTTGCAGTTTCTTGTACCTTAATTAGATCGGTCATGCGTGCACCTCTTTTGCATTAATCAATTACCTAACGCTCGCCAATCGTGACTGAAAGCGTCTCTACTTAGACATCCCCGTCTCTGTCTGACGCTTTATCTCTGTATAAATACGTAGTTTTCCGTACTTGTCCTATCAATACTTACATATTTATTAGATCCAATGTAAAGATATCATACCTCTCAATCTCAGAGAATGCTAGACTTGCGAATAAAAATTTAAGGTTATCTTAGATTTTTTGATTAAGCGATATATAAAGGACTACAGATCATAAATAGCCAAGTGCTTAGTTCACGATCATACCGACGGCTAGCTATTAGTAAACAACTTCGATATATCTGTAGCAGGCATTTAGCATAACAGCAAAAAAAATGTACTCCGGTATGGGATTATGTGAAATTAAGAGCAACAGCTAAAAACAGACATAGGGGGTCTGACATTGCAGATATGAGAGTTGAGAGTGGGCAAAGTCCTTAGTGGTGGCAAAGTTTTACAGGACAATAAAATACACCGCCTATAGCCAGCATTCAACAGAAATTAGCCAGTGGAAAAAACCGCTGACTGATTTCTGTATTGGATGGTAAGATTTCGGAGTTTTGAGCGATGAATTTTTAGTTAAATTCTTTCTAAATCCCTCGTATTTAAGGGTTTTTAGAGTCACGAAGCTATCTCAAAAATCCCAACTATTTTGGCTCACTGCGCTGCAGCCACTCCTTATATTTTCGGGTTTCTGCTAGGGCTGGATTAATCCCAAACCAACGACCTTCTTGATCGCGGTATTCAAAGACAAACATACTTCGCAACAAAATTTGAGACTCTTCTTCGCCTGTTACACTTTGTCGGTTGACAACTTGAAACAGTAATTCCCATTCCATGTCATTGATGGCTCCCAAAAGGTCATCGCGATATTCTTGAATGACGCTTTCGAGGCATTCGCGAGAGAAGGGAGGGTCTTCGTGCTGCAAACAGCTATACAAAAGCATCAGTAGATTGCGAACATGACCGCCACTAATCCGACAAAGCCTGTCTAAAGTTTCGGGAGAGTCAAACACCTGGGAAATCAAATCAATGCGTTGATGGGGAGCAACTGCGGGGAAAGCTCTGGCTAATACTAGCTGGCGCAGCAGTGCCATTCCTTCGAGGTGGTCTTCGCCCGATCGCACTTGCACTGGTACCATGGGCATCACCTTGGGCTTGACTCCAAATCGACTGGCGAGGCGGCCGAAGTCGTTGGAAAAAATCAAAGTCAGGGGAATCGTGTAGACAACATGGCAATTAAGTTTTTTCAACTGTTCGCCTCGGTCTAAAAACAGATATTCTGGCTGGGTGCGTCCGCTGGGTTTGAGGGAGGCGTCGAGGCGATCGAGGTTGTCAACGATGACTGCGAGCCCTTTTTTACCTTGCTGCTTGAGTTCGGCGTTAGCTTTGTTGAGGAGTTCTTCGTTGATCGACTGCAAGATGCTGTTGGTGCGGGGTTCGAGATATTGCCTGAGTTGCGATCGCAGTTTGGGAGAGTCTTTAGTTTTAGCAGTAACTCTAGCAATGCCTACAGATAACTCGGCTTCCGCTGACAAATCTATGGGAGTCTGCAAAAATTCTGCCACTTCTGCAAACAGATTGGTAAAATAGCTCGGTCTGAGTTTAATTTTAGCCGATTCCATAGTTTCGCTAACTTGGCGGGCAATGCTCAGCAAAATATCGCTGATATCTACATCCCCCATGTCTAAGTCTTGGGAAGACTCGAAGTAGACGACGCAAAAACCCTCTTGCTCTAACTCAGCTTTTAGTCGAAACAATTCCGTAGATTTGCCACACCCGATATGCCCTGTAAATAGCTGACAGGTTGGCTCATTGGGGGAGATGCGGGTAATGGTTCGCTGTAAAGATTCAATGATTTTGCCGCCA
Organism: Microcoleus sp. D3_18_C2; assembly: GCF_036702395.1. Lineage (NCBI taxonomy): Bacteria > Bacillati > Cyanobacteriota > Cyanophyceae > Oscillatoriales > Microcoleaceae > Microcoleus > Microcoleus sp. D3_18_C2. Next base: position 300,771 of record NZ_JAUBTG010000001.1, on the reverse strand, counting down.
CGCACGGAACCAAAATCAATGTAGTATTGATAATCCCCTGGGTCTCCCGCAACAAGGGTCTTGCTGGGGTTGCAGGCTTTATAGAATCTGTCTAATTCGAGTGCGATCACAATTGAAGCCGAATAAAAGTTAAAAAGTTAATCGAAAGTCTAAACTTTCTTTACTTGAGTTTAGTTTGATTTGTAACCTTTTGCCCTGTGGGGTAATGCCCTAAATACCCAAAGAACCTTGAGCTGGTAAGGGGTTTTCCCGGCGCTGGAATTGGGAATTTTTAATTAATAATTTTTTATTACTTAGCGGGATCAGTGATATTACTGATATTGCCCGGAGGATGGGTAAATTTGCGGATATCTGGTTAAATGGTAGGGGAAAACAGGGTTCGAGAGAGAAAGATTAAACAGTTTTGAATTTGTGCTAATCGTTAATTACTATATTGTCAAGAGGTAGATGGCTAGTTTTGGAGCGGTTTCTCAAACAGAGTTAGGGCGCAGGCGCCAAAAGTTGCGGCAGATCCGTCGCGCTCGATTGGCGGCTGTGGTGTGGCAAATGCTGGCAGCAAGCGCAATGGCTGGAGGTTTGTTGTGGTGGATTGCTCAGCCGGCTTGGTTGATTGCCCGATCGGAACAAGTGAAGGTGGAGGGCAATCAGTGGCTATCGGATAAGGCGGTGCGGTCTTTAGTGCCGCTGTCTTACCCGCAGTCGCTGTGGGGGATTCAACCGCAGGCCCTGGCCCAAAAGCTGGAGTCCACCGGGCCGATCGCCAAAGCGAAGGTGACTCGTAACTTGTTTCCACCGAGTTTGACTATAGAAGTGGCAGAACGCTTGCCCGTGGCGGTGGCGCAGCCGACGGCGGTGTTGAGATCGAACAGTGACAAGGAAAAAGTGGGGTGGCTGGACGCTCGCGGAGGTTGGATGCCGTCGGATAGTTATACTGCTGTACGATCGCACAATAGTTCGATCGGGCCCGGCAGCATTCCGGGACCTCCGCCTCAGCGTTCTTTGCCAACTTTAAAAGTCATCGGGCCTTTGGAACAGTATCGCGCGTCTTGGCCGAAGTTTTACCAAGGACTCAGCGGCTTGACGGTGAAAGTATTTGAGATTAATTGGCAAAACCCGAACAACTTGATATTGAAAACAGAAATCGGTACCGTACACTTAGGGCCGTACAGTTCCAAGACTGCGGAGCAACTTAAGGTTTTAGACCGAATGCGACAATTGCCAAAACAGATAGATTCAAGCCTCATAGCCTACATTGACTTAAAAAATCCTGCTTCGCCGATCGTCCATTTGCCACAACTCCCCGGCAGTTTGGAGTCGGACTTAATTGCTAAATAGTTTGCTAAACTTATCTAAAGTTGATTGTTGAGAGGAAGTTCCATGTTTGCCGTCAAGCGAGCGCTCAAATTGAATAATAGGGAAGCAACCTTGATGGCAAAACACGCAGGATTCCGGCGTGTAGTATTTAACATGGGATTGAGCTTGCGAGTCCAAATGTACGGTGAGGGCAATTTTTCAGACTCAAAGGTCATCAACGAAGTCAAGAAAGTTCTCACCAACCACGTCAAGAAACAACCTGAATGCGCTTGGATGAACCAGTTGTCTTCTCGTGTTTACCAAAACGCTTTGATTGACTTGAAAGATGCGTTCAGTCGGTATCGCTTGGGAAAAGCCGATCATCCGAAATTTGCCAGCCGCCGGGATGGGCAATCATTCACGGTTGATTCGTCTAATGGAAAAGTTTTACTAACTGCTGGCAACACCATTAAGATTCCCACGCAGGGAACTTTTCGACTTCACGAGCCACTGGAATGCGGTTTTGTCTCTCAAACTTTTACCATTTCACAAGAAGGAAATCGCTGGTTCGTCTCTTTCTGTGTTGATGCGGAACTTTTACCAATTCAACAACCCGAAAGCTCTGTAGGGATTGACGTGGGTATTAAATATTTTGCTACCCTGTCAAACAGTCAAGTGTTTGATGCACCAAAGCCATTAAAGCAAGCGAAAACCAAGCTTGCACGGTTGCAGCGCAAGGCATCAAGACAAATAAAAGCCTCAAACAATCAGCGCAAAACTTACAACAAGCTCGGCAGACTTCACGCACGAATAGCTTGCATTCGCAAAGATTTCCTTCAAAAGTTAACGACTTATTTAGCTAAAACTTTCAAGTCAATCAATATAGAAGACTTGAACGTAAGCGGAATAATGGCAAATCACAAGTTGGCTGGGGCAATATCCGACTTAGGGTTTTACGAATTCAGGCGGCAGCTAAATTATAAGTGCAAAATGTATGGAGCTAATTTAGTGCTGGTAGATCGATGGTTCCCCAGTTCTAAGACTTGTGCGAATTGCGGGCATAAAAAAGATATGCCACTAAGCGTTCGGACTTATGATTGTCCTGCTTGTGGCTCCTCAATAGATCGCGATCTCAATGCCAGTTTAAATATTTTAAATTGGGAACCCAAGGCTATTGGGGGATAGCCTGCTTATCTTGGGATGGCCGACCACCCAACAGCGCAGGAAGTCAACTCCGAATTGCGGCTAAAGGTGGCTTTAGCAAAGTTTGGGTAAGTTTGACAAAGCAGAGTTCCACTCGCGCACCCACTCGCGCCCAGAATTGATCCTCTGTCAACAGAAGGTAGAAGGTATCGATCGATAGGCAGAATTTTTGCCCATCAGGATCGATAGGGCTTGAAATCAGCACAGTTTTTGGATAGCGCCCCGCGTCTGGGCCTAGTATCCATTTTTTTTCCTTCTGACGCAGCTTACAATTGCCTTAATCCGGTCAAGTACCTTGATGGCGTCAAGCGAGGTCTAGGCTAGCGAGGTCGGCCAAATCCGAGATTGCTAACATTAAGCATCGATCTGTGTTAGTTTTTCGCGCAACTTAGCCTATAGTTGATTGTGAATTGGCGTTTAGTTAACAAGCTCTAATCTACCATCCCCGACTCTAATGAAGCTTAATAATAGACAGGGGTCTGACCAAGACAGTCCCCCTTCGGAAGAAGTAAAAAATTTTCCGGTGGCAGCAGATTCCGCCAATCCCTTTAGACGCAAGTCTGGTTATGTAAATGTAGATAGTATTGATATCGATCCTATGGTCAATCCCAAAGACATAATGCCCAGCAGTGCCGCCAAAATCAAAGTAATTGGCGTCGGCGGTGGTGGGGGCAACGCCGTTAACCGGATGATTGCTAGCGAGGTTTCTGGTGTCGAGTTTTGGTGCGTGAATACAGATTCCCAAGCTCTGGTTCTCTCAAATGCTCCGAAACGCTTGCAAGTCGGACAGAAGTTGACGCGCGGTTTGGGCGCGGGGGGCAATCCGGCGATCGGTCAAAAGGCTGCGGAGGAATCCCGCGATGAAGTTGCTAATGCTCTGAATCATGCGGATTTGGTATTTATCACGGCCGGTATGGGCGGTGGTACGGGCACGGGCGCGGCTCCGATCGTGGCTGAGGTCGCTAAGGAAATGGGCGCCTTAACTGTGGGCATAGTAACGCGGCCTTTTACGTTTGAGGGACGGCGGCGCACCAGCCAAGCTGAGGAAGGAATCGCGGCTTTGCAAACTCGGGTGGATACGCTGATCGTAATTCCTAACGACAAGCTGCTGTCTGTGATTTCGGAACAAATGCCGGTACAAGAGGCTTTTCGAGTTGCTGACGATATCCTGCGCCAAGGGGTTCAGGGTATTTCTGACATTATTACTATTCCCGGTTTGGTGAATGTTGACTTTGCTGACGTGCGGGCAGTAATGGCGGATGCGGGTTCGGCTTTGATGGGCATTGGCGTGGGTTCTGGCAAGTCGCGGGCTAGGGAGGCGGCGATGCAGGCTATTTCTTCGCCTCTGCTGGAAGCTTCGTCTATTGAGGGCGCTAGAGGTGTGGTGTTTAACATCACTGGCGGTACTGACATGACGCTGCACGAGGTGAATGCGGCGGCTGAGACGATTTACGAGGTTGTCGATCCGAATGCCAATATTATTTTTGGAGCGGTGATTGACGAGCGGCTTCAGGGCGAAATTAAGATTACTGTGATCGCTACTGGTTTTTCGGGGGAAGTTGCGTCGCCTCCGCCTCCGGGGCGCACGCAAAATGTTAATGCTCCTTGGCGGGCTGCAACTGTTCCGGTGACTCCTGCTCAACAGACGCCCGATCCGAAAGCGAAACCGCCGCAGGATTTGGGATTGGATATTCCTGAGTTTTTGCGTAACCGTCGTCCGCCAAGATGATTTTAGATTTTAGATTTTAGATTTTAGATTGGGGATTTGGCGATTGGGGATTTGGCGATTGGGGATTTGGCGATTGGGGATTTGGCAATATTGAATCTCCAATCTCCCATCTAAAAAATCGAAAATATCGAGCATCTAAAATCTAAAATCTAAAAAATCTAAAATCTAAAATCTAAAATCTAAAATTTCCAGGGTTTGGCCTGGTTCGGGTTCGAGGAGTTGGGTGGAGAGGCCGGATTTTGCTAGTAAATCGCGAAATTCGGGGATGCTGCCGATCGATCGCACTAACATTGGTAAAATGCCTGTGGCTCGGATGTCTCCCGTCGCTGTAGGCAGAAAAAACCGAGGTTTGAGAGTTTGGGCGAGCTTGAGGGCTTCCGAAGGCCCGATGATGACTTGTCCGAGGAATGGGAAGATTTGACCGATGACTGGGGCGATCGCTACGTCTACTGTGTCTATTTTCTGTTTAACTTTGTCTAATGGCGGCAGGTGCGGTTCGTAATAAAGTGTCTCGCCGCTGCTTAAATCTTTGAGCAAATAGCCGTTTTCTTCTTGTCCGGGCCCGATTTCGGCTCCGGGTACGGCAGTAATTTGTAACTTTTCTTTAAAATTTAACTCTTGCCAATTTGCTAAAGATGTGATATTAGTGTAGCCTAAACTGCTGAGGACTTTGGCGGCGGTGGGTGAGGCGATCGCGGGAATTGTGCGATCGAGTTGTTGGAGTGTTTGTTTGTGACAGTGGTCGTCTAATCCTTGGGAAATTAGGATGAGGTCGATCGGCGGTAAGCTGCTGGGAGTGAAGGCGACGGGGGTGTTGTGGTAGGCGGTGAACAGCCAGGGTTGACCGTAAAATACGAGGGGATCGACCAGCCAGGGATCTACGAGGATGGTTTGACCGGCGATGTGGAATATCCAAGAGTTGAGGTCGATTCGGGTGATTTTCACGGTTGTTTGCAATAATTCTTTACAATTGGTTTAATCATAGCTAATTTTGTTTGGGAATTTTAAGCCCTTCGGAAGCACAGGCGGGACGCCCGTGCCACGGGGAACCCAGATATTATTGGGATGTGTCTGTGTTTATCGGCGGTTGAAAAAAGATGATTAAATCGAAGATTCCTGTGGCTTTGACTGTGGCGGGTTCTGATAGTGGCGGCGGGGCGGGGATTCAGGCGGATTTGCGGACTTTTGCGTTTCACTGTGTGCACGGTACAAGTGCTTTGACTTGCGTGACGGCTCAAAATACTTTGGGGGTGATGCGAGTTGATGCTTTGTCTGCGGAGGCTGTGGCCGCTCAAATTGAGGCGGTGGTTGGGGATATTGGGGTGCAGGCTGTGAAAACTGGGATGCTGCTGAATCGGGAAATTATGGTGGCGGTGGCTTCACAGGTGGAAGCTTTGCGAATAGGGAATTTGGTTGTCGATCCGGTGATGGTTTCACGATCGGGCGATCGATTGATTGATGACGGGGCGATCGCATTTTTGCGCGATGTTTTGATCCCAATGGCTGCTGTCGTGACTCCCAACCGGTTTGAGGCTCAGATTTTGAGCGGTTTGCAGATTGTTTCTCTAGACGATATGCGATCGGCGGCGCAGCAGATTTATCGTTTGGGTGCGAAAGCTGTTTTGGTGAAAGGCGGCGGGATGGCGGGAGATTTGCGGGGGATTGATGTTTGGTTTGATGGTACGCGCTTGGATGTGTTGAAGACTGAGAATGTTGATACTGGGAATACTCACGGGACTGGTTGTACTTTGAGTGCTGCGATCGCTGCTAATTTGGCTTTGGGGAAAGATTTGTTTACAGCGGTGACATTAGCTAAGAATTATGTTACTACTGCTCTCAAATATGCTTTGGATATTGGGGAAGGCCAAGGCCCAGTAGGTCATTTTTTCCCCCTGTTACAGAAGTAATAAGTTATTTGTTACTTGTTGGAGTCTGCTAATAATATCAAATCCACGATTCATCGAAATTATTCCTCTCTCTCTTCTCTTCCTCTGTGTTCTCTGCGTACTCTGCGGTTAAATCATTCCGATCCAACCGGAATTGATATAACCAATAACATGAGTGAACCGCCAACAGTCAAAAATCAGTTAATTTCTTAATTTTTCAGGCGAAAGAGCGATCGCCACCAAGTCTTCAATTTTCTTAATATTCGGATCGCCGGCCAAATAACCAATCCCTCGGTGCAAGTGCAGGCGAAACTGTTTCGCTAGAGTTTCTTTTTCTGTGCCTAAATTGTCTTGGTGACACCGCTGCTTGAGGGCCATTATCAGGATATCAGCCATGTCGCCGCCGAAGACATCCCAGCTTAATTCGACGTTGCTGTCGCTGGGAATTGGTACTGGGGATGGGATGCTGGGTTCGGCGAGCGATCGGCAAAATCCCCACCTGCATAGAATATTCCACTGATCGATTTTTGTCGATCGTTTCAGTTTTGATAGTTGGTCTTTGCCTGTTTGGGAGAGGCGGATGCGATCGACTGGTGGTTCCATGAGTTTGAGATTTTTTGGTATATTGTAAACAGTGTTAATGTTGGGGAAGCAAAGCCTCTAGATAACCCGAAATAATTAACATTTTTTTACACGGCGCGACTTGATTAAATCGGTTTTTTTTGGTATTCTTATTTTAGTAGGATTTATCCTTAATAATGGGATGGTGGCAAAAATAAAATTTTCGCAACCATCCCATTATGATATATATACTACCGCAACTCCCCAGCAAAGTCAAGGGGGTTGCGGCTATTTTTTTGCGCGAATTTTTAGTCCCAGAAGTAACCAGTTTCGACGGTGGTTTGGTGTTTGGCGGAGTCGTATTTGAGGAGGTAGCTGTGGGCGATCGCCTCTAATTCTTGGAGTTTTTCGTATTCTACTTTTCTAATTTCCGTGTCGGTAGAAAGCAGGATGACTTGGTGGCTGGCTGAGGGAAAATAGCGTTCCACTAGGTTGTTTCTGTGGGAGGAGTCGAGGCGGCCCAAGGGTGTGTCGATCGCCACTGGCAATTGTCTCCCGGATACTCTAGCCAATCCCCACAAAAAGGCGATCGCCAGCAATTGTTTTTCCCCGGCAGAAAGTCGGTGTTTGGGTACCGGTTTGCCTTCTGGATCGTAAATGGAGAGGCTAAATGTTTGAGTGTCGATCGCAACTCTGTGCACGAGGTCAGTTTTGTGCAACAGGTAGCGGAAACAGTCGGTAATTTCTATTTCGAGTTTGTTGAGTTTTTTGAGGGTAAGTTTTTCTTTAAAGAGTTTCAGGGTGGCTTGGGCTTTGGCGATCGAAGCGATGACGTGTTGGCTGTTTCTGATGGTGATGAATTCGCTGCTGTAGTTTTCTAGTTCTTTTTGGTTTTTGGCTAATTCTCTCTCTAATTCATCGACGCGGCGGTTGGCTGATTCCAAGGCGGCGGATGCGATAGCGACTGCTTTTTGGGCTTTCCTGACTTCTTCTTCTAGTTTTTCGTAGGCTTCGGGGGAAGCTGCGGCTGCGAGTTCTCTGTCTGTGAAGTCGATTTCTGATTCGATGTTTTTGATTTCTTCTATTTGGTCGCGGGCTAGAATTTGCTGGGCTTTGATTTGGTAGCTAAGGAGATTTTCTAGTTGCTGGATGCTGTTGTTGTCGGCGTTCATCCAGGGCGGGGCATCTGTTCCGGCTTGCTGTTCGAGTTCTTGGTTTTCTTGGCGGATGAAGTCTTGAATTTTATCTAACTGTTGGGGATTTAACGAGATTTCCGCGATATAGTTTAGAAGGCGATCGCTTCTTTGTTTGATAAGATTTTGGGCAATCTTTGCTTGCTGCTGGCTGGCTTCTGTTTCGGCTTGAGTTTTTGCTTCGCTTAGCAAGGGCGAAATTAGGGCTAGTGGTAGCGTATTTGATGCCAATTCCATCATGGTTTGACGGGTTTTTTCGGCCTTATTTCGGTAGTCATTTAGCTTGCTGTCTAGCTGACTGCGATCGGCGGCAATTTTCCCGCCTTGATAAATAAATTTGTCTGATGCTTGTTTCTGATTTTTTTGAGCTTTATCTAATTCGTTTTTAAAGCTAGCTTGTTCTTGCTTAGCTAAGTCTATTTCATCGGTAATTTCCTTAAAAGTTTGTTCGATTTTCTCTAAAGCAGCCAAGTCTTTTTTGCCAGCAATTTCTTTCCGCTTGCGGCCGGCTAATATTTCTAAATCGACGGCGAGGCGTTCTGCTAATTCTAAACCTAAAAGAGATTTAATCGCCCCGACGACAAAATCTGGCGGTGTTTCGAGTTCGGCGAGTTCTTTTACTTGTTCGCCGTCAAACAGAAATAGGTTGGATATTCCGACGGGCAAAAGGGTTTCGATGTATTCGTCCCAGGTGTTAGTAATTGCTTTGTCCGACCACCAATCGCTGACAATCTCGCTGTAAATGAGAATGCTTAGGTTGTCTTTGATATCTAATTTTTTCCAGTATCTAACTATTTTAAATTGAGCTAATTTGTCATCTTGGACTTGTTCAAATGTTAGTTCGACGCGGGTATCTTCTAATGGGGGAGTGTGGCGGTTGACGCATTGATTGAGAAAGTCGCTGTAGCTTAAATTGCCTCTGGTGGAACATTGGGCGCGGCCACCGTAGAGGGCGAGGCGAATGCCGTCCATGAGGGTGGTTTTGCCGCCGCCATTCATGCCGCCAAATAAAATGACTGGGCAGGGATTTCCGTCTTTTTCGGGGCGGAGATTGATGGTTTGGGTGCCTGCATAGGGGCCGAAGTTTTTGAGGACGAGTTCGAGGAATTGCATTGTAGATGTTGTTGAGATGGGATGAAAGTTGGTGGGTGCGATCGGCGTGTCCGAGAGTTCGGGGTCGATCTGTGAGTCCCCCAGTACGACAGGGATTGAAATCCCTGTCTCATAGCTGAAGTCCTCTGAAGAGGACTGAAGTCCGGGCTCGTTTGATTTGGCATCCACAGTCGGTTTTAACCGACTTTCGCTCTCTCGACGGGGATTTCAATCCCCGGCGGGCTTGTGGGTAAGCCCGATCGACTCGATTGGTCGATCGGGGTCGATCTGTGAGTCCCCAGTCCGACAGGGATTGAAATCCCTGTCTCATAGCTGAAGTCCTCTGAAGAGGACTGAAGTTTGTGACTGTTGAATCTGGGTTTTTAGTCGGTTTTAACCGACTTTCGCTCTCTCGACGGGGATTTCAATCACTCCTAGGATCTTTGGGTAAGCCCGATCGCCCCCAAAGTCCGAATAGCTGCATAGTCCGCGAGTCTGAGAGTCGGCCAATGTTTTTCAATTAATTCTCTGCCGAATTCGGGTGCCACCGAGTGGGTGGATGGTCTTGATCCGTGATTTGTTCTAAATGGGAATTGGTGGTTTTTTGCAAGTGATGTTCCTTTTGATTTATCACATAAGCGACTGCTGAGTCTAGTTGTTTTTGTCCTAAAGAAAATACTCCGTATCCTTCTTGCCATGAAAATTTATTGGGATTTTGCAAAGTTTGATTGAGATAACGGCTGCTGCTACCTTTAATATTTTTAACGAATTCAGCGATCGATTGTGTCGGAGGAATGGAAACTATTAAGTGGATGTGATTTTCTGTGCCGCCGATCGCATGAAGGATGCAATTGAGGGTGTCTGCTTTGCCGATGATATAAGAGTAAAGTTCGGTTTCTTTTGCGGGAGATATGAGAGGCTGTCGCTCTTTTGTTGCCCAAACTAAATGATAGTACAGCCGCCACATTGCCATAAAGATTTTTCCTCCTAATTGTTTAGGTTAATTTATCATTTTGTGACCAAATCCGAGAGTGCGATCGGGGTCGATCGGCGAGTCCGACGATCCGAGAGTCCCCCAGTACGACAGGGATTGAAATCCCTGTCTCATAGCTGAAGTCCTCTTGAAGAGGACTGAAATGGGCGATCGTTTGATTTGGTTCTTCAGTCGGTTTTAACCGACTTTTGCTATGAGACGGGGATTTCAATCCCCGGCGGGCTTGTGGGTAAGCCCAATCTTGCAGAGGACAATCGGGGTCGAGAGTGCGATCGGGGTCGAGAGTGCGAGTCCCCCAGTACGACAGGGATTGAAATCCCTGTCTCATAGCTGAAGTCCTCTTAAAGAGGACTGAAATCGGCGATCGTTTGATTTGGTTCTTCAGTCGGTTTTAACCGACTTTTGCTATGAGACGGGGATTTCAATCCCCGGCGGGCTTGTGGGTAAGCCCGATCGACTTGCAGAGGACAATCGGGGTCGAGAGTGCGATCGCGGTCGATCAGCCATTCCCACGATCCGACAGTCCGACAGGGATTGAAATCCCTGTCTCATAGCGAAAGTCCTCTTAAAGAGGACTGAAATCGGCGATCGTTTGATTTGGTTCTTCAGTCGGTTTTAACCGACTTTTGCTATTAGACGGGGATTTCAATCCCCGGCGGGCTTGTGGGTAAGCCCGATCGCCCCAAAGTGCGATCAAAAGGACTGAAATCGGCGATCGTTTGATTTGGTTCTTCAGTCGGTTTTAACCGACTTTCGCTATTAGACGGGGATTTCAATCCCCGGCGGACTTGTGGGTAAGCCCGATCGCCCCAAAGCCCGATCGCCCCAAAGCCCGATCGCCCCAAAGCCCGATCGCCCCAAAGCCCGATCGCCCCAAAGCCCGATCGCCCGATCGACATTATTGACCTAATCTTTGCTATTTTCCTCTCCTGAATTGGGCGGTGAAAATTTAATATCCGCCCAAGATAGCTGTCTGCTTTGATTGCTGTTGCTTTCGAGTTCTTCTTTAAGTTTGGCAATATCAACCGTCTCGTTTTTGGCGGAACTGTTGGTTTGGGCGATCGCATCTTTGAATTGCTGAATTTTTTCCGTCGGATTTGCTTTAATATCTTCCACCGCTTTTTTTAAATTGCGTTGATAGTGGGCGTTGCCAATCGCTTCTTCCTTCGATCGCGAACTGGTTTCAAAGCATTTGTCCAAATCGGCGTAAATGCCTGTACGGCGGGGCTTGGTGTAGTATTGGCGTTCTGTATCAAGGAGTTTTGCCATCAATTCGAGGTGCATTTTGTCCTCGCTGCAAATCTCTTCGATCGCAGTCCATTCATCGCTACCGAGGAGTTTTCTTTCGGCGGCGGGACGGGAATCTTCAAAAGGTTCGCCCGTGACTTCTTCGTAAATCCGGGGCAAAGAGTCGTCAAATTCATGCTTTTCTTCCAGCCAAATGCGGCGGATTTCGCTAAGTTCTTCTGGGGTAATTAAGGTGATGTCGCGCATTTCTAGGGGTGCGGTTTTGCGGATTTGGGTTTGTGCTTCCAAGACTCGTCTCAGCCAGTGTTCTCGCCAGAATTTGGTGTAGGGCCCTGGGATGGGTTCGACGGAGGTTGTGTCGTCGCCCATGTTGCGTTCAAACAGTTCTACTCTACCGTAGATGCGGCGGAAGTCTCTTTTTGGGCGATCGTCTTTTATGTCTAATTCGTTGCGAATATCGAGGAGAGGCTGCATCCATTCTTTTTCCTCATCGTTTAAAATCATTGCCTGCATAGATTTATCTTGGTCTACCATTGTACAAACCCAGCAGCCAAAGCGAGAATCTCCACAGCTAGGCGTAGAAGTATCAACGACTAGAGGGCATTCGTTATCTGCTGTCGCACCGCGATACATGGTAAACAAGTCTTTATTGTCACCTCCCCAAGGGTTAGGATACTGCATTAAATAAAGCCAAACTTCATCATCCCGCCAGTCTTCCACAGGAGTGTAAATTAGAGAGTTAATTAAACGAGAATTAGGACTTAAGCGCTCGCGCACTCTACCTGCTTCATGCCTTTTCATTGTTGCAGCGCGTTTGCTGCTTTCAGCCTTTCGAGTACCTAAAACAACAATAGTTTCACCGTGAGATCTAACCATTTCACGAATAAAATGATTGACAGGTTGAATTTTCATGCGATCGGTACACCAGCGAAATCCATTTCGAGGTGCTGGATAGCCTTTTCCCATTAAGCATACCCAGAATGTTTCTTGAACGGAAGGATGAAGCAGATGAGGTTCAACTGGCATTTTTTGCTGGTTAGCTGCTAGCTTAACCTGTTTAATGCAATTGCGAACCCAGGTAGAAATTATCGGATTTTCAACCAGCGTATCTGTTGTAATTAAATGAATTGTTTTTGTGCGCTTTTCCAGTGGAAGTGCTGCGATCGCATACCATATTAACTGCAATACTGCGCTCGAATCTTTTCCAAAAGATACACCTAAAATCCAGGGAATTTCATCGCTACAATACAAATCCTGAATTTCTTGAGTTAACTTTTCTACATCATCCACTAATTGCTTAACGCTGCGCGGTGGGAATAGTGGCATCTGCTGAGCTTGTGTCATTTTACCAATCTCCCCTTGCCAAGCAGCAACACTTGTGCTGTGAATTCCCCGCTGTGACGCAACATAATTGTTTGCCCTTGATCGTTGAGCTTTCAACGTAATAGTCTGCCTAACTACTATAACCCGTGATGATTTACAATTAAATATTAACCTTTAAATTAATTTACAAGCTATGGCTAATGACAGCTCGACTCAGCCAGAACTCAACCAGCGACTAGATGAATTTCTTGAGCCGTACTTCGCCAGATACCACCGTCAGAAGTGCTATCCGGGCTTAATTTTTGAGCATGGAAAGCGAAAAATGGTACAATTCAACGTGCCTGCTGATGACTTGCCTACTCTTCTCCAAGCAAGACCTTCTACCAATAACGAGCCTGAGTCTGGTAAAAACCGTCCAGAGATTAAGGGCCATGCTGAGGAAGTCAAGGAGTACATTCTCAAGCGCGTTAGAAAAGACCAACCCTGGATTGTGGGTACACTCACTGCCAATGTCGATCCAGAGAAGATTCAAATTATCGAACTAAGTCGGGGAATTTGTTTAGTAGTTATCCCTCGTGGCGTTAAGTTAGATATTACCGACGGACAGCACCGCAAGCGAGCGATTCACGAATTGATTGAGAGTGCTAACGGCGAGTTAATTGGAAATAATGATTTCCCAATTACGCTAGTTTTAGAAGGCAACTTTAATCAGTGTCAAAGAGACTTTAGAGATATGGCGCAAACAAAAGCGCTGGATAAATCTTTACTCTTGTCCTTTGGCGAAATGGAAGGTCGAATAGGTATTTGCAAACAGTTAATTGAACAAGTGCCAATTTTCAAGGGCAAGACAGAGAAAGTTAAAGGTTCTCCATCATCTAAAGAAAAGCGAATATATACAATGAATTATGTAGCAAAGGCTGTTAGTTGCGCTTTTGCTAACGATCCGAATAACGAACTCAAAGATTATGATTTATCAGAATGTTCGGCAGCTATAATTAGTTGCCTCAATCAATTTTTTACAGAATGCAGTCTAACTCAATACATTTATGAGACAGATGCGGATGATTTGACAGTCAATGAAATTGATAACTTTAAAGAAAGTTGTTTATTGGGGAGGAGTGTGGGAATAGAAATATTAGGAAAGTTACTCTACTGCACTTATGATGCTGATAGCTATTGCTTCGATCAAGAACAAGTATCAGAACTTGCTCAACTTGATTGGTCAAGAAAAAGCCACCTTTGGGAAGGAAATGTGGTTTTGTCGGACAATAGTCCAAATAATCTAGTTCGTAACTATAGAATAACAGCTAGTGTTAATGCTGTAAAAATGGCAGTAAATCAAGTAAAAGCCCACCTAGAATGGATTTAACTCATATTATCCACCTTCATTGTGGCACGGGCGTCCCGCCTGTGCTGCATCTGCGGTTTCCAAACCCAACCGATTTTTCAAATAATCCGTCATCCAACTAACACTCGCCCTCGACTTAGAAATCCCCCCTTTAAACAAAATCCCATTCTCCCAATCAGGATTATAAATCGACCAATCAACCTGCTGCAAAAGGCTCAAACGTTCCTCCCAACTCTCAGGAAAAACCGACAGCAAAGCCGCCCCAACTTCCCCCAAACTCTCAAGCACAACACTGTGACAGTGCACGCAATCCCGGCGCATTTCCCCCGCCGCAACTTGCTTGTGCAGAACTAATTGCCAATCTGGAATAAAACTGCAAACCGCATTCCAATAACTAACCGCCCGTTGTATTTTTTGAGCAAGTTCTTCCTCTTTCTGTTCTTTTTTGGTGCGAGAACCAGAGGGTTTTGCCTGTTCGCTGCCGTGAATATTAGACAGCAAAGCCATGATAGCACGATCGATCGCACTCAGCGTAAACAATTTGTGCGATCGCCCGTTCAAACTCCCCCTCTCCATCTCAGTCAAACACCGGAAAACCTCAACCTGCTTAACAACCGCCTTCACCACAAAAGCGCGATCGTCCCGGTGGTTGTAAAGTAGACTTAGCGACGACTCCAAAGGAACTTGAAAATTGTTCAAATCAGCAAACATCTGCTGCGATTTTTCCAACCCAATATCGAGAAACAAAATCAGCGCCACCGTCTCATATCCCAACTGCGGATTTTCCCTCAAAGCCATCTCAAAAGCCGCCCGCCGATGCTGTCCGTCATTAATAGTAAACTTAGCATCCATCGGCACTCGCAAGCGACCGATTTTCCGTTCTTCTGCCTCATTTCCCACTGCTTCAAAAGTAATATCCGCATCAATCGAAGCAGCAATAGCCCCACAAGTATAATTTGTAGGATTCTTAACAAAATACTCAGCTATTTCGGGAATCCTAGCTTTGTTAAGCGCGCGTTTCGCCCGCATAGACGGCGGCAAATCTTCTGATTCAAAGGGAAACAATTTCGGCAAAAAACGCACCGGACACATCGACACGTAATATTCGCGGCCCGCTTGAATTCCCCGAATTACCGGCAAAATGTATTCAAAGGAAGGAGTAGACATATGTTTTTGTTGTTGCAGGTGCGAAGTATGAAGAAATCAGGGGCAAGTGCCATCGTCAATTCACTCGCTTCCCCGATATTCCGCCGGGGGTTGAAACCCCCGTCTCATAGCGAAAGTCGGTTAAAACCGACTAAACATAAACCTCGAAATTGATCCATATTCAGTCCTCTTCAGAGGACTTTCGCTATGAGACAGGGGTTTCAACCCCTGGCGGGCCCCGATGGTGGCGGGGTTTCAACCCCTGGCGGGCCCCGATGGTGGCGGGTTTTCAACCCCTGGCGGACTCAGACGGTGGCGCGTGAGACCCAGACGCATCTGCATCAAGCCCGATCGCCCCTAAGCTATTGACAAATAAAACATTAAATGATATATAAGGTTGAATTTACTTAGTGTTTTAAGTATTTCACAAAAATTTTTAAAAAACAAGAGTTGACATAAAATTTAACCCATGATATTTTTGAAAAAATAACCTAATTATATAAAAACCGCCCATGACAACCAACCCAGCGGATGACCTCGCTATAAAAATTTTAGAAAAAGAAAATAGCGACAGACAGGAAATCGCACTTTTATTAGATAATTATTTAGGAAAGGACGATCGCATTTTCGTCCAAAAAACCCAGATGGGAAACAGCGAAGCATACATCGGTTCAGTCACCCTAGAATGGTTAGACTCTCGCGTCCGTTTCGCCTCCCAGATGCCGCTTTTCCGCCAAAAATTCGACCTCCAAACCAACAACATCGTCCGCGACGACGAAACCATTGACGAAATAATCCAGCGTCCCTTAGATTGGTCGCGCCAAGCCACCCTCACTCAATATTTAGCAGCCCGAAAATCGCACAAATTCCCCGCAGTTTTAGTAGTCGTCAGTCCCCCGTGGGTAGATAATCCTCTAGCCGAGGAATGGGATAAAAATGGCGTAGCAACCAAATCCGCGACTGAATTTACATCCTTTGATAAAAACGAGAACTTAGGGCTTTTGAATGTCTCTCAAAAAGTCTCTATTTTTGCCTTAGACGGCCAGCATCGGCTGATGGGAGTTCAAGGTTTAATGAGTTTAATTAAAACCGGAATCCTGCAAAGATACAACAAAAATAAAAAACCTGTCGGCGCTGCAATTACTCTGGAAGATTTAGCAGAAGAGTATCAAATCGACCCCGAAACAGTGTATAAATTAGCTCACGAAAAAATCGGAATTGAGTTTATCCCGGCGGCGGTAGCGGGGGAAACGCGACAGCAAGCACAACGGCGCGTGCGATCGATCTTTGTGCACGTTAACCTAATGGCCGTAACGCTGAGTCAGGGCCAGCTAGCATTATTAAACGAGGACAACGGATTTGCGATTTGCGCCCGCAAAATTGCCGTCACCCATCCCTTATTAAAAGAACAAGATGACAGAAACCCCCGCGTCAATTGGGACAGCGCCACAGTCGCAGCAAAATCAACTGTGTTAACCACATTGCAAGCGCTGCAAGATATGTCCGAACGGTATTTAGAATACAAATTCCCCCATTGGAAGCCGGAACGAAAAGGTTTAATTCCCATGCGTCCCGAAGATGAAGAACTAAAAGAGGGAATTGAAGAGTTTAAAAAATTGTTCGATCATTTAGCAACTTTACCCAGCTATCAAAGAATTGAAAGCGGCGAAGAAACGACAGAATTGCGCCGATTTAGTTTTGAAAAGCCAGGGGGCGAGGGAAATATTTTGTTCCGTCCCGTCGGTCAAGTTGCTTTAGCTAATGCTTTGGGAATTCTAGTATTTAGAAAGAAACTTTCCCTGAAATCTATTTTCGACAAACTCCGCAGGTACGATGTCGATGAAGGATTTAGCCACATGGACAATCCAGAGTCTGCGTGGTACGGGATTTTGTACGATCCGAACAAAAAGCGAATGCTAGTTTCTGGAAAGGATTTAGCGACGAAGTTAATTGTATATTTGGTGGGGGGAATTCAGGACGATATGGAGCGAGCTCATTTGCGGCAAGCGGTAGCGGAAGCGAGGACTTTTGAGGATAAAGCTGTTAGTTTTAACGGCCGATTTGTGCAGCCGCAAGAGGTAGGATTGCCACCAGTGCTTAGCTAAGTTTTTATTGGGCAAAGCCCACAGCGACGAAGACTGATAAAGTAGGAAACAAATTGGTTTTGTATAATTGAATCTGCACGTTACCTAGAACCACATTATGACCATCGCTGAACAGATTTACGCAATCGTCAAAACCCTTCCCAAAGACCAAGCCAGCGAAATTCTCACTTTCGCTGAATTCGTTTGTGCCAAGCACCTGAGCGCAAACCAACCAACAGACACCGTAGACTCTCTGATTCCTTGGAATGAACTTGTTTTTTCCCTTGCTGGAACTTGGGCAAAAGATTTTCCATCCCTAGAAGATATTCGTGCTGAATCCGGACAAGACATCCTGCGGGAGAGTCTGTAAATGTACGTTTTGGATACCAACACCTTGATCTACTATTTCAAAGGTCAAGGACAAGTTGCTCAAAATCTTGCGAATGTTTCTCCCCTGGAAATAGTCGTTTCTACGAGCGTCCTTTTTGAGTTGCAAGTCGGCATTGCTAAATCCAATTCGCCCGCAAAACGCACCCAACAACTTCAGCAATTTTTGAGCAGAGTTAACGTTATTCCTTTCGATCGCGATGCAGCTCTTGCGGCTGCTACAATTCGCGCCCAGTTGGAGCAACAAGGTACTCCCATCGGCCCGATCGATGTTTTGATTGCAGGGACAGCCGTAGCCCTGCAAGCGACTCTCGTAACCCACAATGTCAAGGAATTTTCTAGAGTTTCGGAACTCGCAATCGCAGACTGGTATTGACTAAAAAACTTCTCACAATCTGGCTTCATTTAACAAAATAAGTTCGGCTCCTACAGGCAAATGATCTGACTCCGTTGCCTCCAAAACCGAACTAGATTTAGCGCCCCAATGCTTTGAATACCAAATATAATCAATCCGGCAAACGGGATAATTCAATCTCCAATTTAACCTTTTTACCAATAAGTTAAGTTCCCAACCGTGAGGCCAGGTAAAACCAAACCCAAATCCAGATTTTCGGAAAGAATCTTGCAAGACTTTCTTTACCCTGTAATAGTCTTGAGTTTCGTCTGTCATATTAAAATCGCCCGCGACGATGACTGGCAGAGTTTCTCGCTCAACTCGCTGCACTAATTCTTGAATTTCAGGCGATCGTTTGCCATATATGTAAACAGGAAGTTTGAAAAAACGCAATTTTCTAGCTCTGGTCAACCACGGCCCGGTAGCTTGCATATTATAAATCACTACTTCTTGTTCGTTAAATTTAATAATTGCCCGCTGCTGCGTTTCTGGATGGCCGGCTAAGTGCAGTATTTCGCTGGAGACAATCGGATATTTACTGAGAATTCCTACAGGGGGATTGCCAATTTGATAGGGGTAGTCTGCTTTTAACCAGGTGAAAGCTCTTTCGGTATGTTTACTAACGATTTCTTGTAAAAATATAATATCGGGTTTTTGATTCTGAATCAGTTTAGCTAAACTTGGCGACTGAGTTTTATACCAATGGACGTTATGGGATAAAATTTTGATGCTGGGGTGCGAATCTGTGATGTTTATTGGTGTGGGAGAAAAGTATTTAATGTGCAGCCAACTTATTAGGATAATGCAGGCGATCGCCGAAATAATAGTGAACCATCTTTTTTTGATGATTGACAATCCGATGATGGGAAGCAGGAAAGTTGGGAATAAAATTAAGGGAATAAAAGTGGTAATTAAGGCAATAACTCCTATTCTATCCCAAAGGATTAGTTTGAGAATGAAATAGCAGATCATGAATACTGAGTAGCCGTAAGCGAAAAATTTGGCAGATTCCTTAAGCCCTTTCTTTACGATCTCTGCTAGTACATACTTCATTGGGCACCTATTAAAATAAGAACTTGCTTAAATCGAATTCTTCATTTGACCGATGTTGGTTGTCTCTTTCAGAAATCAAAACCAACAACAGGCGATCGGTATAATCCGCCGCACCCCGCAACTCTTCTCGCAAAATTTCCAGTCCGCCATTAGCATATTCTTCAAAAATTTGCAAGCGTTCTGCTTCCAATTGTTCGTCGAGATGGGAGAGAATTTGAGGATTTTTGGTTTCGGCGATCGCAATTAACTTAATCGCCATATCGTAACCCCTGGATACAAAAATATCAACATCTATCGCCCCTGGTTCTCGTTTAGAAATTTCCCCCAAAGGCGATCGTTTTTTCCGCTGTTTTCCCAAGGATGCGGCGAAGGCGATGACATCGGCATAAGTCTGGAAAGGGCCAGTGTGGTTATCCGATAAAGTTAATGATTTGACTAACTCGGCTTTATCTTTAGCAATTCTAATTTTGTTAGCAGCCATTGCCATAATATCTAGTTTCTAACTATTATAAATCTCGCCAATATCCAACACTGGGCGCAGGGCCACTTCACAATGTCCGCAACAACATAATTTTTTGTGCAAAACCTCCTCTTGCTTCCCGCCGCTTCATTTGTTCCGCCAAAAGTCGATCGCCCGAAATGCCAAAACTCGCCATCACCGCATCTATCACCTCATACAAATCCGCCAATTCCGCCACCAAATTTTCCTCCTGGGCTTCTGCGGCTTCCCCCGCTTCTTCAATCAATTTCTGCAGCAAAGCTTGACGGTATTCTGCCTCCGACAAAATTACAACCTCGCATTCATTCCCGCTTTGGCGAATAATTTCAGGAATGCGATCGCGCACCAACTTATGATACTGCTTTTTCACGTCAAACTCCCTTCAACCTTGACTAAAAGTTTGAATCAACCAGCGATTAATTTCCCCATCATCTTGCGTTTGACTGCGATTCAAAGCTTCCTCAACTAACCGGATTTCCAGCCCCGGTAAAACCCGCGACTCTTGAATTCTCCCGCTACCTCCGCCATTAATCGCAAACGCAAAAACCTCCCGCGTGTTTGCACGTTCAACCCAATATTCACTAATTCCTGCATTTTCGTAAAGCAACCGCTTACTGCCTAAATCATCGTTAAAAGAAGATGCACCAATTTCTATTATCAAATTAGGCGGATCGTATAGATTTAAATCAACAGCAGAATTGCTATCATCAGGAGGCACTCTTAAATCTGAACCAATGTAGTAAGCTAAATCAGGTTGAAACTCGCCGATACCTGCTTTGCGAAAACTGGTGTTAGTAAACTGAACTACTCGGATATTTCTCAATGTTGCAAACAGAATAACTACACAGGCCATAATTGAATTTTGACGCCCGTGCAATGGCCCTACTGGTGACATTTCTACCCTCATGTGTTCTTGATAGTAATAAAACTTGCCCTTTTCCCATGCTGAATCCTCAGCAAAATTTAGAAACTCTTCCCACGTCGCCTTCACCCAAATATCCGTTTCCAAAACCTGCGTAATTGCCGAATTAGAAGCCATAATCCACCTCTACAATTTCCGTATATTCAAATTCATTCGGACTGCGCCTAACTAAAGGATAGCGCGTCCCGCCAAGTTCGATCGCATCTTCTTCACAATCAGCTTTCGGAGAATTGTACACCAGCACGTATTCCCTGCCGGTGCAACTTTCCATTTCTTGAGCAACTTCTCCGCGCCACTGAGTTTTTGTTACCAAAACTACCAATTGATTCGCCAACTTCGGCAGCTTATTCGCGATTTGCTTGCGATAAATCTCGTCCAAACTGCCAAAGGGAGAATCCATCACAATTGGAAACGTACTGCTATCCGGGCCCATCAAAGTATTCTTTTGACTCCACTCCCGCACGCCCTCAATAATCCCGCCGATAAACGATAAACTGAGAATTTGATTTTCTCCTGTAGAAGCGGCAACCAAAGATTCTTTTCCCGACGTATTTTCTACTAGCGTCAGTTCGTATTTATCGCTCAACTTGGGGATATAAGGAGTAAAAGAAATTTGACTGAAAATATCTTGCACTCGCTTTTCTAACTGAGAACAAAACTGTTTTTCTAAGCGATCTCGCACTTCAGTTAGGCGATCGATCGCATCCTGAGTCGCAGCAATCCGGCGCTGGGCTAATACTTGCCTTTGCTCATTCAGTTGCTGCTTGTCGATTTGCTTGTCCAAAGCCGACACCTGCACATTCAAACTCTCAATCTGCTGCTGATTAGAGCCTGTTTCCCGGTGCAAATCGCCAATTTTTGCCTCAATTTCATCCAAGCGCTTTTGCAAGCGGCTGACATCCTCGTCAGGAAAATTTCGCAGCTTGTTGTGAATATCGTCTAACTGATTTTCCACCCGAGAAAGTTCGGTTCTGTCGCGGCTGATATTGCCTTGGTGTCGGTCAATTTCCTCCCAAAAATCAGCCACTTGTTTATCAATTTCATTTACCCGATCGCTAATCCGAATAGTTGTTTCTTCCACATCGCCCACACCCGCCTTATCCATCCAACCGCTAACCTGTTGGCGAGACTCAGAACCCTCCACTAATTCCGCACCGCAGATACACCGCTGCTGCGCTAATAACTCTTCCAAAAACGGCCGCTGAATCCCCGAAAGCAACGAGCCGCCTTCCCGCAAACCTTCAACAATTACTTTAAATTCAGCCGCAGCCTCTGACAGAAATACCCCATAACCCCGCATAGAGATTGAGCGTTTGAGAGCATCTGTAGCCTGTACAATTTGTTGCTTCAATAAACTTTTCTGCATTTCCAATTCGTCTCGCAACTTTTGTAAATCCGCAGCACCGCTAAGTTCCAATAAGTTACCATTAACTGCTTTTTTTAACTCCCCTTGGTTGACCAATTCCTGCTCGATTTCTACTTGTCTGCTCGAAAGTTGCTCAGCTTCTTGCTCAATTTTTTGCTTGTCTTTTAAAAGTTTCTTCGTTTCAGCATTCCCAATTATATTTAAATCTGTCTCTAGAGATTTTTTTGCTTCTAGTAAATGCCGGAGCGATCTATTCAACACTTCAACTCCCAGCAACTCCTTAGTAGCTTCCGCAATTTCTGCCTTCTTGTCATAGCGGACAATTTGCTCGATTCGCTCCCCATCAAAAAAGAAATATTTATGTAAACTTTCCGGCAAAATCCGCCCGATAATATCATCTGGATGCTGATCCGGCTTCAGCCACAGACCGTTATCTTTTGCTACATTCAGAAACAATTCAGCCTTACCATGTTCTACAGTATTTTCACTTTTATAAGCACGACAAATGCGTCTTGCTTGGTAGCGCGTGCTGTCATGTTCAAACACAATTTCCGCCCAACAACCTACGGCTTTTCCCATTTCCGCCTCAGCCAAAGCGCGCTTGTTTACTAATTGTTCTTCTGCCGCAAAAGCCGCGCTAAATCTTCCGTAAAGTACCCACGTAAAGGCATTCATTAAGGCAGTTTTTCCCGCGCCATTATTCCCGTGAATTACTGTAATATTTTGCCCGCCCCAAGCTAGTTTAATTTCGGGAGTTTTGCCGTAAAATTGACGAAAGTTGCATAGAGTAATTGAGATTAACTTCATACAATTGCTTCCTTAATGATTTTTAAAATGTCATCGTTAATGTGGCGAGGAGCTCTCATGTACAGTTTATCTTTTTCAATTTCCAATACCCGCTCAATAATTTGTCTAACTTCCGGTGGCGCGCTAGTAATTGGTTGCTGTACGTCGCTGAATTCCTGATGAGTTTGATAAGAAGAACGCTTTTCTGCTAAAATGCTTGTCGGTACGGCTGCGATCGCACTATCTTCATATCTAAATGCCATAATCAGATTTTCATTCAGATTTTCCGTCATATTTTTTTTGCAAATATTAAAATATACAGGGCCTAGGCTCATGGGCGAGAAACCCGGTTTCTACGAGTTTTGCGAACACTCACGAGAAATCTACAAAGAAACCGGGTTTCTGAACTATGCGTGCGATCGCGAACTAAACTAGCAACTCAAACTACGATCGAATAATTCTCTATTCTAAAACATAAACCGAACCTTAATAAATGTCAAATGTCTAATAGCCCGTAACGCCTCTGAATTTGAAGCAATTTCACTCTAGCTTCCCCAGCATTGTCAGCTAAATCGGCAAATTCCAAGAACCGTTTCAACTCTTTTCGTAGCAAATTGCGCTCGACTTCTAAGGTTTCCCGACCCAAATCGGGAGGCAAAACTATCATGTCAAATAAAGTTGCCCTTTCCTTCCCCGGATGCGGCCGCAAAATGCGTCCCCGGCGCTGAATAAACTGGCGCGGATTGCTACTGCTTGCTAAAATTACAGCATTGCGAATTGCTGGAATATCAACGCCTTCATCCAAACAGCGAATCGCTACCAAACCTTGCAATTCTCCACTCTCAAATTGTCGGCGCAATCGTTCTCTTTCTGCTAAAGGAGTTGCCGCAGTATAAGTGTTAACTCGGTAGCCTAATTCTGAACCCAATAACTTCGCGGTTTCTGTTAGTTGGCGGTTGTTATTTCGGCGCGCCCCTCCTTCGATCGCACCGTCGCCACAGTAAAATAAAGTGTGGGCGGTGTCGAGACGGTGAATCATTAATTCTCGCAACGCTACTAATTTATTAGCCGCAGCCCCAATTAACCGAGCTCGCTGCATTAATAAAGTTGTTAAAGCATCGTTTTCTTCTACTTTTTCATCGCCCCAAAGCGCCCAGCCAATCTTTTGAGTTAAGCGGGAATATTTGCGGGTTTCGGCTTCGGTCAATTCTACTAAAATTGGATAGTATAAATAATGTACTAAGGCTTTTTGGCGGATGGCGTCGGCTAAGGTAAGTTCCGGCTGCAAAACCGGGCCGAAATAATCTAAAATAGCTTCAGTTCCTTGTTCGTCGAAATGCCTTTCTGGGGTAGCGGAAAGGGCGAGTCGCAGTCCAATATTGCGCGGCAAACTTTCTCCTAAACGGGGCGCGCCTAAGTTGTGAACTTCGTCTCCAATAATCAGGGTTTTTTCTGGAAAATAGCGCAGTTGCGATCGCAAACTATCTCCCATTAAGGTAGCATTAGTAGTGATGATTGTGAGAAATAGCCGATCGCCAGATCGCACTTCATACAAACCCGCAGCCAGCTTATTCTGCCAACTACGGGCGCTATCAAAAGCCAAAATAGGTTTTAAACCAAATTTCTCCGATTCGCGCGCCCACTGATTCACCAGGTGGCAGTAAGGGCAAATTACGAGCAGAACTTGCAGGTTAATTTTATTGTATAATTCAGTGGCGATCGCCAGCGCAGTAATCGTCTTGCCACTACCCGTCGCCATCTTCAGCGTACCGCGTCCCTGATTCGCAAACCAATTAGCCACCGCCACTCGCTGATACTGTCGCAATTGCAGCGATGGCGGCATCTTCGGAAATCCAAATTGCGAATTATTAGCCGTTGAGCGATTCACCTTTAAATGCCGTTAGATGCAAAATTACCCTGACTCAACTGTAACTCACGGGCGATCGAAACTTAACAGCGCAAACAAATCATCGGCCGACAGTTGCAAATCCGACAGCACATCGAGCACAGGTAAAATATCCTGATTCTCTTTCGCCTCTGGTTGCTGCTGCGGTTTAAAAACAAGAACTAATTTTTCTGCCGGGTCAATCAACCAACCCAGTTTAGCATTGTGATTTAAGCAAAACAAAATATTATTAATGACCCGAGTTGGATTTTGATCCGGCGATAAAATCTCAATTGTCCAATCCGGCACAATTTCAAACCTGTTTTCTACTTCTCCCTTAGTATTGAGAAGAATGCGCGACCACTCAAACACTGCTATATCTGGAACAATAGAACGTCCCCCAAAAGTGCAACGCAATTCTGAAAAAGCAAAAGCTAACTTTTGCGGTTCTCCCACCTGATTAATTCTATTTCCAAAACGAGTTTGTAACGTGCTGTGTTTTCCTTGGGGCATAGCTTTTTGATAAATTTGACCGTCAACATACTCGCTAGCCGGCTTAGTCTCTGGCAATAGCAGAAACTCTTCCAAAGAAATCTTTGACGGAGACTGAATTGACGTTACCATAAGCAATTAACCCCTCAACAACTCAACTGCCGTCTTAAAAAGGATTCATATCGCTGTCAGTTTCCCAATCAGCACAACTCTCCGATTCCACACCAGTAGGGTGCATCGCACAAACCAACAAATTTCCCCCGTAAACTTGACCGTGATAGTTGCGACAACCGCGACAAGCCGGCTGCTGCGTCGGCGAAGGGTCTACATAAGTCACCATCGACAAATCTATCTCATCAAATTGCGGGTCGAAGTCGCGGCAAATTTCAATTATCGGTTCGATAAATTCATTAAATAAACCGTCAAATTCATTGAAATAACCGTCAATGTCGTTAATCAGATTATTTTGTACTTCTTCTGTAAACTCTTCCGACATTTTTGCCAAAACGTCCAGCATTTCGACAAACTCTTCGCCCATTTCGCTGAAAAAATGCTCTACTTCAGAAACAGCATTTTCCATTACTCCAAAAAAATCTTTAGACCAATCTTCCATGAATTTGACAGTTGGCTATTACAAAATATTTTACAGACAGGTGGAGCCAGCCTCATGCGAAGCGATCGCACCTACTTTCAATTCTATTACCTATTGCCTGATATCCGTCCACATCTGACAGGGGAAATATTCAAAAAGGGAACTCAAGATTATTATCCTGAGTTCCCTTCCTGCTTTGCTGAGCGAGCTTTTTCCTGCTTAATCCCGCTTCAGCCGCCGCAATTCCTCTTGTAAATTCTGCACTTGTTCGCGGAGCTTGTCTACGCCGCCTGTCTCTTTAGCATCTTTTGCCGAGACATCTTCTTCCTCAGAAACAATTTCAATCCGCCGAGGTTCAGCGGGTTTTTCGTTCCCAGCCGAGGCTACGGGAGGCTGCTGCTGAGCCTGTTGTACCATATCGTCAACAAAGCGGCGAGCTTCTTCCGTGGACATCTCGCCCCGCTTCACCAATTCGTCTGCCAGCTTTTGGGCTTCAGTGCGTAATTCAGTTAACTTGCTGCCAGCTTTTTCACCAGCGTAGGAAGCTAGCCCGACACCAAGGTAAACTGCTTTCTGTAAAATATCTCCGAAACCAGGCATAGGAGCTACACCTCAAAAAACTGGGTGAACCGGAGACCACGCCTATTACAAGCATCCCGTGTTGCTGCTACCTTCCGGTCCTGACAAGATTTGGGCGTTGGAATCGCGTGGGTCCAGTTCATTTATGAGTATAACACAGTTATTTATTCTTCAACCACACACCAGTGATAAATTTCATAAATAACGCAACCGTTCTTCACCAGCGGGTCTTCAGCGACGATCGCCCTCGCCTCATCCATCGAACCCGCCTCAAACAGCAACATACCGCCGCCCCGCCGCCCCCAGTAGCCAGTTTTCGCTCGGTGTCCTTTAGAAATCAACTCTCGGACATAAGCTCTGTGAGCTGGCACGTATTGGTCAAAGACAGGCTTTTCGACAATTCCTTGCTCAATTTTGACAAACCAAGGCATTTTAAATTTTAGATTTTAGATTTTGGATTTTGGATTGTAGATTGGGAATGGAGTTTTTGGTACAAGCCTTGAGTAAATACTCGATTTTCCATACTCCGCCATTTCTTCCTCACTGCGATGTTATCCCATGAACCCGTCAAAACAGCGATTTTTTATTGCCCTAGTGCCGCC
Organism: Microcoleus sp. D3_18_C2; assembly: GCF_036702395.1. NCBI lineage: Bacteria > Bacillati > Cyanobacteriota > Cyanophyceae > Oscillatoriales > Microcoleaceae > Microcoleus > Microcoleus sp. D3_18_C2. Next base: position 274,114 of record NZ_JAUBTG010000001.1, on the reverse strand, counting down.
TCCCGATATTGAACAACACATTACTGAGATTAAACTATATTTTGCGGAACATTACAACAGCCGCGGTGCTTTGAATTCCCCGCCGCACATCACGCTGCAACCTCCTTTTCACTCGTTAGCGGAGGATGTTGCCAAATTAGAGGAAAGTTTGAACCAGTTTTCTGCAAATCGGCGGCCCATTCCCGTTACTCTATCCGGTTTTGCTGCTTTCACGCCCCGCGTCATTTACGCTGATGTTTTCAAATCGCCCGAATTGCTGGAGATTCACTCATCTTTGATGAGTTATTTGGAGGCAAATTTGGGAATTGTCGATCGAGTTTCTCAAAGTCGCCCATTTGTACCGCACATGACAGTAGCATTTCGCGATTTAACTAAGGAGAATTTTCAAACAGCTTGGTTGGAATTTGCAGGGCGATCGCTCCACTTTGAGTTTACCGCTTCGGCGTTAACTTTACTGCTTCACGACGGCAGCCGGTGGAACATCAGCAATCAATTCCCGCTTTCCGCCTAAACTCTCTCCCTTCTCTTTCTTTGCGTCAATAGCGTCTTCGCGGTTCCTTTTTCCCAAAAAATCTTGTTAGTAAATCATCATTAATCAACACTTCGGACAGTTTCATGGCTGACTCGCGAGGGGCGAGAAACCCGGTTTATACGACTTTTACCTCGATGAACGAGAACTATTCGTAGAAATCGGGTTTCTGAGGTCACAAGTGAGTCAACAAATTTGATGACTTTAGTCCTCACTACAAATCTGTTGAAATTTAAATGCCGTCACAGCTTACCTATTAATCTTATTCGGAGTTGCAAGTGCCACAGTTCCATAAACCGAAATTCCCGATTGTTCCAAAATTTTAATTGCCGACTTAACCGTAGTACCGCTAGTGTAAATATCATCAACTAACAGCACTCGATCGCGCGGGAGGCGACGACGGAAATCTTTCCCCAAACCTAAAGCATTTTTCATTTCCGCTTGGCGCTGCTGCGGCGTCAGAGCGAATAAAGCCTGAGTATTTTTCACCCGTTCCAAACCGTGCCGCTGCAAAGGCAAACCAGTCAGATCGCAAAAACTTTCAGCCAAAAGTTCCGCCTGGTTAAAACCGCGCTGCTTGAGCTTTTCTTTGTGCAGGGGAATCGGTACAACAGTTAAATTGTCTATAGCTAATTCGGGAAAACTCAGCCAAGCTTCCGCCAGCCAGCCGCCGAGAGGTTTGGCTAATTGCGGATTGCCGTCATATTTCAAAGCTGCGATCGCCCGTTTGAGAGCCCCGCCATACTCACCCCACACAAAAACACGCTGCTGTGAATGCCAAAATCGACCCGGATCGCTTAATTGACATTGCTGAAGCTGCTTGTCACAGTAGGGACAAAACTCTCCGGCGGCCGGTCGCTGACAAAGAGGACAGTTAGACTTAAGAAATAGATTGAGAAAAGATTTGACTAATCCCGTCCATTGTCGCTTGTTCATCCTAAAATTGTCGTAAGTGATTAATGGGAAAAACTATCAAATTCAATCTGTTTCCACGGACAGGCTCGCAGCGTGAAAAACCTCTACTGGTTAGACAAAATTCAACCTTCAGACAGAGATGCAGTGGGAGAAAAAGCATTTTACTTGAGCTGTTTGCTCCAGAAAAATCATCCCGTTGTACCGGGTTTTGTCGTGCCGGCTACTACATTCTGGCAGTTTTTAGAGTCGATCGACTGCCTAGAACCGCTGTTTGCTGACTGGCCACACTCTTCCCTGCACTTGAATGTCGATGAACCCAGACAACTGCAATCGATCGCCCGCAGCATCCGCCACCAAATCCTCACCGGCAAACTGCCCGATTCACTGCTCTCCACCCTAGAGTCTGCTGTTTCTCAACTCAACTCACAGTCAAACTTAAACTCCACAGCCTTAATTTTTCGCCCTTCCCTGACTTCCTGGAACCCGAAAACAGTCGGCATTTTGGAATCTCAGGCAGTACGGGCAGAACCCGAAGCCATTGGGGCCGGACTCAAACGAGCTTGGGCAGAAATGTTCAGAGCCCGAAGTCTATTTTACTGGCAGCGGTGCGGGCTGCGGGTACAGCAAATCAATCCCGCAGTTTTGGTGCAGCCACTTCAAGAAGCCATCGCCGCGGGCGAGGTGAAAACAAAGGCGGGCGCACAGTGGGAAATCCAAGCCACCAGCGGTTTGGGATTGTCCCTGGCTAGGGGAGAAACCATCCCCGATTACTATCAAGTGCAGCCGGAAACAAGCGCGGTTAAATTCCAGCGGATCGGTTACAAAACATTAGCCTACAATCTCAAAGTCGGCGATAGTGAACCGAAAAAAAAACTGCTACTGGGCAAGTTTGCTGCTTTCCCAATTCCCGATTCTCCCTTTATACTTTCTGATTTTGCTGACTGTTGCGTGCAAGTTTTAGCGCTGGGAGAAGAAGCACAAACACAATACGTTTTAGAGGAATCGCAACTGCAAGAAATCATTGAATTGAGTAAAAAAGCGATCGCCGAATTTGACTCAGATTTAATTTTGGAGTGGACGCTAAACCAGACAGAAAACAGCGGCGAACTGCAGTTTTATTTCACTCAAGTTCGTCTTGTCAAAGCGGAAAAAGTCGCGCCGGTAGAGGAAAATCCGAGATACCTCCGGCAGCCAAACTCGATCGCAAGAGCCCGAACTCCTGCCATACTCAGAGGTGTGGCAGCAGCATCAGGAAAAGCCGAAGCAATTGCCCAAGTTATGACTAATTCCCACCCAGAAAACGCGGAATTCCTAGCCGGAGGCATTTTAGTAGCCCGGACAATCGAGCCGAATTGGCTACCTTGGCTGAAGGTTGCTGCTGGGGTGGTTGCCGAACAAGGAGGTATGACAGGCCACGGCGCCATTTTAGCAAGAGAATTGGGGATTCCCGCCGTTGTGGGAGTGACCGGGGCCACGCGGGCGATCGCCTCGGGCGATTCGGTTTTGGTAGACGGCGATACCGGAGAAGTTTTTGCCCTCGCCCAACCCGATGCCATCGAGATAGCAGACAGCCGCCGACTTCTGGACACAGCAAAAAAGGCAGATATATACAGTACAGCAGCCAAAATGTCAATAGCCAAGCACCAATCTTCTACCTCCGATCGATCGTCCAATTCCGATCCTAAATCTCGACAATCTGAGTCTACTCAATATGTTTGGGGCCCACCAACGGCAACTCAACTGCTAGTTAATGTCAGCCAAACAAGTTCGATTGACCGCCTCAAAAATCTGCCAATAGACGGCATCGGATTGCTGCGATCGGAATTAATGGCATTAGAAGCTTTGGACTGTCAAAACCCCAAAGTTTGGCTACAAGACGGCCGCCAATCGGAATTTGTCGATCGCATGGCGGATTGCCTCAGCTTATTTGCTGCTGCCGTTTCCCCGCAGCCAATATTTTATCGCTCTCTCGATTTACGCGAGTCAGGCGACCACGGCAGTTTCAGTTATACCTTTGAACCGGAATTATTTGATTGGGAACTCTGCGTACTTCAAAAAGTCTGCGAGTCAGGTCATACAAATGTTAATTTAATTTTGCCTTTCGTGCGATCGGTTGAGGAGTTTATCTACTGCCGCCAGCGCTTAGAAACTGTTTGGAAAAACCGCTCGCCCGAATTTCAACTGTGGATTATGGCGGAAGTTCCTTCGGTGTTATTTTTATTACCAGATTACGTAAAAGCCGGGGTTCAAGGAATTTCCATCGGCACCAACGATTTAACCCAATTTCTGTTAGGCATTCACCGCAACTCCGACCAGGTAGCAGGTGCATTTAACGGGCGCGAGCGAGCAGTGATGAGGGCGATCGAACAATTAATCAAACAAGCCAGGGCCGCCGGCATTCCTTGCTCGATCTGTGGCGACGCTCCCGCATTGTATCCCGATACAGTTGAATCCTTCGTGCGGTGGGGAATTTCGTCTATTTCGGTCAATGTCGATGCCGTAGAACAAACTAGCAGGGCGATCGTCCGCGCCGAACAGCGCCTGCTGCTAGAAGCCGCTCGATCGATAATTAACAATTAACCACTCCCGCACCCACTTTACCTCAGAAATCCGGTTTCTACTCTAAATCATAGCTTTGGCAAGCAGCCACCCGCTCAGCCATCGGCTTTCTAGACAACCCGTGCGTCCAGGACTATTAACAACTACAGAAGCCCGGTTTCTGAGTAGATATAGCAACCGCGCCCGACGGTTAGGAAATTCTTAATTTCTCAAACCCTGGCTTTTATTCCTTTTATTGCTTCTTCCCTCTTCCCTCTTCCCTCTTCCTTATTCCCTCTTCCTTCCACTAACATCGGATTTTAAAGCTAGGATAGAAATATAACCAATTCTTGACCACGAATTTCAAAGGTGGTACCCGCCACGTGATTTATCCGTGGAATCAATCCCAAATCGAAAATCGAAAATCCTCAAGCCCCCGCATTTATCTCGCGCAAGTCAATCCAAAATCTAAAATCTAAAATCTAAAATCGAATGACCCGGAGGTACAAACAGTGAAATCAAAAATTATTGCAACCGCAGCAATACTTGCCGCTCTCGGCTTTCTGCATCCCCATCCAGCATTATCTCAACCTGCAACTGACGGCGGGACAAAACCCGGATTCTGGCAACCTCAAGCGCAGGTTGACAATACTCGCAACATTACCCTCAGACTGTTAAATGAAACGGGATTGAACCTAGAATACGGTGAATCAGGTGGCCGCTTGTCATCCTTGCCCGTCGGAGCCAGCAGAAACATCAGTGTTCGCATCAGCAATCGTACCGGCGACATTGCCAATATTCCGATTAATGCCACAACAGCAACCACAACTTTGAAATACGACTATAACGTTGACTCGCAGACAAACATTTTGACGATTCGCATCACCAGAGCAGACGGCCGCACTAGGCAAGACCGGTCAGTTTATATTGATGAAAAAGGGCGAGTTTACTCTTTTTAAGATTAACGCTCATCAACCCGGTTTCTCCTGACAAATTTTGCTTTTAGCAGCCCGGTATCGCCCAAGAAATCGGGTTTCTAGACTAGCGTGCCTAAATTCTGTCTTGCTCAAAAAGTTATGAATCAAGTGCAGCCCACAAAGAATCGATATTTTTGTGCAGCGGATTTGACATTTCATCCCCAAAATCAACTGCTGCTTGCAATTCCGCCCTACTGGCGCACTGGTGCATCAGGTGGGTTCCGAGAGGATGTCAACCGCCGCACCGCCGACTAATATCCGTCGTTTCTATTGATACCTGCGCCTCGATTTCCCTCTTCTTTCGGTTTAGCTTTGTTCACTCGCAAGGGGCGGCCCATCCACTCTGCACCGTCTAATTCGGCAATTGCAGCGTCTTCTTGGGCATCCTCCATCATCTCAACAAATGCAAAACCGCGCATCCGACCGGTTTCCCTGTCGGTAGGCAAGACAACTCGCTTGACTGTGCCGTATTCTGCAAATACTGCTTTCAGGTCTTCTTCGGTGGCGCGGTAAGACAGATTTCCAATGTAGATAGTCATGTCGATCGAACTGAACTTGTTGTGCTATACATAATAACCTGTTAATTTAACTGTCAAGTGCTATCTAGCATACAACTGGGCGATCGACTCTAACTAAAAGGGTTTGCCGCACTCACCGAAAGCATCCAGGATACAAGCCCCCTGATTTATGCGTGGATAAATAAAAAACCTGTATCCGAGAAACTTGCCGAACGTATTTATCTCGCGCAAGTCAATGCTTCAATTCTAAAATCTAAAATCTAAAATCTAAAATCGATTGACCAACCCTTGGTACTGGCTGCAATAGTTAGCTTAATCAAAACTCATATCCTCACTCGCCCTGCGAATGAGTGAGGATATGAGTTTTGTGGCGACGAGGAATCCTACCCCTGAACAATACTTGATTTTAATCAGATCACTGATGGGTGGGCGACGAATCACCAAGCATCTTCGGAAACATAGCGACTAACAAGGTATAATATATTAGGTTGCTCTGGGCCACGAGCGTTGATATAGCGGTTGTCAACTTTCGTGAGGTACTTGGCAATTAATTACCAATTCCCCACTTCTGCCATTCTTTAATCTAAAATTCAAATCTATACCTCATTCACTTGAGAATTACTATACGCATCTAGACAGCCCTTTCCTAAACGGGGAGATGTCACCTTCAATCCTTGGGCAAAATTTGGAATTGCCAAGTGGAAATGAGGAATGCGACAAATTTTCTGTCCATCTCCTTCATCCCCAGTTTAGGATATTACTTTCTTTTCTCAATTAAACTAAGGATTTGAGATTTAAAGCCGCTTTGTTAAGTGTTTGAGTGCCAATTCGACTTTGGGTAATACCGCTGGCTGTTTCCGCTGCTCCTTTATTCAGAACATTCATCGCATCTACCACTTGCTCAATAGCGATCGCCTGCTGTTTGGTATTAAGATAAATTTGCTGACTGCTGACAACAACACTGTTAATAGCATTAGCAACATTGTTAAAATTATCCGCCGCACCTTCAGTCAATTTCAGGCTATTATCTAAAGTTTTCTTGCCCTCATCTGTTACCATCACTGTTTTATTAATGGAATTCTTAATACCGTTTATCAAATCACTAATCTGATCCGACGATTTTTTGCTTTGATCTGCCAGTCTGCGAATTTCCGTCGCCACCACCCCAAACCCCTTTCCTTGTTCTCCCGTGCGTACTGCTTCCACTGTAGCGTTAATCGCCAGCATATTAGTTTGACTAGCCAAATCGCTGACTAAATTGGTAATATTAGCAATCTGATTGGTTTGCTGGCTCAAGTTTAAAACTTGAGCGGCAATTGCTCCGACTTTTTCCGTCAAACTCAACATTCCCTGCTGGGTTTTATGCACCACTTTACTGCCTTCGGCAGCCATATTTAAGACATTACTGGCATTTTCAAGGGCTGATTCGGCTTGCATAGCTGATTGCCTCGATGATGCGCCCAATTCATCCATTGTGGTGGTTGTTTGATTAACAGAAGCAGCTTGTTGTACAGCAATACGTTCCTGTTGCTCAATTGTAGCCGCTATCTCGGTAGAAGAACTGACAATCATATTAATAATACCTTTGAGCGCTCGATCTAAAGGTTTGGCGATCGCTATGCTTAAAGATATGCCTAAAATAATCGCTATTAGCGGCCCCAATGTCATGCCCAATACTACAGCTATTTGAGTTTTTTTACGATCGTTTTCTGCGCTTTTATAAGCTTCGTCTGCTTCCTTTCGGTTGGATTCAGCTACTGCTAAAGTGGCTTGTTCAGATTTGATAAATCTAACACGAATCACCTTAGCTTGCTGACTAAGTTTATTCAAAAGGTTAGTAGCTGTGTTTGCTCTTGCCATTTCCGGCGAATTACTTTTACCCTGCTTAAGTAGTTCAATCTGCAAAGCCAAAGGATTGAAAATTCCCAGTGTTTCAAATTCTTTATTAATTAGCAGGAGTTCTTGAGCTTCCTGCTGCCACTCCTCCCAATACTTAAGCATTTGTTGATATAGTGCGTCTTCATCTGAGGTACGAGGAAGCACTTCGTATGCTTTAAACCCATTTTGAATCTGCTGCCAAGCCTTGTCCATTCTGTTTAAAGCATCTTGCCTTTCTGCTTGACTGAGTGCGGGATGAATTAGCGCTCTTTCGGATGACTCAATTTGGGTTTGTCCCTCGTTAATTTTCAATAATGCTTCAATACTCGGTAATTTATTTTTACCGATAGTCTCTATGTGTTGACTGAGATTGGATGTTGAACTCCATCCTACCCAGGCTACTAAAAATACTAAAAGTCCCATCGTCAGAAAGGCACTGATTAGTCTGGTTTGTAAATTCATTTTTCTAAACATACTATTTCTGCTTACTTCTACTACAGTTATCCTCGCTGCAATTATGGACATATCTTGTATATTATAGCTTCTATCAGGTAGATGAATTACCTATTAAAAGTTTACATTTGAGGTTTTACCTGTTAAAAAAAGTAGTAATGAATTGATGAGTAAGCTGTTCGGTATTTAAAAGACGATAGTAGGGTGCGTCATTACAGAAATGTTTCCCGCATAAGCGCGTAAGTGTTAACTCCTGACCACGAATTTCAAAGGTGGTACCCGCCACGTGATTTATCTGTGGAATCAATTGAAAGCATCTCAAATCGAAAATCCTCAAGAAAGAGCATTTATCCGGGGAGTCAATTCTTTAATCTAAAATCTCAAATCTCAAATCGATTGACGCACCATACAAGCCTCGTTACTGCTTTAAATGCTCCACAGCTTATAGCAATCCTCGCATCAGTTGTACAAATATGTAGGGCTAGTGCCCTGTGCCTACCCCCCACGGATTGGGGCAACCGGGCGTGAGTTTTGCCCCTACAACAATTACACAATTCACTTAGAATCGCTATAAGCTGTTGCGGCCTTTAAATTATATGTCAAAAAACAATCAAACTTTTGTGGGGATTAGGGTTGGGCTTCTAGCCCGCCCCTAATATAGAATTTAAATGCGCGACAGCTTATAAGTTAATTTAATAAGGAAAATGATACAATTATATTTGAGGATTTTATGCTCAGGTAACTTACCGAGATTATGGAAAAATGCTTTGGGAGTGATGGAGAATAATCATAGAAACACACAAAATAATTAAATAAAGTAATCAATAAAAAGGGCGAAAGTAATATACTTGTCGCCCCCTTCGCCTGATTTATCATAAACCTGAAAAATTAGGATCAAAATTTAAAAATATTTTCAGTTTGATTAACAAAAAAAATATCAATAATTAGGAAATGCGATCGAGTTTGCATTTCGTCAACTTTCTCAGCAAGATATTTGGAACTGGTTTACACACTGGTGTTATTGTACTTCATCTATCTGAAAAAGGTTATACGGGAATCGCTTGTGTCTGTGCAGACTTACTAGCGGGAAGTGAGCAATTCAATCTAGCCAAGTGTGGAAATCCCGTCAGGGAAAAACGCGAAAAGCCAAAGTGTGAAGTTTGGAAGCCCACGCCATAACTGTAATCAGTTTGGCGTTGGGAGGATGTTACTGCTTTTCCTTAGTCGATCGAGATTGACTGAGGCCCGCTGCTTTTACCGTTGGTGGGTTCGGCTGGGGGAGTAGTGTAGGAAGTTGAACCAGCTTGCTCGTCGATCCAGCTTTTAACGGGATCTTCGTGAAGGTTGAGTCGAAGCAGGCCAGATAAAAATCCGCCCGCGAAGGCGATCGGCTGTTCGATCAATTCTTTCGCCATTGGGATGAGTTCGTCGATGAACATTCAAGAGTCTCCTTGTGTTGCAGGGGTTCTACCTTAACTGTATCGTTTGTACTGCGATGCTGGCAGCAGGCTACCAAAAACCTTGTTGTCAGCGCTGAAGATGGGCGATCCTCTTCGTTGGCGTAGCCCCCGTAGGGGCGGGCTTCGCTAACGGGCAATTTTTCGGCTAATGACTTACAATGCTAATCAAATTGCTGCAAAAATTTTATGTGCCGTTTGCTTGGCTACCTCGGGGAGCCGATTTTACTCGATGCTATTCTGTACAAGCCGGAACATTCCCTAATTGTGCAGAGTTACGATCCCCGCGAAATGACTTCTGGCCTACTCAATGCTGACGGTTTTGGTATTGGTTGGTATCACCCGCACCTAGATACTGACCCGTTTACTTATAAAAATGTACAGCCAATTTGGAGCGACATTAACCTTCCGAGTATCAGTCGATTCGTTGAATCTGGATGCGCGATCGGATATGTTCGCAGTGCAACTTCAGGACAAGCTGTAGATTTGAGCAACTGTCAGCCGTTTCAGAACGATCGCCTGCTGTTCGTACACAACGGCTTCGTGAAGAATTTTCGGCAAACTCTTTACAGACCAATTCGCGATCGGCTCAGCGATACGCTGTATCAATCAATTAACGGTACTACAGATTCTGAGCATATCTTCGGCTTGTTTGTCAATGAATTGACAGCCGGAAATCTGACCGTACAAGCAGCTTTGCAAAAGTCGCTGAAAATTTTGGCAGAGCTAGCAAACTTTCACCAAGTAGAATTTTCAGCTAATATAATTATCAGCGACGGACACCAGCTCGTTGCCTCTCGCTTTGCTTCCCAAAAAGCCCCTCCTTCCCTCTATTGGCTGCGAGACGATTTAAATTTCCCGGATTCTGTCATCATTGCTTCTGAAGCTTTATTTGCTGGCAATTGGCACGAGTGTCCAGTCCAGAGCATTATCAGTACCGGAGTAGAGCGTGATATCGAAATCTATCCAATCTTGTAGAGAGGCAATTTATCGCGATTTGCAGCAGTGTCGCCGAGGCACTTTCAAGCTATTTACAGACATCGATTATGATACTTTCTGCCGCCAAGCTCATCCTGATTTCAGTCCAGTTGGCTGGCACTTAGGTCACATTGCTTATACTGAGGATTTGTGGCTGTTGCAGCGATGTGCTGGCTTGGAACCGGTCTTTCCTCAGTATCACCAACTGTTTGCTGCTGATATTTTGCCGAAAAAACAACGGGTTTTTCTGCCGACGTTACCTGAAGTCGAATTATATCTGAACGCGGTGAGAAAAAAGGTGTTAGATTATTTGGAAGTAGCGCCGATCGACGAGCAAGAACGTCTCTGGCGGTTTATTATTCAGCACGAAAGCCAGCACTGTGAAACTGTTGCTTTCGTGTTGCAAATGCACGGGAAGAAGGAAGGAAGGCACCACACGGATTTGGACACGGATACACGGATTAATTCTATCCAACAGAGAGGAATAAAGCAGCAGAAATTCCCAATGCCCAATGCCCAATGCCCAATGCCCAATGCTCAATTCCCAATGCCCAATTCCCGATTCCCAATTACCGATTCCCCGGTGATTGAAATTCCGCGCGGAGAATTTTACATGGGAAGCGATGCTGCTGAGGCTTTGGATAACGAGCGATCGCGCCACCTGTGTTATCTAGAAGCATACTCGATCGATCGCTACCCCGTCACTTGCCGTGAATACCGAGATTTCATGGAATCCGGCGGCTATCAAAACCCTGATTGGTGGTCAGCGGACGGCTGGAAATGGCTGCAAGGCGAAGCCGTCTCTCAACCGCTTTACTGGTCAGAAAATCCTGCTTTCAACAACCATCCAGTCTGCGGCGTGAGTTGGTACGAAGCCGAAGCTTACTGCAACTTTATCGGCAAGCGTTTACCATCGGAAGCCGAATGGGAAAAAGCTGCGAGTTGGGACGCCACAAATCAAACATATCGCATCTATCCTTGGGGAGAAGAACCGCCAAACGGCAGCCTGTGCAATCACGGCAATAATATTGCCAATACTTCGCCAGTTGATGCCTTTCCCAAAGGAGCAAGTGCGGCAGGCTGCTATGATATGTTGGGCAATGTTTGGGAGTGGACTGCTTCAACCTTTGACGCCTATCCGGGATTTGAAAGTTATCCTTATAGGGGATATTCTCAAGTTTATTTTGATGGAGAACACCGGGTTTTGAAAGGGGGGAGTTGGGCGACTTTTCCGCAGGCTCTGCGATCGACCTTTCGGAATTGGTATTATCCGGGCGTGCGGCAAATTATTGCTGGTTTTCGCTGCGCTAAGTAGTTTGCTAGGTAATTATAATTACCATCAAGTTTGTTCGTATTAAGGAATTTAGTCAGCGGATTTTTCAAATCAACAAATTCCTTAATACTTGCCTTAGAAAGCTTATTTGACGAACATCAGATAAAGGGCTGGAGAGGGAATTGGGGACAAAATTTGTTTGCAAAATTCCCAACATTTTTCCATGTGACAAGCTCAAATAAAACAAGTTTGGTTAAGTATTCAATAATTTTTGTGGATAAATTTTAAGTTTTAATTGTGGATGCGAGATCCATCGGGTGAGACAATACAGAACGGAGAGTCACCTGAAAAATCTGACTTGATCGCGATATTTGGCAACGCGACTGCGTGCTATACCCATGTGTGCATCTAAAAATTACTTTATGAAATCCCCAAGACTGTCCGACACAACCAACTCAGCCTCAACAAAAGAAAACCGGCTGCACTTAGAGCGACTGGTGAGCGCTGCGGCACCGACACCCGCAGAAATCAATGCTGGCAGCGATGCAGTTAGCGGGTTGACTCAAACCCCCAAATCCCTGCCTCCAAAGTATTTCTACGACGATCGCGGATCGAAGCTGTTTGAGTTGATTTGCCAGTTGCCGGAATACTACCTGACACGCACTGAGACGGCAATTTTGCAGGGATGCGCGGGGGCGATCGCAAATTTAACTGGCCCCTGCGAAATCGTCGAACTCGGCAGCGGCAGTTCAACCAAAACTCGGATTCTCCTCGATGCTTACAGTCAACTGGAATATCCCCTGCACTATTTGCCGATCGACATCAGTCCTACTATCCTAGAAAGCAGCGCTTGTCAACTGTTGGCAGATTATCCGTCGCTCCAGATTCACGGACTTGTCAGCACTTACGAATTAGCCTTAGCTAAAATTGCACCGTCGCCGTTGCCAACCCGAATGATTTGCTTTCTCGGCAGTACCCTCGGCAATCTCAACGCTCAAGAATGCGATTTGTTCTTCTCGCAAATTGTCGGTGCATTGCAGCCGGGAGAGTATTTTTTGCTGGGAATTGACTTGGACAAATCTAAGGATATTTTAGAGCCTGCCTACGATGACAGTCAAGGAGTAACGGCAGCATTTAACTTGAATATGCTGCGACATTTAAATCGAAAATATCAGGGAAATTTTGATTTAGCACAGTTCGAGCATTGGGCTTTTTACAATCAAGAGGAATGTCAAATTGAAATGCACTTGAAAAGTAAAAAAGCGCAAACAGTGCACTTGCGTTCTCTCAATTTAACGGTTGAATTTGCAGCGGGAGAAACTATCCGCAGCGAAATATCGCGCAAGTTCAATCTCACTACTGTAAAAAAAGAACTGTCGCAGCGTGGTTTAATGCCGGTGCAAGTTTGGACAGATCCAAATCAGTGGTTTGGCTTGATGCTTTGTCAAATTTCTGATGTTAATAAATGAGTTCTTCAGATATTACGCACAGTCAGGACACGGCACTGCCCTGTCCCTGCAAATCGGGCGATGGCGTCGGGTTCTCGCCCGTGCTACGACGTTTTGGGGTAGGGACACGGCACTGCCGTCTCCTCAATTTCTGTGTTGTCGATGGTTCTGAATTCAGGATATCCTCTTAGGAATGAGAATTAAATAACTTCCACAATAACAATTAAAATTGTAAGTTATTTAATTCGCGATCCTTAGCAATTACTAATTACCAATTAACAAATCGGCCGCTGTCCGGGTTTGACGGCGTGAATGTACTCACTGCCCGAGGTTGGCCATCCCCGCTTATAATAAGCTTCCTCCGGCTTCCCCCAGCCCAACTGCAACAAAATTTCTAGAAAATCCAACTTTTCCCACTTGGAGAGATTGGCCCATTCTGTGCGCTGGGCTATAGCTTCTACATCAACCGGCTCGATCGATCGAAAATCCTTCCCGCTGTTAATGCTTAAATACAAATCCATCCCCGCAGTTACCTGCTGCCAGAATTCCAACATAGCAATCTTAGCTGCCTTCAACGTAATCAAATCAACCGGTAGAGCTATTAATTCGTCATCCACTGCCGGATAGCGTAGAGTATTGCCTTTAACCGCCATTTCCCGCCAGACAATCCCAGAAACTTGATGTTCCCGCTGGTATTCGTGCACAGCCGCCTTAAAATTTTGATAAGCAGTGAACTTCTGAACACCCTCAGACTTGAGAAAGCGGTCAATCACGGGGTTGCCTGTAGCAGGAGTTTCAGTCAAGTTGAGACGCCGCCCATACAAGCAGGCTTGGCGCTCTTCTTCGAGGATTTTAATGAGTTCCGCCGTGCTGTAGACCTTGGACATCTTTATTGAGGCAAAATCAAGATATTGGCTGATATTCGGCTGGTTTTCTCGACTAATCTTCGGTAAAGATAGTTTGGCTGTTCTGGGCAATATTCAGTTTTGCCGTTATTCTAACTTTTCTTGCTGCTTAATTCTAGTGTGAGAGTTTACAGGAGTCGAGCCGCGAAATCCCGACAGCCTCTTAAAAAAAGCAGTTAGGAATGAGAATTAAATAACTTCCACAAGTTTGTGGGATGGGCGTCCCGCCCGTCCACTCATGACGGGCGGGACGCCCATCCCACAATAACAGTTAAAATTGTAAGTTATTTAATTCGCGCTCCTTAAGAGGGTACGAATCACGAACTAGACTGGGAACCGCACCGCCGACGTACCTCGCGGGATTTTTCGCCAAAAACAAAGCCCCCTCGAAGGAGGGGGCAAAACTGATGCCAGAGGTTTGGGAGTTTTATTCGATGGGTCGATCGAACAACCCGAAAAAAAAGCAGCATTCGCACCTGCCGTCAACTACCAAAACTCAAATTTTCCTTGTCAAAGTTTAGTAGCGTCCGCGTGCAGGGCGATCGTTGTCGCCCCAGCCGCCGCCGCCCGAAGGGCGTCTGTTGTTGTTGTTCTCGCGAGGTTTGGCTTTGTTGACTTTCAAGTCGCGGCCCATCCACTCAGCACCGTCTAAAGCTGCGATGGCTGCTGCTTCTTCTGCCTCGCTTGCCATTTCCACAAAAGCAAAACCCCGCATCCTGCCTGTTTCCCGGTCCACTGGCACTTGGACGCGGCTTACAGTACCGTACTCGGCAAATACTTCGTTGAGGTCGTCTGATGTTACCTCATATGAAAGATTACCCACGTAAATCGACATAAAATCTCCAGAATCATTAGGGTGCAGAGACTTAGATTCGGAGAGACGCTTGTAAATAAACACCAACAAACTACGCAACCGAATTTAATTCTTGGAAAACCACTATAACATGAAGCCAGCAGAATCAGCAATTGGCTGGCATAATTTTCAATTTTGGGTGCCGTCGGGCAATCGCCAACAGAAAGTATTCGTGATAACTGACATCTTACACTCTTGGCCTCATCCACTTGGTTTCTTGCTGCGCGATCGACCTGATATCTGAGATTTTTAGTCCCTGTTACCAGGTTGATTGGGTCTGATTGAGAACAGCGCCTGAGATTCAGTTATAACTGACAAAGTTCATCGACTACTTTAGACATTGACTTGAATATTCGGTTAGTGAAAAAACCTGACGGTCAATTGAGTACATTTAGACCGCAGGCTTCTTTTTCCTTTGTTTCAAAGGCTTTTTATAGTGAGGTAGTTCCACCCCCACTTGCTAATATACTATCAGATTATTTCCAGATTATCAAGGGATATAGCGCTACTTTCTGGGCAGTGCGATCGTCTTAAGCGCCGATCGACGTGCGGTGACTTGTACTGTCTTATTTTTGAGTGAGGTACGACGCTAATTCTGGAATTTCACCGGCGCGCTGCCACTCGGCTTCCCCGCGCCGCACTTTGGTTCGGGCTGTGATTTCCTGAACTTCCCATAATTGCAATTTGGTATAGGGCCCTTTGGCTTCACCGCTGCGAAAGACGTACCATTGAGCAACTTCAGGAGTTGGCTGGGTCGATCGTCTTACTGACTTCATCCGATTCATTCCAGTTGTGGTTTTGAGCTGATTTAGCTCTTGTTCTACCGGATTGGGAGGCGCTGAGTTAGAATTGGGCGATCGCTTTTTCTTAGCTTCCGGCTTACCTCTAGCAATTTCTACTTCGCGCGGCCACCCCCAGAAATGCCACACCGCCACCCACACTAGCGCCACGGCAGATCCTAAAATATCTTCTTGTGTTTCTGACCATTCTTTCGACTCTCCAAACAGCAGAAAACCGATCGCACCGAGTACGATCGCTATGAGGTTTAGGTAAATTAGGTTGGTAGTGTCGTTAGCTGCTAAGTGCCAACTGGTTGTGTGCCGAACAAAAGATTGGCTGGTTGCTGTTTTGTTGTGTTTCCAGGCTTTTCGGGATTGAAGGCGACTGTAACCAGGAGAGTCAGCGGGCCACCAAGTCGCGGCCCAATTAACTAGATGCGCTGACCAATACTGCAAAGCTGCATATCCCACTATCCCGCTTAGCAGTACGCAAATAACTAACAGAAAGGTTGTCAGCGGCAGTAGCTGTATTGGCACGATTTCTGCCGTCGCAACAGTTAGCAGAAAAAACGGAGTACCAGTTAATACTGGAACTAAAAAAAGTTCAAGTATCTTTAGAAGGTATGCATAGAAAATCCCTAAGAATTTAAGAATAATTTTAAGCAGTTTTGCAAAGCGGAAGTGATACAGGTAAGCAGAGGCGATCGCACTTCCTAGAATTACAGCAACGAGGGCGCCCGAAAAGCTTCTGATCGGCAGCATAAAAAAGGCAGTCGGCGGAATTCCCATCAAAATCGCAGCAGGTAGCGTCAGAAATGCGATAATACCTTCCCTCCAGTGGTGCCAAGCTGATACAGTCGGCGGTTGCTGATTGTGTCGGCGAATTTCCACCCACTCTGCAAGCTTGGTTAACCCCCAGTGATAGAAAGCAAATAACCAGATTTGGCAAAACCAAGCAAGTATGATCGGGAATTCCCAGTCAGAGTTCCTGATGGTGTACCAGTACGTCCTGCTAAATCCGTAGGAATAGTAGTAAGCATTGGGCCACAGTAAAGAAACAATCAGCCAAAAGCTAATGCTTAAGGCAAACCCTCTGGCGCACGATCTAGGATCGGGGAGGAATTTCGGCCAATTATTCATGGTTGGGATAATTTGACGGGATATCAATATTGTCCCATTGCGCCGATCGTTCTGGGCTGTGCGATCTTAAGCGCCGATCGCTTGAGACCGATCGCCCGATCTGGGACTATTTAAATTAAGTTGCTGCAATTTACCAACTTTAGAATAAAGATAACTGTGCTTCTCTGAGTTCCTTGTCCATCAAAAAATCATCTATTCTACTAGCGACAATCTGACAGTAATCAGCCCTAATTTCAAATCCAATAACTTGTCGCTGCAAACCCCGATCCACAATTGCTGTAGTCTCGGAACCCATAAACGGATCTAAAACAATGTCGTTTAAATTCGATGCCGACTTGATGATGCGATCGACAACAGCAACAGGAAATTTAGCGGGGTGAGGCGTACGTTCTTTTGAAGCTCGGTTTTTCCCCGACGTAACTTTTGGGAACTGCCAAACATCCGTCGGATTTTTGCCTTTTAAGTTTACTTTAATCTTGCCGTTCTTTTTCTGATTCGGATATTTCACATTTGGGTCGCGCACTTCATCCAAATTAAATGTATACTTGTCTTGATTTTTCACATACCAGAGAAACTTTTCATTGCGGGGTGAAAAGAACTTGCAGCCCGCAACTCCCGCGCCTTAGTTCCAGACAACTTTTTGAATCAGATAAATTAGGCAATTAGGAGCTTGGAAGTACGGTTTACCTAAAATATTCGCGATCTCAGTCAAGCTCATGAAATATTGGGGAGAGATTTTGTTGACAAGATGCAATAATTATAGTAAGTGACTTGAGAAATATTGTCAAACTCATCTGGATTGGCCGATCGCCCTGCCGGATACAAAAGGTTACAATCACAAATAGATTCTATTTCCATAACATTACTGTTTATAGATTGAACTGCTCAGTGACAAATAACAACACCTCAACTCAATCCTTTCAATTTGACTCAATTGACAGCGCCCTCGTAGACCTCAAAGCAGGTCGCCCCCTGGTAGTAGTCGATGACGAAAATCGCGAAAACGAAGGCGATGTGATATGTGCCGCCCAATTCGCCACCCCCGACAACATCAATTTTATGGCCGTGAACGCGCGGGGTTTGATTTGTCTGGCATTGAGCGGCGAAAGGCTCGATCGCCTGGAACTGCCCCTCATGGTCAGCAAAAACACTGACAACAACCAAACTGCCTTCACCGTCAGCATCGATGCAGTCAACGGCGTCAGTACCGGTATCTCCGCCGAAGACCGGGCACGCACCATCCAAGTCGCCATCCACCCGGACACCAAACCTCAAGACTTGCGCCGTCCCGGTCACATTTTCCCCCTGCGGGCGATCGACGGTGGCGTCCTCAAACGCGCCGGTCACACCGAGGCCTCGGTTGACCTCGCCAGACTCGCTGGCTTGTATCCCAGCGGCGTCATCTGCGAAATTCAAAACCCCGACGGTTCGATGGCGAGATTGCCCGAATTAATCGAGTACGCCAAAACCCACAACCTTAAAATAATCAGTATTGCTGACTTAATTAGCTACCGACTCAAGCACGATCGATTCGTCCGCCGCGAAACCGTCGCCAAATTGCCCACTCAATTCGGCGAGTTTATGATTTACGCCTACCGCGACACCCAAGACAACTCAGAACACGTTGCTATTGTCAAGGGCGACCCGGCAGAATTTAAAGACAAACCCGTGATGGTGCGGGTGCATTCCGAATGCCTGACCGGCGATGCTTTGGGTTCCCTGCGCTGCGACTGCCGGATGCAACTGCAAGCGGCACTGAAAATGATCGAAAATGTCGGTTCTGGCGTCATAGTTTACTTGCGCCAAGAAGGTAGGGGCATTGGATTGGTAAATAAACTAAAAGCTTACTCGCTGCAAGATTTGGGATTCGATACAGTCGAAGCCAACGAACGGTTAGGATTTCCCGCCGACTTGCGGAACTACGGCGTCGGAGCACAAATGCTCAACGATTTGGGAGTTCAAAAAATTCGCTTGATTACCAACAACCCGCGCAAAATTGCAGGGTTGAAAGGTTACGGGATTGAAGTAGCCGATCGCGTCCCCTTACTAATTGAAGCCACAGATTACAACTCGATCTATCTGGCAACAAAAGCCGAAAAACTCGGTCATATGCTACTGCAAACTTATTTAGTAACAGTGGCGATTCAGTGGAACGAAAAAGCAGAAGGAAAAGAGGAAGATTCTGCCATTCAAAATCGGTACGAACACCTCGAAAAACTGCGGCATTTGGCGGCTAACCAGCACTTGCTGCTGCAAGAAGAAGCGCGGCCGGTGGGCATAGCCCTGTTCGGAGAAGGCTCTCTCATCGTTCACCTGGGCTTCGATCAAGCCGGACTCGCAGCCCCCGACTGGTACTCGGAGGTAAACCATCCTTACGTCAAGGCGATCGGCCAAATTCTGGGTGAAATCAGCAATGAGCCGAATTTGCAAACATTAGAATTCATGGTTTCCTCCGGTGCAGATCCGCTCAAAACCCTGCAAGTCCAGCTCGATCGCGAGACATTCGTTTTGCCGGAATTAACCGGAATTTGCGATCGGCTCGAACCTCAAAAAATCTACAGTTTTGCTCCTCTTCCCTGAAGGCAGAAGGTAGAAGCCAACCCCCCCCTACCCAGGGCAGTTTCATTCTCTTGTAGGGGCAATCCCCCTGTGGTTGCCCCGATATCTGAAACCCCGACCCGCTCGTCTATGGTGGGGCGGGCACTCTTGGCACCGCCCCTACAAAAGCCTGATTTTCCGTAGGGGCAATCCGACCCCTACTCCCCGTGGTTGCCCCGAAACAGCCTTGCCCCTACCCCAGCAGGGGGGAAGGCTGAAGCCAAGAAAAACTGTCAATTTCAGAACAATACTTGTTGATATCAGCATCTTCCTTTCGTCAGAAAGCAGCCACCAATAAAAACAGTGAATAACAATGTTGATTGCCGTCTAATATTATGTCCGGTCGATTACCAGAAATCAGGTAGGGGCGGGTAAACCTGCCAATATCGGCCCATAATTGACCATCTCAAAAACCCGCCCGGCCGAGATATTATGGTCAATGTTGATTGCCGTCTAATATTATGTCCGGTCGATTACCAGAAATCAGGTAGGGGCGGGTAAACCTGCCAATATCGGCCCATAATTGACCATCTCAAAAACCCGCCCGACCGAGATATTATGGTCAAGCGATCGGACATGATATAACAAGTCGATGCAGCGAGCACTTGAGAGAGCATCGTCGATGGAAATTTATATTATTAAGCAGTATTAATAATTAATAAATTATTCAACTTAACTTTTAGTTAATGTTACATTTTTCAGACATTAATGGTGTACTTATTCCTGACAGAAGACATGAAACATCGAGCTTGCCAACAGACAGAATGAAATTCAATTCAGATTGCCTTAATCACTTTGAGAATGTCCTTCGTTCCTATCTATCATGCGCGAGTAGTAATTTCATCATCCGGGCGTGAAATATTCCCCTTCGAGGTAATACCTCCATTATTTTCACCAGATATCGCTATCCGTATTATCGGATTCACCCCTTTTCTCAACCCCAAAAATATTCACCAACACAAATATTTACGACACCAGGAAGTTCTTGAGTATCTTCGAGAAAACCAAGCACAAAACTCACCTTGGGTAGCCATTGACAATATTCCAGAACACTATCCGCCAGATGCACCAGTTGTGGCTATTGATGATTACAATGGTTTTGACCAGAACTCAGCAAAGGTACTTTCAGAATATCTAACTTAATTTCAAAGGTTAGGAAAAAAGTATCGGAATAGAGAGGGTGAATTTGACATGGAAATGAACGTTGGTGACTTTTTGCACCGACTCGATCTCAGGGGACAAGCACTTAAAGGCACCAACCTTGGCGGTGCGGAACTCCGGGGAGCCAACCTCCGAGGCACGGATCTCCGAGAAACTAACCTCAGCGGCGCTATGCTCAGGTATGCAGACCTGATTGAAGCCGATCTCACAGGCGCTAATCTCAGCGGGGCGGATTTATCTGAATCATTTCTTAATTTAGCTAACCTCACTAGAGCTGATTTGACTGGTGCTGTCCTCCGAGAAGCTAATCTCGTAGGAGCCGAATTCACGGGCGCCAACCTCAAACAAGCAAGTTTGATCAAGGCTAATTTAGTAGGAGCAAATCTCCACGAAGCCAACTTAACCAGAGCCAACCTCAGTGGGGCGGATTTACGCGGTTCTCAGTTGAGCGGCGCCATTTTAGACAAGGCCGTATACAACAACCGGACTATCTTTCCCGATGATATTGATCCGGGTGCAATGGGAGCATTTTTGCTAGCTCCCAATGCTTCGCTCCCTGGCTTAAATCTGGCTATGGTAGATTTGACCGAAGCGGATTTAAAAGGAGCCGATTTGCGGCGGACAAACTTATACAAAGCTATTTTATTTGGTGCAAAACTCGATCGGGCAAACTTAGCAGGAGCCAACCTCAGCGGAGCGGACTTGAGGGAAGCTAGTTTGAGCGGCACGATTTTGGAGAAAGCTGTTTACAGCAACCAGACTTTGTTTTCAGAAGGTATCGACCCCAGTCTGGGCGGAGCTTATTTAATTGCTCCCAATGTATCGCTGCAAGGGGTAAATTTAACCGGAGCCGACTTAAACGGGTCAGATTTAAGCGGAGCTAATTTGAGCGCTTCTAACTTAACTTCGGTCAATCTCAAAAATGTAGACCTCAGCAGAGCTAGCTTAAAAAAAGCTTACCTCAAAGGTGCAAACTTGGAGGGAACTGATTTAAGAGGAGCCGATTTAAGCGGCGCAATTTTACACCAAGTAAACTTGAGTTCTGCTGACCTCCGGGGTGTAGACTTAACAAGGGCTGACCTCAGTGGCGCTAATTTAAGGGATGCCGATTTGAGGGAGACAGATTTCACCGGAGCTACTTTGCTGTTCGCGAACTTGAGCGGGGCAGACTTAAGAGGTGTAGATTTGACAAAAGCTGACCTCAGTGGCGCTAAGTTAAACGAAGCCGATCTCCGAAAAGCAGATTTGATGAGAGTAAATTTGGAGGGAGCAGATTTAACTGAGGCCGACTTGAGCGATGCTCATTTATTCCGAGTTAATCTCAGAGGTGCTAACCTGAAAGGTACTAACCTCAAAGGCGCAAGTTTAAAAGGGGTATTTTTGACCGACGCTTATTTGAGCGAAACGGATTTGACAGATCTAGATCTGAGTCCGAGTTTTTTTGAATTGCCACTAGAATCGGAATGGTAATTAGTTGACTGTTAACAATCAAAAATCTACAATCAAAACTCGCCCCGCGAAAATTGCTCGATTATTAACAATCGAAAATCTAAAATCTAAAATCTAAAATGGATCGACCGTTAGGCTCTGTTATTCAAGGTTCCCTGAGCAAGGGATTAGAAGTGCGACTGCACGCCGATGTTTCGGTGGAAGATATGAGGGTGGGGAAATTTCTAGTTGTGCGGGGGGTGCGATCGCACTTTTTCTGTATGCTCACCGACGTATCTCTGGGAACTTCTAGCGCCCGCATTTTATCGAATCCTCCCAATCCCGACGACGATTTTCTGCTCGCAGTGCTAGCAGGTAGCAGCACCTACGGTACGATCGAACTGTCGCCGATGTTGATGTTGACTGCTGAGAGAGAAAAACAGCAGGCAATTTTCGACCCGACGAAAAACGGCCCAGTTCGCGAGAATAAGCTGGCGTTAGGAAATTTGGCTTCTTTTGAGTCACAAACGGGCGCGGATATTGAGTTGCTGCCGGTCAAAACTATTCCCAGCCACTTTTCGCAGGTGTTTGATGCCAAAGAAAGTGATTTTCGGGCAGTTTTTGGCTGGGAAGATGACCCGTATCGCCGCAATTTTGCGATCGGCAAACCGATTGACATGGACGTTGCTGTGTGCTTGGATTTAGATCGATTTGTGGAACGCAGCAACGGCGTTTTTGGGAAGTCGGGAACGGGAAAATCTTTTCTGACGCGCTTGCTAT
This sequence comes from Microcoleus sp. D3_18_C2, assembly GCF_036702395.1. NCBI lineage: Bacteria > Bacillati > Cyanobacteriota > Cyanophyceae > Oscillatoriales > Microcoleaceae > Microcoleus > Microcoleus sp. D3_18_C2. Next base: position 251,506 of record NZ_JAUBTG010000001.1, on the reverse strand, counting down.
TGTCGGGAATTATTCGCAAGCAAGCTGCTGTTAATTTAATTTTTGATATGCACTCGGAGTACGGGTGGGAAGCTGTTTCGGAAGGGAAACAGTTCAGCACTGTTAAAGGTTTGCGGCAGTTATTTCCCGATAAAATGCAGATTTATACCCTCGATCCAGAATCGACAAAACGCCGGGGAGTCCGCGACGCTCAAGAGTTGTTTTTGAGTTTCGATCAAATTGAAGTGGAAGATATCTCCCTCGTACAGAGAGAGTTGAATTTGTCGGAAGCTAGTATCGAAAATGCGATCATTTTGCGAAACGAGTTGGGTAGCGGTTGGATCAACAAGTTGCTGGAAATGAGCAATGAAGATATTTCAAGGTTTTGCGAAGAAAAGCGGGGAAATAAGTCTTCGATTATGGCTTTGCAGCGGAAATTAGAGCGTTTAAACGATTTGAAATACATTCGGAAACGCTGTCCCAAAAATTATGTAACTGAAGTTTTGCAGTGTTTAGATGGTGGGAAGAATGTAGTAATTGAGTTCGGTTCGCACTCGGATTTGCTGTCCTATATGTTAGCGGCAAATGTGATTACTCGCCGCATTCACGAAGCTTATGTACGCAAAGCTGAGAAGTTTTTGCAGAGTAAAAATCCGTGCGATCGCCCGCAGCCCTTGGTGATTACCATTGAGGAAGCTCACCGCTTTCTCGATCCGGCGATCGTGCGATCGACTATTTTCGGTACAATTGCCAGAGAAATGCGAAAATACTTCGTCACCCTGCTGATTGTAGACCAGCGCCCGTCAGGAATCGACGCGGAAGTCATGTCGCAAGTCGGAACACGCATCACAGCCTTGCTAAACGATGATAAAGACATCGATGCTATTTTTACCGGCGTTTCGGGAGGGCAGAGTTTGCGATCGGTTTTGGCAAAACTCGACTCCAAACAGCAAGCATTAGTTTTGGGCCACGCCGTACCGATGCCCGTAGTCGTGCAAACTCGTCCTTACGACGAGCAATTCTACAGAGAAATTGGGGATATTGACTGGCAAGAAATGCCCGATGAACAAGTATTTGCCGAGGCAGAATCTGCTAAAATGGATTTAGGATTTTAGATTGACAACTGCTAGATTCCTTACAGAACTTAGGCAAATGTTACTGTAAATTAGTCTTTGCGAACAATTGGCGATCGCTGGCAATGACAGAAATATCTGATTTTTGCCTCAGTTATAAACTAGAAATTGCGATCGAACGTCCAAAAAATTAGGCCCCAGCTTTGAGTCAGAAGCTTTTCCCCTTTCACCCCCTTACCCCTCATCCCTAACGGCCCAAAATTTGCTTAAGCTTAAACATGATGGAGATGATGGAGCCTAGGGGCACAATGAAAGTCAAACAGGGCAACAGCCAGCCTTTATACACCTTGTCGTTACTCGTAGCAGAATTTGCTTAGCATATTTAAATCAAAATGTCAATAAATATTTTAAACAGTTACTGGCATCTAATACGGCGATCGAGTTCGGTTATCTCGCATCCCACCATCTAGGCAGCGAGAAAATTTCAAGCGATGATGGAACAGAGAGCAAAACAAAGCCCTCGAATAGCATGAGTCTGTTTGCATGAGTATTGTTAAGTTGAGTTGCAGTTAAAACTAACAGGGAATTCAAAACCTTAAGGAAAAATGTAGAATCTTGACCTTAAGACAGAGGTTTTTACTCTTTACGATCCTCAAAATTGGGAATAATATTGAGAAAACTAAACTCTTGCTCCACTTCGCCTTGAACTAGCCGTTAAAGCTAGCGAACTACCGAAAATCGACGGCGATTACTGGAAATCAAGCACAAAAGCAATCCCAAACAAAAAGCTTCTACCGATCGTCACCGATAAACAAGAGGGGAAACATCCCCTTTGTCGCAGTCTTTATCCCACTTGCAAAAGTGGGACAGGGTATCACCAACTTTTTATCTGTTGTTACAAGGAGTGCAATACTCACCCATGTCCACCACAACCCCCAAAAACAAAACAGTGAAAGCCGATCGCATGGGCAGCCGGCCATACTCCTCAACGGATACGGTTCGTACCTATCTGCACGAGATCGGTCGCGTACCCCTGCTAACCCGAGAAGAAGAAATTGTTTTCGGGAAGCAGGTGCAGCAAATGATGAAATTAATCGAAGCAAAACAAGCACTTGCTAAAGAATGGCAGCGGGATCTGACAGATCAAGAGTGGGCCGCCGAAATGGAGTTGACCGAACCTGAACTTAGCCGCATCTTACACATAGGGCGGCGGGCCAAGCAAAAGATGATTGAAGCGAATTTGCGGCTAGTAGTGGCGATCGCCAAAAAATACCAGAAACGCAATATGGAATTCTTGGATTTAATTCAAGAAGGCACCCTTGGTTTAGAACGAGGAGTCGAAAAATTTGACCCGATGCGGGGATACAAATTTTCCACATACGCCTACTGGTGGATTCGGCAAGCAATTACTCGCGCGATCGCCCAACACGCCCGCACAATTCGATTGCCAATTCACATCACCGAAAAACTCAACAAAATCAAAAAAGTGCAGCGGGAACTCACCCAGCAGTTGGGCCGGTCTCCCTCCCCTGGGGAAATTGCCGCGGCCTTGGAACTGCACCCTTCCCAAATTCGGGAATATCTGCTGATGGCAAGACATCCAGTTTCTTTGGACTTGCGGGTAGGAGACAACCAAGATACCGAACTGCAAGAACTCTTAGAAGACGAAACTGCATCTCCAGACAACTACATTACCTCGGAATTGCTGCGGCAAGACCTCGATACTTTGATATCAGAACTTACCCCCCAGCAGCGAGATGTAATAATTCTGCGCTTCGGTTTGGAAGACGGCACTGAAATGTCACTGGCGAAAGTCGGAGAACGGTTAAATCTCAGCCGGGAACGGGTGAGGCAGCTAGAACATCAAGCCCTTGCCCACCTGCGCCGCCGCCAATCTCAAGTCCGAGAATACTTGGCTAGTTAGTCACTAAAAAAGTTGAGATTTCTCAAAATCTCAACTTTTTTTTTCGTGTTGGCCCTGCTGGGAAGGATAATTTTATACCAGTTAAAAAAGAATGGACTGTAGGCCGGTGCTCCAAACCCTTATGGAATAGGTCACGCCAAATTATTCAATTCTTTAATATAAAATCTCAAATCTAAAATGGTATCATTTGACAATTCCCGCATCCAGGATACCCGCCACGTGATTCATCCGTCCAGAAATAAAAAACCTGTATCCGAGAAACTTGCCGAACGTATTTATCTCGCGCAAGTCAATGGTTCAATTCTAAAATCTAAAATCTAAAATCTAAAATCGCGCAATCGATTGACGGGTCGATCGCCCGATCGGGGCGGAGGCAAAATTTGTCCAAACTAATCTTAGATTTAAGTTCAGGAACCGGGCGGGCGATCGTTCATTCAAGTTAATAGCCAACATTAAGCCAAGTACCCGGTTTCTCTACAATCTTGGTGAAACTGGTACAAGAGGCGCTTGGAACCAGTTATTTTAAATTTTGGGGTCTGGAGTGGTTTTGACTTATTTGATATTGACAGGAAGTTTAGAAGCGATCGCGATCGTGCTTGCTCTGTTGCCCGGTAACTTGAGCATCGCATTACCCGCAGGCCGATCGCACAACTCGGAGATCAAATCCGGCGTTTTAAGCTCGCAATCTCCCCCAAACCCTCCCCCAGATACAGCTAGCACAGGTTTAGCAGATGGCATTTACCTCTACGGTCAGTCGAGCAAGCCAGAGGAACTTAAACAAGAATATTTTGTATTTGAAATGCGACAGAGTAAGGTGGTCGGCGCTTTTTACCTACCTCGGTCTGCTTTTTACTGTTTTTACGGCACGGGCGATCGAACTCAGTTAAATTTAACAGTAGTGGACACTTACGACGGCAGTCGCTCTCCCTACTCGGTAAATCTGGAACAGTATTACCCAATTTCTACCATCAGCGAGAACGATCATCGCATCTTGGGTCTTTGCACGGAAGCTCACAAAGAGCAGGTGTGGGAAAAGTAGGAAACACGCGCTGCGCCACCAGTCAATCGATTTTAGATTTTAGATTTTAGATTTTAGATTTGAGATTTGAGATTTTAGAATTGAAGAAAGCAACCTCACTGATAAATCGGGCGCCCCCGAACCAAGTTGCTTTCGGTCAGGGTTCAGGAAACAGTAGTAAAATTGCTCTTGATTTGAGATTTGAGATTTGAGATTTGAGATTTGAAGAAAGCAACCCCACTGATACATCGGGGGCGCCCGGACCAAATTGCTTTCGGTCAGGCTTCAGGAAACAGTAGTAAAATTGCTCCTGAGTTGAGAATTTCTTCGGACGGACACCACACACATGGCAAAATGAAACTGCGTCGGAAAACACTATCGATAATTGGCATTACCATCGCTGGATTGACTGGGATTCTGTATGTCGCCTCCTCAAGTATCCTCTTGGGCAGCCTGATCAAAGCAGAGGAACAAGAAGCCACACAGGTTGTCAAGGGAGTGCTCAGCGTGTTCGGGCAAACTGCCGACGACTTCAACTCGCGCTTTGCCGACTGGTCTGCGTGGGACGACACCTACGATTTTATCCAAAACCGCAACTCAGAATTCATTGACTCCAATTTAATTCCAGAAGGGCTGGCTAATATAAGAGTTAATATAGCCGTATTTGTCAATACTTCTGGCAAAATAGTTTACGGTACAGGTTTAGACAGCGAAAAGCTGAAATTAACTCCTGTTCCAGAAGCATTAAAACAGCGTATTTCTCTAAGCGACCCGCTGTTGCAGCACCCCAACGCCAAAAGCAGCCTCGCTGGTATCATGCTGCTACCGTCAGGGCCAATACTGATTACTTCTCGGCCTATTCTCACGACTAAAAGCACCGGCCCGATCCGAGGTACGCTGATCTTCGGGCGCAATTTGGATGCTGCAGGCATTGCGAAGGTTTCTAAAATTACTCGCTTGCCGCTAATCGTACACAGCGTGAATGAGGCTAGGTTGCCTGCAGACTTTGAGCAAGTGCGGGAGAAACTGTCGGAAAAAAAACCGATTTTGGTGCGTCCTTTAAGCGAAGATTCGATCGCAGGTTACGCCCTGATCCGCGATATTTACAACCAACCTGCGCTGCTATTGCGGGTGGATATTCCCAGAGAAATATATCGGCAAGGTCAAATTAGTTTGCTGTACCTGCTGGTGTCTGTAGCGTTAGTGGGAATTGGGTTGATCGGCTGCACTCTGCTACTGCTAGAGCGTCTGGTGCTGTCTCGGTTGAGCGGTTTAGCGAAAGCAGTCAACCGCGTCAGCAGCAGTCAAGACCTCTCGGTGCGACTACCGGTGACGGGGGAAGACGAGTTGTCCGACCTTGCCCATACTATCAACGGAATGTTGAGTGCGATCGCGATCGCCGACAGCGAACAACTTGAGGAAAAAGCCCGCTACCGAGCCGTAGTCGAGCAAGCTACAGATTGTATATTCCTGTGGGACGCTCAAACCAAACGCCTTTTGGAAGCCAATACAGCGTTTAGAGACCTGCTAGATTACAATCTTGATGCGATTTCGCAACTAACTATTTACGATATCATCGCTTACTCTAAAGACCTAATTGACAACAATATCGAGTTACTGCTGACGGACAAACAATTCAGAATTGGCGAAGTTCTCTACCGCCGCCGAGACGGTTCCTGCGTGGATGTAGAAGTGAGCGGGAGCGTGATTTCCTACGGTGGCCGCGAGATTATTTGCACGGTTGTCCGTGACATTACCGAGCGTAAGCAAGCCGAAGCCGAACTACGAGCCTCGGAAGAACGCTACAGACTTTTGTTTAAAAATAACCCCCATCCGATGTGGGTTTACGATTTAGAAACTCAGGAATTTATAGCCGTCAATCAGGCTGCTATCCAACACTACGGCTACACTCGCGACGAATTTCTCAACATGACCGTTGCGGACATTCGTCCCCCCCAATATCTGCCGAAATTGCTAGAAAATATATCCCAAGTAGATGCCGGTATTGAGTTTGCAGGTGTGTGGCAGCACCAGAAAAAAGACGGAACAATTATTGATGTAGAAATTACTTCTTATGCTCTGGTATTTGATAGCAGAAATGCTGAATTAGTGCTGGCTCACGATGTGACCGACCGCTTGCAAGCCGAGGCAGAACTCTACAAGGCAAAGGAAGCAGCAGAAGCAGCTAATTTGGCTAAAAGTCAGTTTTTGGCTAACATGAGCCACGAACTGCGAACTCCTCTGAATGCGATTATCGGTTACAGCGAGATCCTGCAAGAAGAGGCTGTTGATTTAGGCGAAGAAAATTTTGTGTCGGATTTGGAGAGAATTCACAATTCAGGCCAGCTTTTACTTTCCTTAATTAATGATATTCTGGACTTGTCGAAGATTGAAGCTGGTCACGCCGAAATTGAATTAGAAACTTTTGACGTGTCGGAGGCAGTTCAAGATGTAGCCAAAACTGTTGCACCGCTATTTTTGCGAAACACTAATCGCCTGAATGTGGAGTGTCCTAATAATATTGGCAAATTGTATTCCGATCAAATTAAGTTTACTCAAATTTTGTTTAATTTGCTCAGTAATGCAGCTAAGTTTACTCATAAAGGAACAGTTACACTCAGCGTTGAAAGAATTAAAAATGACGAGAATAGTTGGGATTCGGAACAGTTGATTTTTAACTGTACTGATACGGGGATTGGGATTACTCCTGAACAGCTACAAAAGTTATTTCAACCTTTTACGCAAGCGGATGCTTCGACTACCCGCAAGTACGGAGGAACGGGTTTGGGTTTGGCAATAGCGCAGAAATACTCTCAGATGCTGGGGGGAGAAATTACTGTGACTAGCGAGTTTGGCAAGGGGTCAACTTTTACTCTGATGTTGCCAGCATAGCTCGATTTTAGATTTTAGATTTTAGATTTTAGATTTGGTAAAAAGTCCTGACTAGAAACAACATAAATACGGTTTGTAGTCAGGGCTTCATATCATGTCCGATCGAGTTACCGCGATTAAAAGGGCGGGTTTTTGAGATTGTCAATTATTGGCAGATATTTTTCGTGAGGGGATCCCCTACCGTATTGGGGGTAATCGACCGGACATAATATCAGTCCACTCCCAATCAGCTTTTAGCTAATTAGGACTAAACTTTTGAAGACCAACAACATTAATACTCAATACCTGCTTGAGCTTTAATCCCTTGTTCTCGGAATGGATGCTTAACTAAAGTCATTTCTGTCACCAAGTCGGCCCGTTCGATTAGCGCGGGCGGGGCGCCTCTGCCTGTTAAAATAATGTGGGTTTCTTCGGGTTTTTGGTCTAACCCAGAAAGCACTTGCTCTACTTGCAAATAACCTAGTTTTAATGCTATATTAACTTCATCTAGAAGAACTAATTTAAATTCGGGATTGCAGATAAAAGTTAGGGATTTTTCCCAGGCTTTTTGAGCTGTTTCGATATCTCGATCGCGGTCTTGCGTGTCCCAAGTAAAGCCTTCTCCCATTGCGTGAAATTCTAGCTGTTTTTCCCAGAGTTGAAAAACGGCTTTTTCTGCGGGTTCCCAAGCTCCTTTGATAAATTGTACTATGGCGACGCGGTATCCGTGACCGAGCGATCGCACAACCATGCCCAAAGCCGCCGTAGTTTTGCCTTTACCGTTACCCGTATTGACTATAATTAAACCTTTTTCTTTGGAAGAGTTAGCGATTCGCTGTGATTGCACTTCTTGGCGGCGCTGCATTTTCTGTTTGTGTTGTTGGGCTGTTAAGCCAGTGGTTGCAGTAGTTTCTGTATTGGTTTCCATTAATTTTTTTTTAACCGCAGATGAACGCAAATAAACGCTGATAGATGCAGGAGCTCTAGTTATTGCCACAGTGTTTTCAAGTTTAGCACGAAACCGGGCAAAACATCTTCTCCTGAAAGTTCTGTTGGACATTCCAAAACTTCTATTTCTTGTCCTTGGCGATAGATTTCGACTCTCCGGGTTTTGCGGTTGATTAACCAGCCTAATTTGACTTGGTTATTCATGTATTCTTGCATTTTGTCTTGAGTATCTTTGAGGCTGTCTGTCGGCGACATTAACTCTAAGACAAAATCCGGGGCAATGGGAGGGAATTTTTGTTTTTGTTCGGGAGTGAGTGCATCCCATCTTGATTTTTCAATCCAAGAGACATCGGGAGAACGGTTGGCACCGCTTGGCAGTTTGAAGCAAGTTGAAGAATCGAAACAAATTCCCAGTTTAGTTTGTCGGTTCCAAATCACAAAATCCGCATTAATTTCTGAATTGTAATTTCCGGTTTCTCCTCCTGTGGGTGGCATAACGATTATTTCTCCTTCGGCGTTGCGTTCAAATTTGACATCGGGGTTTTCGCGACACAGTTGATAAAATTGGTCGTCGGTTATTTTGGCGATCGAGTTGAAGTTAATGGTAACTGCTATCATGGTATTTTATCAGGATGCGTTGGGACTTTTAAGCCAGATTATGTATATGAATGCGGCTCAATGCCGAGCGATGCAGATGCTGTAAATATTATTAAGGGTTAAGAGGATTTAATGGATATCTTTTTATGCACTTTTGCTCATTATATCACATCCTTATAACTAGCTATTAATAGTTTTATCAAACGCTTTTTGGAGGAAACACTTACAGACATACCAATAATAAAATGCAATGTTGATTTCGCTAAACAGTTTAGGTAGTCCCTCTAGTAAACTGGAGAATATTTTGTTTTTTATATGCAGGGCATCGACGCCGATCGCAAAAAACAACAAGCCTACACCCGCTAACAATATTTGGTAGGGAGTTAACTGTAGTTCTCGCCGAAAAAACCATCCGTAGGAGGACAAAACCACGGCGTATAAAAGACTTACTCCGAGCTTAGGAATTCCCCCTGCTACCATATATATATGAATTCTGTAAATTTCATTTAGTAAAAATCCACCTGTTAACAAAGCCGAAAACAGAATAAATCGATTTTCTGAAGTGCGCGGTTGAATACTTTGAGCTAATTTATAGGTGAAAGTACAAATAATGACGGGTACAGAACATAAAACTTGAAAAGTCCGAGTTAACAAAGCGACATTGGGATGGGGATAAGAATAAGGCGGCAAGAATAAATCGCTGACTTTTAACCCGGAAAGTTGAGTGAAAAATATCAGTATCGCCACCACAAATAAGGATAAACAATTGAGTCTAACAACCAAACGAGAAATAGTCATAAGCAATTAACACCAAAAATTAGGTTTACTGCCCAAATCAAAAAAAATTATATCACCAATATCTCTGGATATTTTGCTAAACTTAATCATGAGTGTTATCAAAACAAGGAGACAGTCATGCTGTCAGTGAAAGAAGCAGAATCGATCGTTCTAAATTTGGTGCAACCCCTCGACAGTCAGCGGGATGTAGAAACTGTAGACTTGCTGGCAGCATCGGGGCGCATTTTGGCTGCTGCCGTCACTGGTTCCCTTGATTTTCCTTATTGGGATAATTCAGCAATGGATGGGTACGCGGTGCGGTTTGCTGATGTGGAAAACTGTAGCGCCGAAAAACCAGTGGTACTCGAAGTAGTTGAAGAGATTCCAGCCGGATATCAGCCTCAAAATACCGTAAAATCGGGGCAAGCGGCGCGAATTTTTACGGGTGGCGTGATGCCTGCGGGTGCTGATACGGTGGTAATGCAGGAAGAAACAAGGCGTGAGGGCGATCGCATTTTTATCTTAGTTTCTCCTGAAAAACCGCAAGCATTTGTTAGGCACAAAGGCGCTTTTTATCAAGCAGGAACAACTTTGCTAACTCCCGGTACAGTTATCAATGCCCCAGAAATGGCAGTGTTAGCAACTGCCCAGTGCATTCAAGTTCCAGTTTATCGGCGGCTGCGGGTGGCAATTTTTTCTACTGGTGACGAATTGGTATCGCCTGACGAACCTTTGGCACCGGGGAAACTGGTAGACTCGAATCAGTATGCTTTGACAGTTTTGTTGGCACAAATGGGATTTGAACCGATTCGATTGGGCATTGTTCCTGATAATGAAGATGCATTAAACAAGGCGATATCCGGGGCTATTGCTAAGGCGGATGTGGTGCTTTCTACGGGGGGCGTCTCGGTAGGAGACTACGATTATGTCGAGAAAATTTTGGCGGATTTGGGAGGAAAAGTTCACATTAGTTCTGTGGCTATTAAGCCGGGGAAACCTTTAACGGTTGCTGAGTTTAAACGAGGTGAAAAAAATTCGGATAGTCTCTATTTTGGTTTGCCGGGAAATCCGGTTTCGGCTTTAGTCTGCTGTTGGCGGTTTGTTGTGCCTGCTTTGAGAAAGATGTCTGGGCTTGGCCCGGATGCTTGGGGGCCGGAGTTTGTCAAAGCTAGGTGTAATGCTGAATTGCGATCGCACGGCAGACGCGAAACTTATGTTTGGGGTAAACTACATTTAGTTGCCGGAGTCTGGGAATTTGAACCTGCTAGCGGCACCCAAAATTCAGCTAATTTAATTAATCTCGCAAATACGAGTGGTTTAGCAGTTTTGCCACCAGGGGACACCTGGATTGTACCGGGCGAATTCGTGGAGGTTTTAAAAGTTAGTCAGTAGTTAGTGGTTATTGGTTATTGGTTATTGGTTCGGTATAAGTTCATGTAAAATATTAACAACTAAGTAATCTTCCTTCTTCCGACGGACATCGGACTGACATCCGTTACATCCGTTACATCCGTTACATCCGTTACACAATCCGTTGCCGAACTTCCTTCTTCCTGACATCCGTTACATCCGTTACACAATCCGTTGCCGAACTTTCTTCGTATTATGAAAATTTTAATTGTTGAAGATGACCCGATGATGCAACTGGGATTAGAGCAAGTTTTAGCCGATTCCCCAGACATAGAAATAGTAGGACAAGCAGAAGACGGCTATTTAGGCGTAGCAGCAGCACTGAAACTCAAACCTGATATCATTGTGATGGATATAGGTTTGCCACGGCTCGACGGCATAGCAGCGACGCAGCAAATTAAAGCACAATTGCCAGAAGTTAGAGTAGTAATGTTAACTTCTCACACGGCAGAAACTGAAATTATTGCTGCCCTTTCTAGCGGGGCTGATGCTTATTGCATTAAAGGTGCTTCTGTAGACAGGCTGTTAGCAGCGATTGCAGCCGCCGCAGAGGGGGCTACATATCTTGACCCTCAAATTGCCCGGACTGTCATCGAACACCTCAAACCCCCCATACCTGCCTCTACAACTACTTTTGGTCAGTTGTCGCAGCGGGAATTGGAGGTGTTAAAATTAATGGTGGAAGGTAACAGCAATCCTGAGATAGCAGCGGCGCTTTACTTGAGTCCAAATACTATTAAAACTCACGTTCGCGGTATTATGAATAAGTTGGCAGTGGATGACCGCGTGCAAGCCGCAGTTGTAGCGCTGAGAACTGGATTGGTGTAAAGAAGTAAGTAGTCATTAGTCATTAGTCAGTAGTCATTAGTTATTTGTTGTTTGCTACCAAGGCTTTTCTGCTACCAATGCCCCATGCCCAATTCCCAATTCCCAATTGCCAATTCCCAATTCCCAATTCCCAAAAAGTTTATGTCTGAATGGATAGAAATCGGTAAAATTGTAGCAGCTCAAGGTTTGGACGGGGAAGTGCGAGTCTATCCCGATTCTGATTTCCCGGAAAGGTTTATCGAACCGGGGAAGCGGTGGATTTTGCGCCCTAACAAAAGTGAACCGGAACCGATCGAGTTTTTGGGCGGTCGCTATATTCCGGGCAAAGGGCTGTATGCTGTAGAGGTAGAGGGTGTGGAAGACCGCGATAGTGCTGAGGCGCTGCGGGGCTGTAAGTTGTTTGTTGAAAAGACCGATCGACCTTACCTCGAATCTGATGAGTTTTACGTCCAAGATTTGATCGGTATGGAAGTTTTTAACCAGTTAACCGGGGAAATCCTAGGCAAGGTAAGTGATATTATTCCCGCAGGTAACGACCTTTTAGAAGTAGAAACGAATCTAACTGCGCCGGAAACTGTCGCCGCAGAATTAGAAAAGCCAAAACAGCCTGAAACTCCCCAAGCAAACGCTGACCCCAGAAATACCCGCAAACCACGGAAAATTCGTGTTAAAGAGCCTAAATCCACAAAAATATTGATTCCTTTTGTGGAAGAGATTGTGCCAGTGGTTGACTTAGAACAAGGCAGAATTGAAATTGTGCCTCCTCCTGGTTTGTTGGAATAATATCATGTCCGGTCGCTCGACCGGATATGATATTAGTTATTAACAATGCCCAATCCCCAATTCCCAATTTCCAATATTAATCATTTCCTTTATTTGTATACCGCACTATCAAGTAGCTGATGGAAAGCGCGAAAATTGCAGTCGCCAAACCAATCAAGTCGGCTGCGGTTTTTTTTTCCAAGTCAAGAATAATGATTTTTCTAGATACTGCTATCAAAGAAGTTACAATAACCAGCTCAACTTGAATTACGTGCTTTTTCAGATAAGCTGTAATATTTTCCAATATTTCCAATGCAATTAAAACATTTAAAAATAACCCAAATATCACAAACAACGTGTCTTTTAAAAAATTATCAGTGTGGTTTGCCAATTCTTGTGCTAAAAAAATCACCAAATCGGCAACGCTGACGATAATTACCAAAATCATCGCCAGTGATAAAACTTTCGATATTATTACTTCTACACTTTCTGTAAAATGCAGAAAATTTTCATCATTGCTTAACTTCGCAATTTGCCTAAATATTTTTTTCAGCATACCAGTGATTTAGTCATCATTTTTGATGATTTTGTCATTTTTCGGTACGCTTTGCAAGCGCAAAACTCTCTGATTGCCTGGTTTCACGGTGGCAACCCGGGCACTGGGGAAGGCGACTCTCTCTGCCTGTTATATTTTATAGTTTTTCGTGTCAGCTAGGAATCGATCGCACGCGATGAACTCCTGCTTAATAAATTTTTGCCATAAAAAAGCCTCAAACTATTGTCTAGCAATATTTTGAGGCTTTTAAGGCGCGGTGCTAATACTGAACTAACTATCTATTCTCAACAGAGAATGATGGTTGACTCCCAGCTTGCTCCGACGCAATATAGAAGATAGCTAAAAATTTAGCTCGGGTGGTTTAGTAGCGACGAGAATTGCCACCGCGATCGTTGTTACCCCAGTTACCGCCGCCACTAGGACGTTCTTCACGGGGTTTTGCTTTGTTGACTTTGAGGTCGCGACCCATCCACTCAGCACCGTCAAGAGCCTCAATGGCTGCGGCTTCTTCGGCTTCAGTAGACATTTCTACAAAAGCGAAGCCCCGCATCCGACCTGTTTCCCGGTCAGCAGGCAACTGAACGCGCTTTACTGTACCGTACTCTCCAAAAGTTTGGTTGAGGTGCTCCTGCGTTACTTCGTAGGATAAATTGCCGACATAGATTGACATTGAACATTCTCCAGAATCAGAGGGTGTAGAGATTTAAATCCGGAGGAACGCCGATCGAACGAACTGTACTGCCGAAAATAAAGCCTTGTAAAAAAATCATAGCACCTATAGGTGCAAACTGCAATTGTCTGACTCAATTAATTAAAAATAAGGTAGAAGGCCTTCGCCAGAAGGCATTCTGCGGAAGGAAAAACTCCCAATCAAGAAGGAACAACTCAGAATAAATAAATTTAATATAAATTTAATTTTCCTTGTTTCCGGGCTCTGCCGGGGAAACGCTGTTTTTAGGCTGCGTAATGGCATAACGATTTTAGGTTTTAGATATGGGATTTGGGATTTAAGATTTATGTGTAGGGTATGTCCGGGTTCAAAATTGCTCGATCGAGAGAGGTTGTTATCCTAAAAACGGATACAAGCCCCGGACTCCTGTCGCCAAGAGTGCAAAATTTTAGACTCTTGTTCAAGATCCCAGATTCATCTGTGGAGTAAATCTCCAATCTTTCAACTGAGGGCGATTGACTCAGAGATCCCCGAACGTCAACCACGTTCTTCCCCATGTCGATCGCCCGCTGGTTCCCGCTCGTTCGGCGGTGATGTGTAGCATCCCGTCGTTCGATGGCAGCTCAAGAAGTGACGGCGAGGGTGGATTTTTGCCAATTAAATTCCTCAACTTCTGCGACAGTTTCTGCCCCAACCAGCACCAACTGCACCGCACAAGCTTTTAACTCAGGCTGTTTGGAATCTGGACAGCTTGCAGCATGAGTCATGGCATTGGCTTCAGCGCCTTCGGCCCACAGAGAACCCCAGTGCATCGGTACAAATAGCGTACCTGGGGCGATCGCCTTTGTGACTTTTGCCGGAAACTGCGCCTTGCCGCGGCGCGATCGAACTTCCAGCAAATCCCCCTCCTTAATCTGCAATTTGGCAGCATCACGGGGGTGAATTTCCAAAAACGGATCGGGGTGCAATTGATTAATTTTCTCTGTTCTCCCCGTCCGCGTCATCGTGTGCCAGTGTCCGTAAAGTCTCCCTGTCGTCAACACAAACGGATAATTCGGATCGGGAGGTTCTGCCAGTCCCCGCGAGTGATAGGCCGAAAATCTTGCCCGCGCGTCAGGAGTGTGAAAACGCCTGTCTGTATACAGCCGTTTCGCTTCGTTCGCTGGATGCACAGGCTCGTTTTCCCGGCAAGGCCACTGCTGCGGCCCTTCTTGGCGGATGTATTCGTGGCTCAGGCCGGTCATATCGCAAGGCTGGCCCCGCGTCAACTGCACGTACTCATTAAAAACCTCCGCACTGTTCTCGAAAGCAAAGTGTTGGGCAAAACCCAACCGCCGTCCCACCTCGGCGAAAATGCTCCAGTCGTCGCGGGCTTCCCCGGAGGGAGTGTCGAAACCGGGACAAAAGGTAACGCGGCGTTCGGAATTGGTCATTACTCCGGTTTTTTCGCTCCACTGCGTTGCCGGCAGCAGGATGTGAGCGTAGGCGGAGGTTTCAGTGGGATAGTAAGCTTCTTGATAAATAGTAAAGGGCGATCGCAGCAAAGCGGCTTTCGTGCGTTCCAAATCCGGCATACTCACCACCGGATTAGTAGCTGCAATCCACAGCAACTCAACTTCGCCAGTTTCCAAACCGGTGATCATATCCCAAGCTGTGCGGCCTGGATTCGGGGAAATACTTCCCGGTGCGATTCCCCAAAATTCCTCGACTTGGGTTCTGTGTTCAGCATTTTTCACAAATCGGTAGCCTGGGAGCAAGTGAGACAGTCCTCCCGCTTCCCGCCCTCCCATCGCGTTTGGCTGGCCGGTGAGGGAAAACGGGCCGCATCCCGGTTTGCCAATTTGACCGGTCATCAAGTGCAAATTAATCAGCGATCGCACCTTTGCCGTGCCTTCCGACGACTGATTTATTCCCATCGACCACAGAGACAAAACGCGCTGCGACTGTTCCCAGTAGTTTGCCGCCGTTTCTAACTCGCCCACAGTAATGCCGCAGCGCGAGGCTACAAAATCCGGCGTGTAGCTGCTAATAACCTCAGCAAAAGCTGAAAAATTCGCCGTGCATTCTTCAATAAACTCAGAATCTATTGCTTGCCTGCGTAACAGCAAATATGCAATTCCATTAAGCAAATCTATATCGGTACCCGGTTTAATTGCTAAGTGCAAATCCGCCGCTTCCGCAGTCGGAGTCCGCCTTGGATCTACCACAATCATTTTGACATGGGGATGCTTTTTGTGGTATTTTGCTAATCGATTGAATACGATGGGATGGCATTCCGCTGTATTGCTACCAATAATAAAAGCGCAATCTGTTAATTCTAAATCGTCGTAACAGCAAGGCGGCCCATCCGAGCCAAAGCTTTGAACGTATCCAGAGACTGCTGAAGACATACACAAGCGAGAATTAGCATCAAAATTATTAGTACCCAGACAACCTTTCAGTAGTTTCTGGGCAATATAATAATCTTCTGTTGCGAATTGACCCGAACCGTAAACACACAAAGCATCGGGGCCACTGGTGCTGCGAATTGTTTGGATGCGGTTAACAATTGCATCGAGAGCTTCGTCCCAGCTAGCGCGGCGGAAGGGTTGGTCGAGAGTATCTCGCATCATCGGATACATTAGCCGATCGCTCCGAATAGACTCTGCTACGGTTGCTCCCTTAATACAAACCATGCCCTGACTCGATGGGTGATTGCGATCGCCCCGCACTTTCCAACTTTGTTTTTTGTCGGCAACAACTTCTAGACCGCAACCTACACCGCAGTATGGGCAAAGAGTTTTTATAGTTTCCATCTGGTGATTTTAGATGCTAATTTTTGAAAGCTAATGGGTAATTGGTAATTCGTCATTATAGTCGGAACTGAGAGCTCCTGCAAATAATGTTTTAATCATTACTAACTTACCGCAAAAATGCTTCACAGCAACGGACAATACCCTGACTTAAAATAAACCGCTATCTTCTAAAACTCGCGAGCCATCGGGTTTGTAGTCAGTGGATATTCGCTCCTAAATACCTCTCTAACAGAGGTACTCCTGCCCTAAATCTTGTCACCCCACCTAGGGGAGCGAGGAAGAATTGTTGCAGGACTCAAACAGCGCGCCGATACTACTTTTGACCTTGTTGTTGATAGCAATCTGAGATTTAGTGGGCGAGTATTATGTCGCCTATTTCTGTGTTTTAACTTCTAATACGCCTCCGTTGCTGGGGCTAAAAGTTACTTGGAATTCAGCAGTTTTTTCAGCAGCGCCTGCTGTGGCACCGGCAGGAGTTTGCAAAACCGGCAGAGGAGTTTCTTTGACGAAATCTTTAGCTGCTTTATTTGTGGGATCGAACTGTAGGATATCGCCGTTTTGTTTTACTTTGACCCGATAAGTCAAGCTTTCGGTAAATGTCGGAGTTGTTCTCCATTGTTGGTCGATTTGTGCATACAACTTCTGTCCGATCGCATCGAGTTCGGCTTGGTCAGAAATCTGTGATGTGGCAGCAGCAGCGATGGGTGCAGGACTTGCAGCAGCGATGGGTGCAGGACTAGGATTCGGTGCGATCGAACTTGCTGCGATTGGCGGGCTGGGGGGAGAACTCACAATCGCCCCGGCAGTCGGCGCCGGAGGTGCAGTTTCTGCTAGTTTCGCTTGCTTTAGCTGGCTGGAAACAACCGACATATTGACCGCAGCTAAAGTAAACATTGCGACGAACCACGAGGCTGCCAGGATGCCACGTTTGATCGACGAGGCTTCTGGGGGTTCGGCAGCGTGAGACACAAAAGGTGCAGGTGCAAGAGGCCTGTCAGCAACCGCAGGCTTTTTGCTAGCAGGTAATGGCATCGGTAGCGCGACGGCTTCTGTCTCCGAGTCCGTTTCTTCACCTTCTTCGTGGTGGGCGTAGCGAGAAAACAGGAACTCCAAAGCAAAGTTACGCAGTTCGTAGTATTTCGGGTCTTCCATAATCCGCGCCCGGTTGCGGGGACGGCTGAACGGAATGTGCATATCTTCGCCGATGGAAGCTGCTGGCCCGTTGGTCATCATCACGATGCGATCGGCCAAAAACAAAGCCTCATCAATATCGTGAGTAATCATAATGACGGTAATTTTTTCCTGCCGCCAAATTTTCAGCAATTCTTCCTGCAACTCTTCCCTGGTAATCGGGTCCAGAGCTCCGAAAGGTTCGTCCAAAATCAACAGTTTGGGACGAGTTGCCAGGGCTCTGGCGATCGCCACCCGCTGTTTCATCCCCCCGGACAATTGGCCCGGTCTTTTGTGACAAGCTTCGGTCAGCCCCACTAATTCCAAGTGTTCCTTGACGATCGTATTGTGTTCGTCTGCGGACTTTTCCGGGTAAACATTTTCAACGCCGAGGTGAATATTTTCTGTAGCAGTCAGCCATGGTAGTAGCGAGTAGTTTTGAAACACGACCATGCGATCGGGGCCTGGTTCAGTAATCTGCGAACCTTCCAGGGCTACTTCTCCGTTTGTCGGCCCGTTGAATCCCGCGATCATATTCAGCAAAGTTGATTTGCCACAGCCAGAGTGACCTATCAAACAAATAAATTCGCCTTCATTAATAGTCAGGTTTACACCGTCGAGAACGACGTAAGGGCCTTTAGGAGTTTCGTAGACTTTCGATACGTCTTTAATAGTAAGAAAGTCTTGCTTTGGCGTTTGAATTTTGGTTGTTTGGGGAGTTTTGAGAGTTTGCATATTTTCAGGATTTGGATTTTGGGTTGATGAATTAGACATGACAAATTTCGATTGAGAATTTGAAATTAGGGAGTTAGGAAGCGGAAAATGTGGAGTCTTGTTTCCTGATTTCTGGCTCCTCATTCCCTCTTCCTATTTGCTAGTTATGCTGGCAGTTTGATGGAACACTGACTGCCTATTTGTTCAATTAAGATTTCTTCAATGCGGACGGCGCGTTTGATTTTGACATTGTGAAGATAGTCGATCGGGTCGTCGAGATTAAACACAGTGCCGTCAAATAGCTCGATCGTCCGGCGATCTCTGGCAATATCCGGCAAACCCAATTCCCGTACTGCTTGACCGAAAACATCGGGCCGCAAAACTCGATCGACCACTTCCACCCAGTTTTTCGGGAACGGGATCAGTCCCCACCGAGCCATCTGCGCCATCACCCACACCATTTCTAGGCGGTCTGGAAAATTGGTTTTGTCAACAGAGAACTGGTTGAAATTGTAGAGCATTTCTGGTTCTGCCTCCGTACCGGAGTTGTACGGATCGATGAACCCTGGACGGATGTCTTTGGGATCGGCGCCGATGTATTGTTCTTGGCTAATCAATCCTAGGACTTCTTCGCGGTTGCGGCGATCGTCGCAGTATTCGCAGGCTTCCAAAAGCGCTTTGACGAGGGCGAGGTGGGTTTGAGGATATTTCTGAGCCCAATCTTCGCTAACACCGAGAACTTTTTCGATGTGTCCGGGCAGAATATCCAGGGAACGGGCCATAACAAAACCCGTACCACTGTTGACTGCGTGCGAGTTCCAGGGGTCGCCTGAACAGTAGCCGTCAATGTTGCCTGCTTTTAAATTTGATACCATCTGCGGGGGCGGAATCACGGTCAAGCCCACGTCGAGGTCGGGGTCGATGCCGCCGGCGGCCAGCCAGTAACGGAACAGCAGATTGTGCATGGAGGCCGAGTGTACCATGCCCAAGGTGTGAACTTTATCGGGAGTCTTGGCGATCGCAGCTTTGAAATCCTCTAATGTCCGAATGCCTTGTCTGTAAAGGTCTTTGTTGAAAACAATCGAATTGCCGTTGCGAGAGAGCGTCATGGCGCTACAGACGGGTACAGGGGCTTCACCGTCGAGGCCCAACAGCATCCCGATCGGCATTCCTGCGACCATTTGCGCCGCGTCCAGCCGTCCTTCGGCAACTCCTTTGGCGATCGCTTTCCAGCCCGGTTCGCGGCTGAGAGTAACTTCTTCCAACCCGTGGGCTTTGAAAAATCCTTTTTCTTTAGCTACTACTAAGGGGGCGCAGTCGGTGAGGGGAATAAAGCCGATGTCGAGGTTGATTTTTTCCAGGCCGTTGCGGGCGATGACAGCGGGTTGTTGTTTGGCCCGGCGCTGTTTGACCCGCTTTTGCTGGTTGAGGAAGTAAACCATTTCGTTACGCAGCGCGTAGTAACTCGGATGGTTGACAACTTCCATGCGCTTGCGGGGGCGGGGAATGTTCACTTCGAGGATTTGCCCGATTTGGGCTTCCGGGCCGTTGGTGAGCATCACAATGCGATCGCTCAGTAATAAAGCCTCATCCACATCGTGAGTTACCATCACGCTGGTGACTTTGCTTTCCTCGCAAATTTTCATCAACTGGTCTTGCAAACCGCCGCGAGTTAAGGCATCGAGGGCGCCGAAGGGTTCGTCTAGCAGCAGCAATTTCGGGCGAATCGCCAGGGCGCGGGCGATCGCAACTCTTTGTTTCATCCCCCCAGAAATTTCGCCTGGGCGTTTGTCGGCCGCGTGTCCGAGTCCGACCAATTTAATGTGGTGTTCGATCACCAACTCCCGATCTTCTTGAGAGTTACCGCTGTAAATTTCATTTACTGCTAGGGCGATATTTTCGCGCACCGTCAGCCAAGGTAGTAGCGAGTAATTTTGAAACACCACCATTCTGTCCGGGCCTGGATCGCGGACTTCCCGCCCTTCTAAAGTAATCCCGCCCTGACTTGCTTTGTCGAGGCCGGCGATGATATTTAGCAGCGTAGATTTGCCGCAGCCAGAGTGCCCAATTAAGGTGATGAATTCTCCCTTTTTAATTTTCAGTTCGATATTTTTAAGAGCGATGTATTGCTCTCCGTTGGGCAAGTTAAATACGCGGTCAACGTGGTCTACTTCAACAAATACTGACATGGCAATTTTAGGTTAGTTTGTAATTTGTATGATGCTGATTATTAATTGGGAATTGGCCAAACAGGGCATTGGGCATTAATTTACAACTCATTTCTACCAGTTTGTAGTTGGCAACCATTCCCCATTCCCCATTCGCCATGCCCGATGCCCTGTTTGGCCGATGCCCGATGCCCAAATCCTATTTTTGTTCTTCAGGAACAACTTTGGAAGCAATGAAACCAACGATTCTGTCTAAAATCAAACCGACGATTCCTACATAAAGCACTGCTATAATCACTGCGCTGAGTCGAGAACTGTTGTAAGCGTCCCAGATGAAGAAGCCGATGCCGACGCCGCCGACTAACATTTCCGCAGCTACGATCGCCAGCCAAGACAAACCGATGCCAATTCTCAAGCCAGTGAAGATGTAAGGAACAGAAGAGGGAAGCAGGATTTTCCAGAAGTATTTTTGGTTGGGGAGGCGCAAGACGCGGGCGACGTTTCTGTAGTCTTGGGGTATTTGTTGAACGCCTACTGTGGTGTTAATTAGAATCGGCCAAATTGCTGTAATTAAGATTACGAAGAGTGCAGAAACTTCGTTAGCTTTCACCCCCATGCCTTCAAAGGGATTGAACTGTTGAAATACGGCCAGGGCGATCGGCAGCCAAGCCAGGGG
Source organism: Microcoleus sp. D3_18_C2 (assembly GCF_036702395.1). NCBI lineage: Bacteria > Bacillati > Cyanobacteriota > Cyanophyceae > Oscillatoriales > Microcoleaceae > Microcoleus > Microcoleus sp. D3_18_C2. The sequence continues at coordinate 230,570 of NZ_JAUBTG010000001.1, read as the reverse complement.
CGGGATAGTTCTAAATACTTGAAACAGCGGATCTAAAGCATCGAACATTAGGGAGTTTGTCCCGATCAGGATTCCTAAACTGATGCCGAGAACTGTTGCTAAAGTAAAGCCGATCGCCACCCGCTGCAAGCTAGCCAAAATTTGCCAGAACAAGCCTTTGTCTGTACCGCCGTTGTCGAAGAAAGGATTGATAATTAGATTCCAGCTTTCTTGGACTGTTTTGATTGGTCCCGGCAAGCTGGACTCTGGACTGTTGCAGAGGATTTGCCAGATTATGAGCAGAACTGCAATTGCTACCAGCGGGCGGATGATTTTCCGGCGGTTTTTCTGAACCTGATCCAGAACGAAATTTACTGGATTTTTGCTTTTAGTAACAGCGAGGTTTGTTGCCATTTTTCTTTTTCCAAGATTGTGAATAATCGATTATTTGTAGATACTTTGAAGTGTTCACCGTGTCTGGGGTGGGTTGAGTTAGGAAACCCAACTCCACTCAATTAAAAAATCGGTCAACTATCAAAAGTGAACAGTCAACTGTCAACTGTGCACTAATTATGCTTTTTTGATTGCCAAACTCTTCAGATATTCTTCTGGTTTTTCGGCGTCAAACTTCACGCCGTCAAAGAATGTTTCTACACCGCGAGAACTGCTAGTAGGAATTTGGGCTGCGGGGACGCCAAGTGTTGTCGCTGCTGCTTTCCAAATATCTTCGCGGTTAACTTTATCAACCGTTGCTTTGATATCGGTAGTTGCCGGGATATAACCCCAGCGAATATTTTCAGCTAAGAACCAAGCATCGTGACTCTTGTAGGGATAAGAAGCATTATCTGCCCAAAATTTCATTGCCACAGGGCTGGCGGCTTCAACGCGACCGGTACCGTAGTCAATTTGGCCCTTAGAGCGACTGATAATATCTGCTACTGGCACTTTTAACCACCTATCTTGAGAAATGATTTGGCACATTTCATCGTGATTTTCTGGCTTGTCGCACCACTGCTGGGCTTCCAGTACGGCCATGGTAAGTGCTTTTGCAGCTTTGGGATTTTTGTCAACCCAATCTCCTCTTAAACCTAAAGCTTTTTCAGGATGATCTTTCCACATTTCTCCAGTTATTAAGGCGGTGTATCCTACCTTTTGAGTAACTAGCTGAGCATTCCAAGGTTCGCCTACGCAAAAGGCTTCCATGCTGCCAGATTTCATGTTCGCTACCATTTGGGGCGGCGGTATGGGAATCACGGAAACATCTGTATCTGGATTAATACCGCCTGCTGCTAGCCAGTAGCGTATCCACAAATCGTGGGTGCCGCCGGGAAACGTCATAGCAATAGGAACGTTTTGATTGGCAAAAGCTGCTTTCAGCGGTGCGCTGTCTGTACCTACTTTTAAATCTAGGTATTTTTTGCTGAGCGAAATTGCCTGACCGTTAGTATTTAACCGGGCGAGAATGTACATCGGCACTGGCTGATTGCCTTTGGTAATAGTGCCTAATGTCATTTGGTAAGGCATGGGGGATAAGATGTGGGCCCCGTCAATGCCGCCTTTTTCGGAACCGAGTTCTAAGTTGTCGCGAGTAACTGGCCAAGATGCTTGTTTGGTAACTTGTACGTCTTTCATGCCGTACTTGGCAAATAACCCTTTTTCTTGGGCGATGATTAAGGGTGCTGCGTCGGTGAGGGCGATGAATCCGAGTTTGGCTGCGGTAACTTCTGGGGCGTCGGCAGGGTTGATGTTGACTGCTGGAGCGGCGGTGGGCGAAGCGCCGCCGGGAGTGGCGTTAGATGTGGTGGGGCCGGAACTGCAACCGTGGGCTAGGAGGGTGCCGGCTGCTGTTGCTCCAGCGGTGATGATGAATTTTCTTCTGGAAAGGTTGCTCATTTGTCTTGAATTGTTGTTGTACTTTGAGATGGTGGAAATGTGAGATGTGAGATTGATTCGCGACCTTCGCATCGCATCTCACATTATGAGATTAGGCGTCGATCGTCACTCTGCCGATCGCCCGTGCGCTGCAAGTTAAAATGAACCCTGGTTCTAAGCCTGCGGCCGCTTCGGGGTGGCTGTCGTAGGCGGCAATATTACCTTCTAGGAGTTTCTGCTTGCAAGTGCCACAAACTCCCTTTCGGCAATCGCTGTCAAGTTCGACTCCCGCCCGTTCGGCAACATCGAGAATGTACTCATCTTCGCTGCAAGCAACTTCTTTGCCCGATCGAGCGAAAATGACAGTAGATGTCTGAGGTTTGGGTGCTTGGGCTGCCGCTTCGCCCTCCTCAACCGTCAATTGCAGTTGCCGCTGCAGCACAGCTACATCCCCTGTGATCTCTTTGGGAACTGCCCCAAACTGCTCGACTAACAGTTGATACAGCAGCGGTTTGAGGTCTTCGCAAGCGATGCCTTTTTGGACGCAAGCACCCAAATGAGCGTCTTTGCCAACTGTGCCTCCCATGTAAATGTCTACACCTTCGAGGGTTTTGCCGTTCTTGCGAACTTTTGTTCCCATCAAACCAATGTCTGCTACCTGGGGTTGACCGCAGGAATTGGGGCAACCTGTCCAGTGAATTCTGACAGGTTTGGGAAGTGACAGTTCGACATCGAGTTCCTCAATCATTGCCACGGCGCGGCTTTTGGTTTCGATGAGGGCGAAGTTGCAAAACTTGGCGCCGGTGCAGGAAACCAAGGCTCGCATCAGCGGTGCGGGCTCGATGGAAAAACGCTGCAACAGCGGTTCTTTGACCAGCGATTCAATCCGCGAGTCGGGAACGTTGGGAATAATCACGTTTTCTTCGACGGTGAGCCTGAGCTCGCCGCTGCCGTAAACCTCGGCAATTCTGGCCAAATCGAACAAATCCGATGCTTGCAGCCGTCCGACGGGAACGTGCAGCCCTACATAGTTGAGCCCTGATTGTTTTTGGGGGTAGATGCCGATGTGGTCGCGTTTGTCCCAGGTGATTTCATCTTTGGGCGCGGCGGCGGGCAAAGTGCGACCTAATTCTTGTTCGACTTCGGCTCGGAATTGTTCGATTCCGAGTTCGTCAATCAGCCACATCAGCCGCGATTTTTGGCGGTTTGCTCTTGGGCCTCGATCGCGAAACACAGTTAAAATTGCTTTGCACAAATCTACAACGTCGCTGGGACTTGCCCATGCGTTGAGAGGAATTGCAGCTTCGCAGCGTTTGGCGGAGAAGAAACCGCCGACTAAAACGTTAAAGCCGATGTTGCCGTCTTTGTAAGCGGGTACGAAGGCGATGTCGTTGATTTCTGCGTGGACTGAGTTGTCGCGGCAGCCTGCGATCGCAATATTAAACTTTCTCGGCAAATTTGAAAACGCGGGGTTGCCTTCGCCGCTGTTCGTAATCATGTCTTGGACTTCGTTCGCCAGTTCCCGCGTATCAATCAGTTCGTCGGCGTCCAGGCCCGCCACTGGGGAACCCGTGATGTTACGCACGTTGTCCATGCCAGACTGGATGCTGGTCATGCCCGCTTCTTTGAGGCGGCGGAAGATGTCGGGTACGTCTTCGATGCGAATTCCGCGCAATTGCAGGTTTTGTCTGGTGGTGATGTCGGCGCTACCGTCGTCGCCGTAGCGTTGGACGATTTCTGCTAGCGTTCTGGTTTGATTGCTAGTAATGATGCCGTTGGGCAAGCGCAGCCGCATCATGAATTTGCCGGGAGTTACTGGCCGAAAGAAGATGCCGAGCCATTTGAGGCGGTGCTCGCGATCTGTTTCGTTCATTGCTTCCCAGCCGATTTCGGCGAAGTGGTCGAGTTCGCCTTTTAATGCTAAGCCATCTTTTTCGGCTTTGAGTTTTTCAAACTTGTTCAGGCTCGCTTGGGCTTTGGGTTCTACTGTTTGGGTCATCGGTTTACCCTCGCTGCTGGCTTGTGGGGAGGTATTGACTTGGAGCATAAAATGTGTGTTTCCTGCTAACCTTAGTGACTGTATGGATTTAAAACTGTATATTTAGTTACTAGATCGAATTTCTTTTAAGCATGGTTGGTCTTCTGTAAACTTGAGCTTGACTGGGCGGTGGCTCGAACGTGGCAAAACTATTTATGGTTATAGTTGCTACCGATGATTCGGTCGATCGCTCTGTTTCGATGCACCTTTGTTATGAGCTAATGTAAAGCCCCCGATTGTAAATATTCGTAGCTATTTTTACAAAATATTGAGTTTTATGAATATTTCGCATACTACCGATGCGTTTTATACATGGGAAATGGGTAAAGAGACCCACAAAACCGAAAAATCTCTCTAAATCTTTAGATTTAGGAGGGGAGAGGGGGATATTGGAATATCTAAGATTAATTTTGTGACTGCGATCGCAGACTTAAAACGAGATCGTCACAACATTAGAGCGGTCGCTGTCACACAGTTTGCCTCAAAACATCACCTTGTGTGCTATGCCAGCGTCACTATTAATTTTTGGAGAACGAGAGATGATATAAGTATCGAATTCAGGGAACGTCTCATGTTTTTAGTTCAACTTATCCCCGGCGCTATTTCCGAAATGCTTGCCTCTGTTACGGAGACGGGTTGTTTGACTTTAGCCGATCGCTACGGCTTGATGGCCGCTGTCTTGGACGACTCTCTCGACGATGAATACAGACATTCGATCAACCGCCTGCTGCGTTCTGTGATCAAGGGAAGAGTCAAGATAGTCAACGAACTGTCGGCGATATATTAACAGCATTTAAAAATTTGATTGATTCATGCAGCGCCTAAGAGTGCAGAAACCACCGAGGGAGTTAGAATGAACCCACGATGCCTGCTGCGGATGTAGGGCAGGAAGTTGATTGGGTGTTCTAAAAACCTGCGATCGTTCTTGCCGTATGATTTTTTTTGATTGTCCAATTCTCGCTTTGGGCGGCACTTACAGAAAAAGTGCTGATTCATGAGAGCCTGTTGGGTTGAACGCTGATGGTAAAATTAGTAAAATTGCTGTGCGCGATCGGCATTTGAAGAGTTTGAGGAATGAAGTCATCCCAACCAAGGTAATTATAATTATTAGACATCTCCAGCAAAGCCTGTCTTGAACAGGCAGGATGCCTGTTCCACAATAATTATTGGAGAGGTATATTGAACAGGGCTGGCGATGAAAGACAATTTATGAAAATTATTAATCAAACAATCGAATTATTAATAGAATCCGGTCTCGGCATCTACAACATCACGCCCCATATAGCAATCCTTGCAGGAGTCATAAATTTTTTACCCCACCCCAGCCCTCCCCGAACCCAAGGGGAGGGAGTAAGAAATTCACAAATGATTTAGGATGGCTATAGCCCGCCCTCAACATACAATTTAAATGCACAACAGCTTACCAAACAAGCTGCCGTTTGCGTTAGCTGTATTGAAAATTTGACCGGAAAAATTGAAGAATAAATCGCCGTAGTTGATGTTGCCTCTTTGAGCTAGTGAGTCGGCATATCCGGCTAAACTTAGATTAGAATTGATGGCGATGAAAGCTGTATCTGATGTTTCTTTGATGGCGATGCCGTAAAATTCAAATTCCCCGCCGCCGATTTGAGCCCCTGTCACGCCGTCGTTCAAGGAATCGATCGCGTAATTCCAGCCGTTAGATAGCGTTGCTGCTGTAGCTTTTTGTTGCTGTATTGCGAAAAGGAGACAGAAACTAGCCACTGAGTAAGTCTAGTGGAGGCTGTTTTTAGCAATGGATTTCATAAAACCCTCCCTGGGAATCATTGTTAAATTGTCAAGTCTGCTCGCTCGACTGTTTTTAATTTTTAGTAAATCATACAGCAGATTCGGTGGTTGATGAAGTACAGTAGCCGCTATATTTATGTTGTGTGATTTTAATATGTAGGGTGCGGATCTGCAACCTTTTAAATAGAACTTGCAGATTGACGGGTGGCGACGCACCGATGCTTACTACAGGATTGTGTGTACTGGGAGCATCTCATATTTGTAAAAACACTTCTTCTGGCTCCTTCCTTCTTCCTCTTCCCTCTTCCCTCCTGCCTCAAAACTCCAATTTTTAGCGTGGCTGCTTTCATTGAGATGCTCCCTGATGCGTAGGCCAGAAACCGGGTTTTTGTTGAGAAGACGCATGACAGTGTAGAAACCCCAAAAAACTCGGTTTCTTTGATTGTGACGCGCGGGCTAATCCCCACCCAGTGAAAAATCCTGTCACAATAAAATCAAGACTACCGAGAGACCAAGTGGGTATCGAACTCAAGCTACCGTCAGGACACTGAATCATTTAAAATTCAAGTTGGGGCGACGATCACCCCAATCATTCCCAAAACCTAGGTGTTGCCATGCGTAAAATTGTACTATTCATTGCATCTAGTCTGGACGGTTATATTGGCCGACCGAATGGCGATATTGATTGGCTGTTTACAGACCAAAATTACGGTTATAGTAAATTTTTAGATAGCATCGATACGGTTCTCATGGGTCGGAAAACTTACGAACAAGTTCTAACTTTTGGCGAGTACCCGTACCAGGAAAAAAAGAGTTATGTTTTTACGAAGAATCTAGATTTTCAAGCTACTTCGGATGTCGAAGTGGTAACAAATTTCGAGAATTTTGTCAAGGATTTGCGCTTGCTTGAGGGAAAGAATATTTGGTTGGTGGGAGGTTCTCTGCTGATTCGCGATTTCCTGAATCAAAATTTTGTTGAGGAGCTAATTCTCTCGGTGCACCCGATTATTTTGGGCGAGGGAATTCCTTTATTTGTTAATCCGATAAATACTACAGCTTTGCAGTTAACTGGATGTCAGACATACAGTTCTGGCATGGTTCAGCTATCTTATGATGTCGCGACTTGAGGGCGCGCCCAATTGCTAAGTCGCTTGCAAAAATACTGTCAGTTGGTTATCAAAAAAGGTAAGATAGGAATAAGTAAGTTAGTTATCGATATATTATGTCTGCCAAAGATGTTTTTCATGAAGTTGTCAAAACAGCTTTGCAAAAAGAAGGCTGGCATATTACCCACGATCCGTTTCCGATTAGTGTGGGCGGTGTAGATATGTCGATCGATCTGGGAGCAGAAAGGCTGATTGCGGCAGAAAGGCAAGGCGAAAAAATTGCCGTTGAGGTCAAAAGTTTTTTGGCAAAATCGTCGGCAATCTCGGAATTTCACAGAGCATTGGGGCAGTTCATTAATTACCGAGCAGCACTCAAAGAAAAAGCACCCGATCGCATTTTGTACTTGGCTGTGCCGTTAATAACTTATGAAGAATTCTTTCAACTAGATTTCCCGAAAGCAAGGATCGAGGAAAATCAGGTAAAAATGATTGTTTATGATACAGCAGTTGAGGTTATTGTAGAATGGAAAAATTAATCAAATATCGGCAAATTGTGCAGCAAATGTTACTGGAGTACGGCCAGCACAAACCTGCTCACGGAGACATTGAAGTCGAGACAATTATTGATACAGAACGAGATCATTACCAAATCTTTTATGTGGGCTGGGACAAGCAGACTAGGGTGCATCATTGTAGCATTCACATTGATATCAAGGGCGGAAAAATTTGGCTTCAATGGAATGCGACTGAAGATGATATTGCTGAAAATTTAGTAATAGCCGGAGTTCCAAAAGAGGATATTGTTTGGGGATTTCAGCCGCCCTTTATGCGGAAGTATACGGGTTATGCAGTGGAATAGATCGCAGATGATGAAATGTGTTTGCTACTTTTTGTTATTAATATCTTTTTTCGGGGCCGCCCTTCCTGCTGACGCCTCTGTTTGCCGCAATTATCAAGGAAGCGAGATTTGCATTGTCGATATCAAACGCAGTGCAAAAAATTATTGGGAATACAGGGTAATTCTGAGTGTTGATGGAGTGAAACAGCCTCTGGAAGTCTACAATTGCCGCGATCGCACTACAGTTAAGAAAGATGGAACTGTTTTGACGTTTGGACAAAACAACCCTGGTGAAATCGTCTGCAGTTTTTTTAAGAAATAGCATATTTGTGACGGGCTAGAAGCCCATCCCACTCATTGTTTGATTGATTTAACTGCTTCCAAGGCTCTGCCTTGGAACCCATATAAGCGAGGCTCTGCCTCGGCTGGGAAGATGGAGGCAGAGCCTCCGGATCTGCGTTACCAGGCAGGAGCCTGGTAACGAGTAGTAATCAACTTTTCATGTTTGTTGTGGGATGGGCGTCCCGCCCGTCCTTTCTGGGCGGGCAGGACGCCCATCCCACAAGAAAAAAGGGAAATTATTTAATTCTCATTCCGCAGTACACATTTTAGTTAGAATTTGCCGTCTACTGCTGAAACGCAACGTTCGCAAATTAGCGGATGTTCGATCGACTCTCCGACGTGAGTCGAGTAATTCCAGCAACGATCGCACTTTTGGCCGTCTGCTTTGACTACACCAATCGCCAACTCTGGAGACTGATAACTGTACGGCAATTCCTGCAGGATGGCATTCGATTCTACCAGTTCCACTTCCGAAGTAATGAACAAATAGCGCAATTCATCTACACCCTTGCCGGTCATTGTAGAATGGTGCCCTGCAGCTAGGTCAGCAGGAATTTCTGGTTTGGGTTCGATCGCAACTAATTCTGGTTGCGGGATTTGGGGTGTTTCTACAAACACTTTTTCGGCTGGGGCTGTTTGGGCGATCGCCCCTGTTTCTACAAGCACAAGCGCTGTATCTAATGCCGGTGCGAGGACGATCGCCTGTGTTTCTGCAAGTACAAGCGCCGTACTCCGGCCCACCACATCTGCTGTCAGGAAATCAATTTGTTGTGCAATTTCTTGACGGTTGGCGGCAAACAGCAAGTGACGGAAAGCAAACCAGATTGTAAATAAGATGCCGATGACTTCAAAGAAGCCTCCCAAAAGCGGTATCTGATTCATCGTATCCAAAATCGCCAGCGTTACTCGGCCCGTTATCAACACAGAAGCTAAGAGTCCAAGTGTTACCAGCGCTTGTTGGTATTCTGTAAAAAAGTTGCCTGCGTATTCAGGCAAATTAGCCACAAACTCGGCGGCTTGATCTAAGATTGGCTGCGAATCTGAAGCCGACAGTTCAGGGACAGAATACTCTACTATCTGAGAAGGTCGATCGCTCTTTTGTGCGATCGTTTTCGGCTCAACATAAATTTTGTTTTCTGTCAAGACTTTAGCAACTTTTGCCGCTTGTTCTTCCTGTTTATCTTGTGCTGCTTTTGCTTTCTCCTGGGCCGCTAACTCGATGACTGAATTTTGCGATCGCACATAATCCACCAATTCTTCACTGCTGGGATTCAAAGCTTGCAATTGCTCTCTTTTCTCAACATCGGGAACGTACAATAAAACCTTAGCTTCCAAAGAAGAACCGATCGCCTTTTCAATCCGCGCTTTTTCCAAAACCTTGTTAACTTCGCCCCGCACTTGTCGCAAATACTGCCAGCGAGTAGCCAATTCTGGATTGTGCCATGAAGCATCAATTTGCACCCAGCCGGCTTCAAACACGGACTTGTAAGGAGTCGGATAGGGAAGGTACTGCCAAATATCCTCAGCCATGTGACACAAAACAGGTGCGATCGCCCTTGCCAAATTCTCCACAGCGATCGCAATCACCGTCTGACAACTGCGGCGGCGAAGGGTATCTGTCGCGCTGATGTAAAGTCTATCTTTGGCAATATCCAAGTAAAAATTCGACAAATCCACCGTACAGAAATTCTGCACAGTTTGGAAGAATCGCGAAAATTGGAAGCTTTCAAAAGCATCTTGGACTTCCGCAAAAACTTCGCCCATTCTGTGCAGCATATAGCGGTCTAGTTCCGGCAATTCCTCGTAAGCAACGGCATCTTTTGCCGGATCGAAGTCGTGCAAATTCCCCAGCAAAAACTTAGCTGTATTGCGAATTTTGCGGTAAACATCCGATTGCTGTTTGAGAATGTTTTTGCCCAAAGGCACATCTGCCGAGTAGTCTACCGAAGACACCCACAACCGCAAAACATCGGCTCCATATTCCTTAATTACTGACGCTGGATCGACGACATTGCCTTCAGATTTGCTCATTTTCCGGCCTTTTTCATCGAGCACAAAACCGTGAGTCAAAACTGTTTTGTAAGGAGCAATGCCGTTAGTTGCTACACTGGTAAGCAAGCTGGATTGAAACCAGCCGCGGTGTTGGTCTGAACCTTCCAAATAGATATCAGCCGGATAGTTTAATTCCGATCGACCTTTGGCAACTGCGGCCCAGGAAGAACCCGAGTCAAACCACACATCCATCGTGTCTGTACCTTTGCGGTAAGTGCGGCCGTTATTGCGGTAAGATTCCGGCAGCAATTCATCGATCGACAATTCCCACCAAGCATCGGAACCCTTCTCAGCAAAAAGGGCTTGCACATGGGCGATCGTTTCTTCATTTAACAGCGGTTCGTTGGTTTCTTCATCGTAAAATACGGGAATCGGAACGCCCCAAGTCCGCTGGCGAGAAATACACCAATCGGATCGATCGCCCACCATTGCAGTAATCCGATTTTCCCCTTGGGCGGGAATCCAATTCACACCGGCGATCGCTTTTAAGGCTTCATCTCGGAACCCTTCAACCGAGGCAAACCACTGTTCCGTCGCCCGAAAAATAGTCGGCTTTTTCGTGCGCCAATCGTAAGGATAAGAGTGAGCGTAACTTTCCTCTTTAATCAAACAATTTGCTTCGGCAAGGGCATCAATCACTGCGGCATTGCCATTTCCGAGGACATTTAAACCTGCAAACTGTCCGGCTTCGGCAGTGAAATTTCCGTTCTCATCTACGGGCGTTAAAACTGGTAAACCGCAGCGTTTTCCGACGATAAAGTCTTCTTGTCCGTGCCCCGGTGCGGTGTGAACTAATCCCGTCCCAGAATCAGCGGTAATGTAGTCACCGCCGGCAACAATCGGACTTTCGCGATCGAACAGCGGGTGTTTGTAGATGCAACCTTCTAATTCTTTGCCTTTGAAGGTGGCAAGTATTTTTAATTCAGTGTTAAAAGTTGCCGACAGCCGATCGACCGCATCGACAGCTACTAACATAAATTGTTGTGCGATGTGGGAATTTGCCGGCGGTTCCACCACCGCATAAGTCAGTTCTGGATTAACTGCGATCGCCAAGTTTGCCGGAATTGTCCAGGGGGTAGTCGTCCAAATCGCCGCCCAGAGGCTTGGCATATAGCGCTTGAGCTTCGACTGCAAAGATTTTGACAATTTTCTCACATGGAAGCCGACGTAGATGCTGCGCGACGTGTGACCTTCTGGATATTCCAATTCCGCTTCGGCGAGGGCTGTTTTCGAGCTCGGACTCCAGTGAACCGGTTTAAAGCCGCGGTAGATGTAGCCTTTGAGCACCATTTGACCGAAAACGCCGATTTGAGCGGCTTCGTATTCGGGTTTTAGGGTTAAATACGGGTGTTCCCAGTCGCCCCAAACGCCGTAGCGCTGGAAGGATTCGCGCTGCTGTTCCATTGTTTGCTGCGCGAAGGTGGCGGCTTTGCGGCGGAGTTCGATCGGCGTAAGATTTAGCCGATCGTCCGATTTCATGTTTTGCAATACTTTAAGTTCGATCGGCAATCCATGACAATCCCAACCGGGCACGTAGCGGACTTTTTTGCCGCGCAACATTTGGTAGCGGTTGATAAAGTCTTTGAGGATTTTGTTGAGGGCGTGGCCGATGTGGAGTTGTCCGTTGGCGTAGGGTGGCCCGTCGTGGAGGATGAACAAATCGCCTGGGTTATTTTCCGAAAGGCGATCGTAGATTTCTTGATCGGCCCAAAATTGTTGCAATTCTGGTTCGCGCTTGGTGGCGTTGGCGCGCATATCAAACTTGGTTTTGGGCAGGTTTACCGTGTCTTTGTAAGATTTAGCTTCCATTTTTGAGAAACGTTTTATGTAGTTAGTTGTTAGTAGTTAGCGGTTATTTGAAAGATGATATCAAGTCCGGTTAAATAATCATAATTAAGTTGGTAGTGACAACTTTAGTCATCTCTCGTCATTGAAGAGCTGACAACCAGATATTTTAGTATAAGCGATCGACCGCACATTAGATCGAACCAAATCCGTAGAGCTCTCTCTCTTCTCCTCCTCTGCGCCCTCTGCGCCCTCTGCGGTTAAAAAATCCTTCATAAATCAAGGTTGCGCTACTCAGTCAGCCAACTGAACATTTCACCGACGGTGAGATTGAAGGATTCGGCAAAGGTTGGAACGGGGATGCGATCGCCCCGTTCTTCAAAAACTGCTAAAGTGCGATCGGCAAAATAGACAAATACCAGTTCTTCTTCCGGGTCAATCAACCAGCCCATCTGGGTTCCGTGGCCGAGACTGTGGAGAATGTTGCGGACGACTTTAGTTTGACTTTGGTCGGGGGAAAGAATTTCGATTGTCCAGTCGGGGGCGAGGGCGAAAGTGTTGGCTACTTCGCCGTTTTCATCGCGGGGAATGCGTTCCCAGGTAAAGACTGCAAGATTCGGTACTGTCGATCGACCACCAAAGGTACAGCGCAATTCTGAATAGGCGCGGGCGATGCGTTGGGGTTTGAGTACCCGGTTAATGTCAGCACCCAAATCGCTTTGAATTGTGCTGTGTTTTCCTTGGGGCATAGGTTTCTGGATAATCTGACCATCGATGAATTCGCTGGCGGGTTTGGTTTCCGACAGTTGGAGAAATTCATCGAGACTCAAAGGTTTAGAAGCGGTTTGAACCATTATTTTAAGTTGATTTAAGTTTAATTTGTATTAGTTAAGCGATCGGGCATTTAATTTATCAAGAAAATGGGTCTAAAACCCTGTCCTTCGCTTGACGGCTTTAAGGGGTCTAACTCGTTTGACGGCGAGTCCGACAGGGATTGAAATCCCTGTCTCATAGCGCAAGTCCTCTGCAAGAGGACTGAGGAGGTTGATTAACGTGAAATGCGAAACTCAACATCGAGTTAAATTGAGACTTGCAGTCGCTTTTATGCGAAACTCAACATCGAATTGAATTGACACTTGCAGTCCGACAGGGATTGAAATCCCTGTCTCATAGCGCAAGTCCTCTGCAAGAGGACTGAGGAGGTTGATTAACGTGCAATGCGAAACTCAACATCAAGTTAAATTGAGACTTGCAGTCGCTTTTATGCGAAACTCAACATCGAATTGAATTTAGACTTGCAGTCGGTTTTAACCGACTTTCGCTATGAGACAGGGAATTCATTCCCTGTCGGAATGTCGGACTGTCGGACTGTCGGAATGTCGGACTGTCGGACTGTCGGAATGTCGGACTGTCGGACTGTCGGACTGTCGGACTGTCGGACTGTCGGAATGTCGGACTGTCGGACTGTCGGACTGTCGGACTGTCGGACTGTCGGACTGGGACAAGCAATAAACGCTTAAAGAAATACTCCCAATCCGCGGCTAACGGCATTTCCCATACGATCGCACAACGAAGCATCCGGCACTCCCTGTCCTTCCTGTTCCCATTTTTCCACGAGTTGGCGGCCCAGGGGCGTGAGGCGAAAACTGTCGGTAATCCCTTGTCCGTCTACTTCCCGCCGCAGTACGCCGACTTGGATAAGCCACAGTAGCGAGTTTTCGGCTACGAGTTCGGATACGGGCGATCGGGTGTAGCCGCTTTCGACACCGGAATTTGAGGCGATCGCAGTTAGGAAAACACTGTTATCGCGGATGGTCTGGAAGAAGTGTAATTGAAAAGGGCTGCACCGGACCGCGCGATCGGCTCTTTTGACAGTGCGATCGGGATAACTAATAGATTTAAACGCTTCAGATGGAATAAAAGTCATTCAAAAAACCTCTGAACAGGTACTATATTTTTAATTGTTACAGATATCCGAGCGGGCTGATTCACCCTATCGATCCTAATTTTACACTTATTATGACCGATACACTAAATAATATCAACAGGTTTGTTGAATACGTCCGTACTTTGAATGGAGACGAAAAAGGCGAGGCACAGGTATTCTGCGATCGCCTGTTTCAAGCCTTCGGTCATCTAGGCTACAAGGAAGCGGGAGCCGAACTAGAATTTCGAGTAAAGGCGAAAGGCAAAACTACGAAATTTGCCGATTTGCTGTGGCGGCCCAGGTTGTTGCTGGAGATGAAAAAACGGGGCGAAAAACTGGAAAAACACTATCAGCAAGCCTTTGAATACTGGCTTGAGCTAGTGCCGCAGCGTCCTAAATATGTGGTTCTTTGCAACTTTGATGAGTTTTGGATTTATGACTTCGATTTACAACTGCGGGAACCTGTAGACCGCATAAATGTCGAAGAGATACCCGATCGCTTCACAGCCTTAAACTTTCTTTTCCCCGAAAATCGCCAGCCTTTATTCAATAACAATAAAATTGATGTAACGCGAACTGCCGCTGACAAAGTTGCTCTACTTTTTAATCGCTTGGTAGAGCGCGGCGAAAAAGTAGAAACGGCTCAAAGGTTTATCCTTCAGTGTGTAGTAGCATTGTTTGCTGAAGATATCTATTTGTTGCCGCGCGGTTTATTCACCGAGTTTTTAGGTGATTGCCAGATGAATCGAGTTAGTTCCTACGATTTAATTGGGGGATTGTTTCGGCAAATGGGGAGCGATCGCCCCGCACCTAAAGACAGCCGCTATCGAGATGTATCCTATTTTAATGGCGGTATCTTCTCAGTTGTTGAACCCATCGCCCTGACTCGCAGCGAAATCGATCTGCTATTGGAGGCAGCAAAGGAACGGTGGTCAAAGGTAGAACCTGCGATTTTTGGTGCGTTGTTTGAGTCCAGTATGGGCAAAGAGGAACGTCATGCCTTGGGTGCTCATTATACCAGCGAGGCAGACATTCAAAAAGTGGTTTTGCCTACGATTATCCGCCCGTGGCGAGAACGGATTGAAGCTGCGAAGACGCTCAAAGATTTGTTGGCACTGCGGCAAGAATTACTTGATTTCAAAGTTCTCGATCCAGCTTGCGGCAGCGGTAATTTTCTCTATGTTGCTTATCGGGAACTGAAGCGACTAGAGGCACAACTGCTAACTAAAATTCATGAAAATTTCTCTCGTGCTGCTAATGCGATAGGTACGATGTCGCTGGTGAAGACAAGCCAGTTTTACGGCATTGACATCAAACCCTTTGCCGTGGAATTGGCAAAAGTGACGCTGATGCTTGCCAAAAAGTTAGCCTTAGATGAAGAAAACCAGTTGCTCAATACGGTACAGTTGAACCTGGCATTGGAACTAGAGCAAGCATTGCCGCTCGATAATCTCGATCGCAATATCCGCTGTGATGATGCTCTGTTTTGCGAGTGGGAACAAGTTAATGTAATTATTGGCAATCCTCCCTTTTTGGGTGGTAAGCAGATGCGCTTGGTTTTGGGTGATGAATATATCGATCGCATCTTTGCTAAATTTCCTGAAGTAAAAGATTCTGTGGATTTTTGCACCTATTGGTTCCGTCTTGCCCATCAACATTTAGGAGAAAATTGCCGCGCTGGTTTAGTCGCCACCAATTCCATTTCTCAGGGTAAAAGTCGTAAAGCTGCCCTAGATTACATTGCCCAAAATGGCGGCTGCATTTACGATGCCATCTCCACACAACCTTGGTCTGGTGAAGCTAAAGTACATATTAGCATTATCAACTGGCTCAAAACCTCTGATGCTCAAGAATTAACCTACCGTATCGATCACACAATTGTCTCAAACATTAACTCTTCTCTAAAAGCTGAAGTTGATGTTACCCAAGCAGTGCGACTGAAGACAAATTTGAATCGATGTTTTGCAGGTATAACTCCTGTAGGTACGGGCTTTATTGTGTCCTTGGAGCAAGCTGAAGTATGGAATAAAGTAAATCCCAAAAATCTGGAAGTAATTCGTCCTTTTCTAGAAGGTAATGACCTCGTAGCCAACCCCTACAGAGGTCTAAAAAATTTGATTATCGACTTTAATGACATGAGTATTGAAGAGGCAAGTGAATATGTCCAGCCTTTTCAATGGGTTAAAATGAGAGTGAAACCAGAAAGAGATTTGAATCGTAGAAAGGTTTATCAAAAATACTGGTGGCAATTTGGAGAACGAAGACCCGCAATGCGTCAAGCCCTAAAATCGGTTTCTCAATACTTTGCAGTTACTCAGACATCGAAATGGGCAATTTTTCTTCCTTGTCCTATTGAATGGCTACCTAATGCTAGAACGCGAGTTGTTACCTGCGACGACTTTTATATTTTGGGAATACTCACATCTAGCACTCATCAGATTTGGATGCACGCACAAAAATCAACACTTAAAGCCGATATTTCTTACACTCACAACACCTGTTTTGAAACCTTTCCCTTTCCCCAAAATTGCCCAGAAAAAACCAAAACTGAAATTCGAGCAGCTATGCAGGTTCTCCATAACTATCGTACAGAGTATATGGAGCGCAAACAGTGTGGTATTACCCAATTATACAACGAGTTTTTTAATGAACCTGCCAGCCAACTCGCCAAACTCCACGCCCAATTAGACCAACTCGTTTGCAAAGCCTACGATATCAAAACAAACCAAGACCCCTTAAAGTTTCTATTAGAATTAAACTTTGAAGTTGCACAGCGAGAAACTGAGGGATTACCTGTTGTCGCTCCCTGTTTGCCACCTGTTGTATAAAATCCCAGTGAATTAATTACAGACGATTTTTTAATTTTTGTTGCAAGAGCGATGGGTTTTGAGCTTTCAATTGGCTGGCAAATTCTGCATCTGCTTCGATTGCAGAGCGAATTTCATCTCGACGATCGTGATAATAGGCTAAAGCTGCATAGATATCAGATAAAGTAATACTCGGATAGTGATACAAAATTTCGTCTGGTGACATTCCCATTTGTTCGTGCCAAACAACTATATCCTGAACTCGGATGCGATGTCCGGCGATACGGGGTTTTCTCCCACAGATTCCTGGGGTGATTTCGATATGTTCTTTAATGACGGCGATCGACATGGTAGGGAATTAATATAGGATGTGTCTTCTATTTTATGACAGGCTAGACGAGTTTGGCTGTAAAAGGCATTTTAAGCTATGGTATTTTTGATGGATATTGCGAATTTCCGCCGTCGCCAATGGACTTGAGTCAAGGTGATTGCTTGAACTGGAACTCGAATAACGAGCGTAGCATATTCGAGTTCCAGTTCAAAAAAAGCGATTTCCATCGCCGATAACTTTTTCAATCGCCGAAGCACAAAATCAATTAAAATACATTTATAAATCCCAAGGGAAACAAAACTATGACATTACCAGTTGGGTGCGCCGCCCCTCAGTTTACCGCCAAAGACACCAACGGCAACACCGTCTCCCTGTCCCAATTCGCAGGTAAAACCGTAATTCTGTATTTCTACCCCAAAGATGACACCCCCGGCTGCACCAGACAAGCCCAAAGCTTCAAAGCAGCCCATGAAGAATACAAGGGCAAAGATATAGTAGTTCTCGGTGTCAGCCGCGACAACGAAGAATCGCACCAAAAGTTCACAGAAAAATACGGTTTACCTTTCCAGCTATTAGCAGATGTTGATGGCACGATTACCAAAGCTTACGATGTGGAGAAAGGCGATTATGCCAAGCGCGTCACCTTCGTCATCGACGGTACTGGCAAAATTATTCAGGTTTATGAAGGGGAAACCATGAAAGTTGACACTCACGCTCAAGATATTCTCGTCACCATAGTTTAGTCGAAGTTTAGCCGAAGTTTAGTCGATCGCGCTAACACTCCTGCACGCACCAAAGCGCTAAAAACCCGGTTCCTTCCTAGATGCCTCGTTGCTATAGGCAATATTCTCCTAGGAACCGGTTTTTTTTAGTAAGGAATGAGAATTAAATAACTTCCACTCTTGAAAGTGGGATGGGCGTCCCGCCCGTCCAAAAAGGATGGGCGTCCCGCCCGTCCCACAATAACAATTAAAATTGTAAGTTATTTAATTCGCGTTCCTAAGTCCTGACCGAAAGCATCCAGGATACAAGCCCCCGCATTCATCTCGCGCAAGTCAATGCTTCAATTCTAAAATCTAAAATCTAAAATCTAAAATCGCGCAATCGATTGACTCAGCAAGTGAGGGGTCAAGGGTACAGGGGGAAACAACCGACTCGAATTAAATTCCTTCCCTCAAAACTTGCACCACAAATCAGCTCAACCAGGCATATATTCGGTTAAGGTGCTTATGGTACGTCTAAAGTTAGATTTGTGGCGCAACTCCCGCCAATAGTTAAAAACTTATGCTGGAAAAGGCATTAACCGCCCGTAGGCTGAATCTAGGGGCGATTTTGTCCTGGTTCAGGTCATGGTGTTTAATAAAATCAGAAGTTATCCTTGCTTTAGCTGAATAACTAAGTAGGTAGAGGGATATATAATGACAACCAACAACATTATTTTGAGTTACTTAGGCCCGCGAGAAATTGAGGTCAATAGAGCCGCTGTGTTACTTGGCACTTTTGACACAAATCTAGTGGCAGCGATTTCAGCATTAGAAGGCTCAAATGCCCTGAATGTCGGGAGAAATCTCTCTAGAGGCATTTGGAACATCAGTTTAGAAAAAGGATTCGATAGCGCAGGAACTCGCACAGTGCAGGTGAGGGCAACTGATAAGACTGGCAAAGTTATCGGCCAACAAACAATTAACATCAAAGTTAATCCTGCTTCTGGGGCACCCGCTCAAATTTTCACGTTAATTACTCTCACAGATACCAAATTCAAAGCCGGAACACTGCCCGCCAGCAATCTCAACGATCTGCAAAAAGCGGACATACCAGCAGGGAAAATATATCCAGTTAGCGACTACGAGTTAGAAGACGGACATCTAAATGTTCAACTAAATAATCCAATTTATCCGGTGGGAAAAACCGGCTTTTTCTACGAAAAACACGTACTCATAACCAAAGGCGCAAAAATTCTCATATTCGATCGCGCCGAGTTGCCGACCCCGCCTCCTGGAATGCAGTTACTGTGGGTGATCAAAAAGACCTGGTTAAAGTTCACCCCCGCAGATTCTGGAACTTTAGGCCCAACTCAGAAATTACTATTTAACCCAGGAGAAACTTTCAATCTTCTCGGCTACGCTTGCGTGGAAAACCATTTCAGAGTCGCTTTTGCTCGGGCAGTTCCTAACTTAGGAACTTCGGGATTTCTGTACTGGCTGCACGTCCAAATTTTGCGAGACGGGAGGGGAATTGAGTATGATAGAAATGCAGTTACGATGACAATCATCAAAACAACTGTGTTTAAAAAGCGGCCGATAAATGCCGCTAGCCTGCCACCCCAAGAAAAAATTACCTTGCCGGCGGGAATGATTTACGGAATTGCCGGATTCTTGATCGAACAAAGCCACATTAAAGTCTCGCTGACCGAGAATTTGCCACAATTTGGCAATACAGGCTTCATTTATCCCGATTTTGTGCAATTCAGCCGCGGTGGCAAATCTTTTAATCCCGCTGTGAATTTAACTTATCAAGGGCCGTCAGAAGTTTTAGTAAATCAGCCGATCGTCCTTCGGGGTACTTTTGACCGGCAACAAGCAGCAAAAATTGACGTGATAGCTGAGGATAAATTTCCCCTAACCGTCACTCTAAACCAAGAGACTAGCACTTGGCAAGTTAATTTGTCTAAAGGATTTAGCGTAGCTGGAGCTCGGTGGCTCAGGTTGCGGGCAACTGACAGCAAAGGCAACGTTACTGGCAGCCAAATAATTTACATTGCCGTAACTTCCGATCCGCTAACTGTCGGACGAGGTTTGACCTTAAAGATAGTTTCTGACACTTTGTTTAAGGTAGTTCCTCTTGATTCTTCCAGGCTCAACAATCAGCAAAAAGTTGTTGTCAAAGCAGGCCAGACGTTGGCCGTTAGCAAATACGGATTTATTGACGGGCATCTCAAGGTGGTTCTGGATTCAGCAATTTGGCCGATCGGCACTTTTGGCTATTTTTATGAACCCGACGTTCAGTTGGCAAAAGGTACTCAAATCCTAAGATTTGACCTGGCTGACGTACCCAATAGCAACGGGGGCGCTCAACTTTTGGTAACTCAAACAACTCAGATTAAAGCTAAACCCGAAGATTCATCGAAACTGCCTGCCGATCAAATTGCTGACCTACTTTTAGGCAGCACCTATGCCATTACTGGTTATGCCTGCATTTTGGGGCATTTCCGAGTAACTCTCGCCCAATCTATTCCCGGTTTCGGCAATATCGGATTTATTTATTGGCAGGACGTTAAAATTAAAAAAGACGGCAAAGAAGTTCCCTTTGACGCGGATGCTTTGACGATGACAATCCTGCAAGCAACTGTCTTTAAAAAACGGCCGGTAGATTCTTCTAGCCTGAGCAGTACCGAGAAAACTACGCTGCCTTTAGGTCGAGTTTACGGCGTGAACAGCTACGGTGCGGAAGGATCTCACCTGAAAGTTTCTCTGACTGAAGAACTGCCGAATTTGGGCAATACAGGTTATGTTTTTCCTAGTTTTGTTCAGTTCAAGCGGGGAGATAAAATTTTCGATCCGGTTCCGAACAATGTGGAATTGAACGTGCCGTATTTTTCGCAGCGAGACAATCCGCGTTTTGACTGGTCTACTTGCAACGTAACTTCGATCGCCATGGTGCTTTATTATTACGGCCTTCGTTCTAAGTGGGGCGGACAGTTGGAGGATGAGTTGTTGCAGTGGTGTTTCGACTATGCCGGCCAGGGATCTCAAACGGATCACAGCGTGCTTTCGGCGCTGATTCAGGCCTACGGGTTTAAGACGAGTTTTAGTACGACTCGCAAATGGGCCGAGGTGCGATCGGAATTGCTAAATCGGCGGCCAGTAGTTTTAGCAGGAGATTTTACTGCTGCCGGTCACATTCTTACTGTCATTGGCTACAATTCTCAGGGTTATATCGTGCAAGATCCTTGGGGAGATGCACTCACTGGTTACAGCGATACTGAGGGGAGAAAGTTGATGTATCCCTACAGTTATGTCAATCAAGTTGCTGGGCCAGATGGGAATGTTTGGGCACATTTTATCTATCCATAATTTACTCTACTGTTAGCAAATTGTGAGGCACTGCGGCTATTCGTAAGGTGTGCATAACAGCTATTCGTAAGGTACTTAATGCACACCCTACCTAACTTAGGAAATCTTGCGCTTAGGAATGAGAATTAAATAACTTACAATCTTTATTGTTCTTGTGGCATGGGCGTCCCGCCCGTGCATAAAGGACGGGCGGGACGCCCATCCCACTTTCAATAGTGTAAATTATTTAATTTGCGATCCTTAATTTTGCATTTTGCTGCGCCAATGCCTAAAAAGCTCAACCCTACTAAAGTACCAAACCAAGTGGGAGCATCCCGCTGTTTAACTAGACAGAAATACTTAGGGGTTGCTGAATATATCGCCCGCGTGTTACGTGGCCTGGGTTATTTGATCGCGCGATCGAGAGTAAAGTCGCAGCGATCAACAGGTAGAATAGGTCAAAAGCCGTGCATCACCACCTGCGATCGTGTATAAAAAAGCTGAGCTTGCCCCAAGCCCCCCATCCGACGCAAGAACTCCCCTTTGAAGGAAGATTATCAGAAGATAACCGTTGGGTAAAAATGGCCCAACTAATTCCTTGGTCGAAATTTGAATCAGACGCAAAAAATGAATCAACCAATCAAGGAAAATTAATCATAGATGCCACCTGTGCCCCAGCAGACATTAGCTACCCCACCGACTTAGGACTATTAAACAAGGCAAGAATTCACACAGAAAAAATCATCGACATTCTTTATAAGTCCCTCAAAGTAAAAATTAATAAAAAACCCAGAACCTACCGAAAAATAGCCAGAAAAGACTACTTAGCAGTAGCCAAACAACCACGACCATTACGAAACAAAAAAATCCCAGCCTTGAAAAAATAACGGCAATATATTAAAAGAAACCTCGCTCATATTGAACAGCTAATTGAATCAGGTGCCACCCTACAAAGTATGACCAAAAAGCAATATAAAACCTTGCTAGTTGTCACAGAAGTCTATCGGCAACAACTCTGGTTATTTGAAAATAAAAAACAGAGTATATCGGACAGTTGGGGTAAGTTTAAGCCAACCGCACATCCGTCCCATTGTCAGAGGAAAAGCAGGGAAACCTGTAGAGTTTGGAGCAAAACTATCAGCGAGTTGCAGTGAAGGATATGTATTTTTATACCGGATGAGCTGGGATAATTTTAACGAATCAGGAGACTTAAAAGCACTCATTTGAAGCCTTTAAAAATTACACAGGATACTATCGGTGAATCAGTCCATGCCGTTAGCGAAGCCCTCGAAGAGGATCGCATTTACCGAAATCGGGAAAACCGAGCATGGTGCAAAGAAAAAGGAATTAGAATCAGTGGGCCACCCTTGGGAAGACCCCCAGCAACTGTGAGTAAAGAAAAAAAGAAGCAAGCCTTAGAAGATGAGAGGATTCGTCAGGCAATTGAGGGAAAATTTGGGGCTTGCGTAAACGCAGATTTAGTCTCGATCTCATCATGGCAAAACTTGATAATACTTCACAGACAGCTATTGCTATCACTTTTTTAGTCATGAACCTTTCTACCTGGTTAAGATGGGTTTTTTTTGTGTTTTTATGCCGTTCGTGGAAAACAATGCCCATTTTTGGCTCTAATATAATCTGCGTTTATAACTTGCTCACATTGACGAAGGAAAAACTCATCTTTAACTCTGCTTGAATATATCGTGAGCTCCTGTTCTTAGTTTGCGATCGATTATTCAGCAAGCCCTAATTCGTTCATTGTAACTCAAAAAAGCCTGAAGTGATTACGGATCAATCACTTCAGGCTGGAATTTTTTAAATTTATAACCATCAATTCTATTTAAATACCTGCAAAATGTGGGATGTACATTTATTGGTTAACGTTAACCCGACTGATGTCGCTAGCTTTGTCCTGCAAAGAGTCAAAGGCAGGGCTTCCAGTTACTTAAGAAAAGAGTTTCCTGAATAGTGAAAATTGCCTACCTTGTGGACTCCTAGTTATTTTGTCGGTAGTGTTGGCAATGTCTCAACTGAAACCGTCCGAAAATATATTGAAGAACAGAGAAATAAATACTCCGCAACACTGGTAGCCTAAAGACTACAACTGCGTTTCATCAAGAGCTTGAAATACCGGGGTTCTCACGCGACGCGCTATAGGCTGCAGAAGCTAGTCGTTGTTCAAATAACCACTGTTTGCTTTCAGGAGAATCATCCAGCCAGCGATCGATCAAGTCCGCCCATTTGACAGGCAGACGCAACTCCTGCCAGGTTGAGTGAGAAGCGACAGAAAGATTGTGGTAAAGCGCTGAATCCGAAATAACTTTTTCGATACATTCTGCTAAAGCCAGAGAGTTCCCCGCTTCAAAAATCATCGAATTAATACCGTGTTTTAAGTGGGTTTTAAACATCGGGTGATCTGAAGCTACTATCGGTGTTCTAGTCCGTAAAGCGTGCTGAATAGTCAGGGGAAAACCTTCGGGATACTCGTGCCTGCTAGTAACTAACACGAGATCGGATTCTCTCATTAAAGGTTCTAAACTCTGAGTTGGCACGATTCCCAGAAAATCTACACAATCTTTAATTTGTAACTCTTCGACTCGCTGGGCAAAAAACTCCTCTTCACCTTTACCTGCCATTTTTAAGTGAACTGATATATTATTCCGTTCTCTTAACTTTGCTACGGCTCTCAATATATCACCCACGCCCTTACTTTGTATTAACGAACCAGCGTAAAAAAGTTGAATTTTTTTGATGTCCGCAGGGATTGTTTTCGGCGACAAAGAGCCGGGATTGGTCTCTAAGAGAAAGTCCCAGGGAATTATTTTATCAGCTTTTACTCCTATTTGTTGGAACAATAAAGATGACGTAATGCCGTAAGTTCCAACCCATTCTATTTGCTTGTTATTCAACAATTGGGACAGGAAATAGTTGCGGTATTTATTGCGCCAAGTTGTTGTCGCAATAGATTCTGCAAATACAGCGATGGTTTTAATTTTGTTTTTTATTGCCCACTTAAAAATGTCTGGAAAAGTCGTCCGCATGACTAAATGAGTCGGCTTTTGCTGGGCAATTAACTCGATCAATTTTTGGGTATCAATTTTGTAATTAAATCCGCAACCGATCGCCCGCACGCCGTTTTCTAGAACCCGATCGTTAAATTCGGGTGTCATGCAGCAAATAACCGTTACTGACTCAGCTCGTTTTGCCATCTCGGTGACGGCATCAACAGAATATTTTTGAGCGTAGTATGTTTCGCTTCCACCTTTGGCTAAACGATCAAAGGCTTCTGCGTAATCGCCGGCATACTGAACTATGACTAAGCGCATTTTCCTCAACTCTGGTTGTAAAGTATTTAATAGGACTTACGATGCAAAAGATGTGTAAGTAGGTTGATCGGGACGGTTTGAGGTACCGCCACAACCGCACTATTAATTTTATTTTGCTTCAGTCTTATTATAAAGAGTTTCGGCAACAGCCAGGTCAATAGATAGCGGCCGCAGTCGCTTTGTATTGGGGGTTTCAGGCTAATTTTCTCTTGATGTATCTGAGAGTGTGTTGCAAGTAGAATGCGGGAATTAATCCCGACTAAGTAAGGAGAAATACTGTCCCCTGCAATTTGATCTCCGAAGTTGCGATCGACACTCACTCTCGACACTCACTATCGGTACTCAGTTAGCATATTGGAGGGGATGCCAGCAGAATTGGGCTATAAAGTTCACAAATCGTGACAATATTTGGTTTTACGGCGCTCAATAAGCCAAAGTTTCTAAAGTTTCTCGCAGATAGGAACGAACCTGCTGATCGAGGGTGGCATTTTGGTGCTGACGCTCAAAATTGAGTTCTAGCTGCCAGCGTTGAAATCCTGAACTTGCGCCGATCGCGGATTTGAGACTGCCCCAGATTTCAGAATCTTCGCACAGCTCGATCGGCTCGGCGGCTTGAGGTTCTTGTGCGATCGGTAGATAATTCGCCATATTGTTATACCTCTGTTTTAATCCCCTGTAAGGATTGAAAGCTGACCTTGACACTCTCTATTATAGATTCTTCTCTCCAAAGAGCCAACCTAAAATATCCACAACCTGCGATTAAAAATTAAATATTAAGACTATTAATAATCTCTATCACAAGAGGGGTGTTACCTATTTTCTTCACAGCATACATCTGTACAAATTAAAGTAGCTTAAACTACAATTGTCCCCTTATTAATTTTTTATTTCACTTTTTTTCGATCGACTCTTCGGGTAGAGATGTAACGCCGTTGGAGTCAGCAGGTTTTGGGTTGACAATACTGCCGACTGACGAATTCCCTCTTGTGGATGCTGAACCAATTGACTCTGCCGCTGCAGCCACAGCGGCAGTTGTCTCGGCTGCCAAAGCCGGCAAAAGTCGATCGACTTGCCAAGGCGCGATCGTAAAATCCTGCCGAATTTTTTCTAAAACATGAGGCTGTGTCGCTGCAAATTCTGATTCCGGCGTCAGCAAAACCGCCATGACACTAGCAGACACCTGCAAAAACAAATTGCTAGCTAAAAAAGCAGCAACTGCCAACAACAATCCAGCCCACCGCCAGGAAGGAGGAAAGGGAGCAACCGTTGCCGCGAGGGGAGCCAATCGGTAGAGTTGCCACAAAATTACTGCCAGCAAAACAGCTACAAAAAGAGCGATTCCTTGATTTAACTTAGTTTTAAATCGAGTCAGAAGCCGCTGCTGCACCGAAGTTAAATTCTGCGGTTTCACCGCCACAACTAAAATACTAAAAATGTAAAAAGGGCGGAACCACTGCATCCACAGCACAGGAACAATACCGGCTACAGCCACTAAAAATATTTCTAACCAGACAGGGAGCAGGGGAGAACCCACTGCGAGTCCCAGCAAGCACACTCCTAGGAATATCGGCAGTGCAGCCGCCCCAGAAAGATGAATCCACAAGAAAGGATCTGACCAAAAAGAACGCACTTTAAAAAATAATTATGAGTTATGAGTTTTGAATTTTGAGTTTTGATAGTCGGGGACGCATTCTTAAGCAATAAACCTGGTGCAAAGAGTACATCTCTAGAAGTAACACCAAGCATTTTGGGAGGAAACTCGATTGCGGTGCGTAAGTCTTATTGGAGTTTGAAATTTTGAATTTTTAGCAACAGCCAAGACGATGAGGACGTTGTTAATTGTGGATATATTTGCTTTTCTTACTTCTTCCTTCTCTCCTCGATAACTAAAACCTTCTGCCTTCTGGATTCTTGCTTCTGCTATAAGTTAAAAACAAAAGTTGCGAGTGATGACTTTAGGAGTATTGAGTGAAGAGAAGAGTTGCGAGCGATCGGCAATTTAGTTGCGATCGCTCAAAAATTCTCTTCCCTCTCAACACTCACCACTCAAAACTATTGAGAGAGAGTCCGGCGTTTAGTAACCATCCGGTAGGCTTCAATAATATCGCCATCCGCCCAGTCGCTAAACCCGCTCAAGGAAATGCCGCATTCAAAGCCAGCATTGACTTCCTTGGCATCTTCCTTCATCCGTTTTAGGGAGTCGAGGACACCTTCGTAAACGACATTGTTGCCCCGGCGCACCCGCACCTTACAGTTACGGATGACTTTGCCAGAGAGTACCATACATCCAGCCACAGCCCCGCGACCGATCGCAAAGACAGCGCGCACTTCGACGCTTCCCAAAGGTTCTTCCACCAATTCGGGTTCCAGCAGGCCTTCCATCGCCCCTTGAATGTCATCCAAGAGGTTGTAGATGATGCTGTATTCCCGCACGTCTACGCCAGCTTGGTCAGCCGCGAGGCGAGCGTCGGTGGCCAGAGTAGTATTGAACCCGATAATTACAGCATTACTGGCTGCTGCGAGGTCAATATCCGTTTCTGTAATTTCCCCAGGAGCAGATAGCAGCAGTCGGAGTTGAACTTCTTTTTGAGGAAGTTGAGTCAGAGCGCCGACAATTGCTTCGAGGGAGCCTTGGACATCTGCCTTCAAGATCAAGTTGAGTTCCTTGAGAACGCCTTCCTTAGCTTGTTGAGAGAAGCCGCTGAGGCTGATCCGGCCGCCTTGCAGCAGGCGTGAATCTCGTCTGGAGGTAGCTCTTCCGCTTGCGATCGCCGCAGCTTCTTTTTCGTTTGCGAAGACATCAAACTCGTCTCCGGCGCGAGGAACTTCCCGCAGCCCTAGCACTTCCACCGCGAAGGATGGAGTTGCGTGTTCTACGCGATCGCCCCGGTCATCGATCATTGCCCGCACCTTGCCCAAAGCCGAGCCTGCGACCACAATATCGCCCACTCGCAGAGTGCCGTTCTGAACCAGCAGAGTTGCCACAGGCCCCCTTGCCTTGTCGAGGTGAGCTTCAATCACAGTACCCTTAGCCGGTCGGTGCGGGTTGGCGTTGAGGTCTTCCATTTCCGCGACTGTCAGAATCATTTCCAACAGCGTATCCAGGTTTTCGCCTCGGATCGCGCTGACTGGAACCATCGTGATATCGCCCCCCCAGTCATCTGCCACCAAGCCGTACTCAGTAAGCTCTTGCTTCACCCGTTCCGGCTGAGCACCCTCCTTGTCAACTTTATTGATAGCCACGACAATTGGCACTTTCGCAGCTTTCGCGTGGCTGATCGCTTCAATTGTCTGGGGTCGCACGCCGTCGTCCGCCGCCACCACCAAGATGGCGATGTCCGTAACCCGTGTTCCCCGAGCCCGCATCGCTGTAAAGGCTTCGTGACCGGGCGTATCCAAAAATACCACCTGCTGGCTCTTGCCTTCGTGTACCACATCCACGTGGTAAGCACCGATGTGCTGGGTAATGCCCCCAGCTTCTCCCTGAGCCACCTTGGTTTTGCGGATCGAGTCGAGCAAGGTAGTTTTACCGTGATCCACGTGACCCATAATCGTTACTACTGGGGGACGGCGTTCGAGGTATTCCAAATCCGCTTCGTCCAGCATCTCGATCACTTTGATAGCTGGGGCTACTTTTTCTGGGGTTTCCACCTCTACGCCCATTTCTTCGGCTACCATCCTCACCGCTGGAATGTCCAGGGTTTCGGTAATATTTACCGCAATTCCTTTAGAGAAAAGCCGCTTAATAATTTCGGTTTCGGGAACAGCCAGAGTAACTGCTAGTTCTTGAACGGTCATCGGCCTGCTCAGCAGCAGCTTTTCTGGACGTTCTACCTTAGCTTCGGCTGTTTTGCCCCGGTTGCCGCGTCCCCCGCTCGAACCTGAAGAACTTTTATCGTGAGAAGGGCCTGGTCTCTTATTTTTTCCGCTGCTTCCGGGTGCGCCCGGAGTTGGTGTTGACTTGGGTGCTGCTTGTCCCTTCGCTTTCGCTGGGCGGGCTAGGGACAGGCTGACCGTGACTGGTGCTGGGAGATCCAAGCCGTTTTCTAAGTCATCGTCATCCTCGTCTATGGGTTTGAGGCGAGAACGTTTTGCCTTAACAGCTTTGGCAGCTTTGGCAGCATCTGAGTTTTCGTCATCATCTTCTTCCCAAATGACCGATGTCTTTTTGGCAGGACGAGGGAGGGAGGGCCTTTCGAGGAGAGGAATCTCCAGCAACGGCGTATTATCTTCTTCATTGTCATCAGTGTCATCCCCTAGCGCTCCGGTGCCACCGCCCCGGCTACGCAGCCCGGTAGCTGACGTTGCGGGGGCCAGGCTCCGGCGCGGCCCACCGGGCTGGGGTCGATCGGCCAGTGGAGTTTTGACTGGGCCACCAGGGCCTTCCCGGCGCGGTATGCGCGCGTCGCGAGATTCGGTACCTCCCGGTGCAGGTCTGCTGGGGCGGCTCGGTTTAGCCGGCGCTTCCAGAGTTTCTGACTGTCCTGATTGCTCTTGCTCGGTTTTTGCCAGTTTGAGTACCGGCTTGTTCCCCAGATTTTGTGGGGTACGGCTAGCCGACTCGGACGCCCCTCTGACGGGCGGCGACGTGAGTTTTGCCGAGGGCGCAGGAGGGGCCATCGGCGGTTGCTGGGTGCGTTCTGGAGCCTTGGACGACGGCGGTTGAGGTGCCGCCGGTGCCTGAGCCTGGGCGGTGGTTTCCGGGGCGATCGCACCTACATTTTCCGACACTCTTTCTGACGGAGCCGCCGACACAGCGACATTTGGCTTCGACAGTACAGGTCGATTGATATTTGGTTTAGCTGGAGGCTGGAGTTGTTGAGCAGCAGGCGACTTGGGAGGAGTTGCCACGGTTGCCGCCGGCTGGTTTTTGTTCTCCTCGTTGCCTGCAGGCTGGGAGGAGGCACCAGCCGGCCGTACTTTTGGACTGCGTATTTCTAAAATTTGCTGCTTTTTTTGTTGGTCGTTAGGGTGAGGGCCAGATTCTCTCGATGGCGCGGCTGCTCTTTCGGGTGGAGCTGGCTTGCCGGGGGAAGAGTGGCTACTGGCTACGTATTTTTCCGCCGTTTTGCGAATGCGCTCTGCTTCGGATTCTGTAATTGTGCTGCTGTGGCTCTTGACTGAAATATTGAGCCGCTCGCAAACTGCCAAGATGTCTTTATTATCCAAATTTAGTTCCCGTGATAATTCGTAAATTCTTACTTTGCCGTTGTTCATCCACTCTGCCCTCTTTTGTGCCAACCAGTTTTTACATTGTGATTTTTTGTGCTAATGACGACATCATTCGGTGTGATTGATTCAGTGTCAGGAATCGGGGTTTTGGTACTCGCTCAGCAATTTTATCTAAAAGATGCAACTCGCTGAAGTCTGCGGTTGAAGAATTCTCAAGTCTGTTTGGGAACTTGGAACTCCGAAGTCTGAGTTTTGGCAAAACCCACTCTCTCAAGCTTCAAAGTTTGCCTTTCCACCTTGAGGATACCTCTGCTAGTACCCTACCCTTATCTAATCTGACACAAATCTTTCCAGACTGGTGGGCAGATCGGATTGGGGTTTTATAGCTGGCGCTACCGGTAATTACTGGTAGGGCTGCCAAGAGGGTTTATACAGTCGATGCCGAACTATTGTCGGTTTTTCGTCCGGCTAGGCCCGAGTAAGATGTACAGTCAGATGTGGCTAAACGCTGCCAAAGTGTTTGGTAGAGTTCGTCAGACACAGGCGCTTTGAGCGATCGCCCAAGTCGATTTTTTTTCTGAGCTGCTTTGAGGCATTCGGCTTCCCGACAAAGGTAAGCAGAACGACCCATGCCACGATCTAATTGTACCTGATGAGAAGGATAGAGCCTGACTACTCGCCAAAAAGCTTCCTTAGGAGCTATTTTTCGACAACTTGCACAGCACCGGTAGTTCGGTTTCATTTCTTGTGAGAGGGGGAGTAGGGGACAACTCCTCCTTGTCTGGCGAAGATAGAAAATCTTAGGACAAGGAGTCAGAAGACAGAATTCAGAATTCAAAATACGCCATGCCCCAAGTCAGGGGTAAGGGTTACGGAAAAAATTTTTTGTGTTCCACGATTAAAATCGGGGGCTTTAAAGCTCGATTCTCCATCCTGTCGCACGGAACCCATTCTGGATTCTGAATTCTGAATTCTTCTTCGGTAAATGTCACAGTTTTTAGACAGCGGCTTCGGTTTCCTCCGTAGCTGCTGCCTCCTCTTCCTCAAATTCTGCGGTTTCCTCGTCGTAGTCGCCTGCTTCCTCGTAGTCGCCTTCTAGTTCTTCGAGCCTAGTTGCTTCTGCAGCCAATTTGCTGTCT
This sequence comes from Microcoleus sp. D3_18_C2, assembly GCF_036702395.1. Taxonomy (NCBI): domain Bacteria; kingdom Bacillati; phylum Cyanobacteriota; class Cyanophyceae; order Oscillatoriales; family Microcoleaceae; genus Microcoleus; species Microcoleus sp. D3_18_C2. The sequence goes on along the minus strand of NZ_JAUBTG010000001.1, from coordinate 200,037 downwards.
TCGGCCGCGCGATCGTACTTAGCAATATCTTTGATATCGATTTTCCAACCGGTGAGGCGGGCTGCGAGACGCACGTTCTGACCTTCTTTGCCAATGGCAAGACTCAGTTGGTCTTCAGCGACCAAAATGTGAGCTCTCCTGCCTTCTGGAGCAACTAAACGTACTTCATCTACTCTAGCGGGACTCAGAGCGTTAGCAATATAAGTTGCTGGGTCTGGAGACCAGCGGATCACGTCGATTTTTTCGCCCCGCAATTCGTTGACTACTACCTGAATCCGCGATCCCCGCGCTCCGATGCAGGCTCCTACAGGGTCTACGTCGCGATCGAGAGTATCAACTGCTATTTTAGTCCGGGGGCCGACGTGCCGGGATGGCGGATTTGCCTCCCTGGCTACGGCAACAATTCTCACCACCCCGTCTTCTATTTCTGGTACTTCGTTAGCAAACAGGTAAACCACCAAACCTGCGTCGGCTCTAGAAACAAGTAACTGCGGCCCACGAGTTGAGCCTTCGCCTACTTTTTTGAGATAAACCTTGAATGTAGCGTTGGCCCGATAATTGTCGTTGGGCAACTGTTCGCGCTTAGGGAGTTCGGCATCTACTTCTGGCTGACCGAAGCTGCTGGTGACAGCTAAAATTACCGACTGCCTCTCAAACCTGAGCACTCTTGCTTGAAGAACGGTTTCTTCTAAATCTTTAAACTCTTCTTGAATCATTTTGCGCTGTTGGTCGCGCAGTTTTTGAGCGAGAACTTGTTTGGTCTGGATCGCCGCCATGCGACCAAATTCTTTTTGATTTGGTGTTACGTCTACGAGCACGATGCTCCCAGGTTGAGCTTCCGTGGCTACTTCTTGCACTTCCGTAAGTGAGATTTCGTGATCGGGATTGATGACTTCTTCGACAATAGTTTTGTTGGCTAAAACGCGGAAACCTTCTTGTTCTGCGTCTAGTTCTACATCAAAGTTGTCGAAGTATTCTTCGCTGAAGTGGTCGAGTTTTTGGGTACGGCGGTAGCGTTCGTATCCTTTGAGCAGAGCTTCTCGCAAGGCTGCTTGGACGGCGTGTTTGGGTAAATTGCGTTCTTTGCTAATACCTTCGACCATTTCTTTTAGTCCGGGCAGGGGAACCATTGACATATAAAACTCTCCTTTTTTGCTGTGGTAACAAGTAACTGGTAATCGGTAATTGGTACTGGAAAAATTTCCAGAAAAAGTGATGACGAGGAGTGATGAGTTACTGGATAGGATTAGGGAAGCTAGGTGCAGTAACAATTTATTTGTTGTTCCTCTTCAACCCGCTGCTACAGATGTGATTGTTAAAAATTAACTCGCAGCCAAGCGTTTTCAGCTTGCTGCGAGGCAATCGCAAAACTCAAATCGGGCGGGCACAGGGGCACTGCCCCTACAACTCAAAACTCAAAATTTCCCTTTACATCTCCTTTCCTTCGTCTAGTTCAACTTTGACAATCTGAGGGCGGGGAATTTTAACCTGTCGCCCTTTTTGATTGAGATAAACCGCTGTTTCATCCCGGCCCAGGAGTAGTCCTTTCCACTCTTTGATTCGCGAGTCGGGTTCGGTGGTTTTGGCTGTCACGGGGAAACCTTTAAAGGTAATGAATTCTCGATCGCTGCTGAGCAATCGGGATATTCCGGGACTGGAAATCTCTAGCACGTAGGCATCGGCTATGATGTCGGCTGCCTCTAACTCGGCATCGAGGGCTGTGCTCATGCGCTCGCAGTCGGCTAAACCAGTGTCTTGTTGGAGGTTGCGGATGTCTACCCGCAAGACGGGAGGATTTTGGTTGGTGTGAAACACTGCTCCCACTACTTCCAATCCCAGTGTTTCCGCAACGGGGGTAGCTAAGTCAATGATTTGTGGGATTAGGGGATGAGTCATATCGAATACTTAAGTTAAAACTCCTAAACTCGGACACGGGCAAGGAAAAATTTGTTGTTGAGATTGCTTGGTTTTGAGGTGGTTTGATTAGGTGGCTGCGACTTTCGTCTTCAACTTTGGGACTTACCCAACATCCCAGCAGGGATCTCAAGCGGGGGGATACCCCTACTAAATCAGTCCTCAACTTGCAAGTCAGACGCCCTGAGCTCTTTTCCTGCGACTAATGCAACAAAAAAAGTGGGCTTGACCCACTCCTAGGTAAAACAATTTCTTCCAAGAAGTTTGAGGACTTCTTCCGATCGAAGGGAGGCCTCAGTTCTCAGTTTAGCTCGATCGCCCGCCCGGTGACAAACTGATCGCCATCGGCGGACTGTCCGAGGGCAGAAGGGGAGAGCTGACAGGGGGAATAAGGACGACTTCATCACAGTTTTGGAGTGGGGTGTCGCGTGTGGCAAATTCCTGGTTGATACCCAAGCGGGTGCGATCGATCTGAGATGTTGCACCATTCTCGCTTAACAGGCTTTTCGGCCTGTTCCACAAGAAAATCTACTCTTTGTGGAACAGGCCGAAAAGCCTGTTCCTAAAAAGCTTATTGACAATGGTGCAAGATGTGCGATCGCCCCTAGAACAGGGGGAGGAGTGGCACTCAGGCGTTCTAGGACTTGCGATACGGGAGTTTCTTGGGTAAATTGTAATTTCAGTTCGGACAAGCCCTCTGCTTCTTGATAGGGGGCCAAGAGTTTGACAGTGATGGTGATTGGTAGATTAGACATGGGCGATCGGCAAATTACCAGCTATATTGACCAAACAGCCAAACTAAAATTAACCCTAAAAACTCCCCATTACTAATGCTGAATTGGAAGCTCAATAACAAACTCTACCCCCCATTCGGGCGAGGAAATGCAAGTCAGCTTACCACCATGTTTTGCTTCTACAATCTCACGGCTAATAGACAAACCTAAACCTGTCCCTTTACCTACTGATTTAGTAGTAAACATCGGCGTGAATAAATGCTGCATTACTTCCTGAGTTATGCCAACCCCATTATCAGCAATCCGAATCAAAACTCTGTCGCCCTGAAGCATTTCAGTGCAGATACGAATCTGTGGGTTGTCATTGCTCTGTTGCTTTTCCCCGCAGGGCGGACAACTGCTCGTAGACTCTTCTAAAGCATCAATTGCATTCGCTAATACATTCATAAACACCTGATTGATTTGCCCAGGATAGCACTCTACCAGCGGTAATTCGCCGTACTCTTTAATAACCTTAATAGCTGGGCGAGTGCCTTTACCTTTCAATCGATGACCTAAAATCAACAGGGTACTATCTAGCCCATCGTGAATATTCACTGGCGTTAGTGCCGATATATCCAACCGAGAGAAATTACGCAGTGACATAGAAAGATTGTAAAGTCGCTCTGTTCCGACCGCCATTGAATCAATAATTTTTGGCAAATCTTCCACAATAAAATCTAACTCAATCTCTTGGGACTTCTCCTCAAATTCTGATGTCGAATTAACGTGGTGCTGGCAAAGCCGAGTTATCTCGATCAAATCGGCAATATATTCCTTGGCAATAGGGATATTATTGGAGATAAAACTAACTGGATTGTTAATTTCGTGAGCTACCCCAGCTACAAGTTGACCCAGACAAGCCATCTTTTCACTTTGAACGATTTGCACCTGAGCTTTTTTAAGATTATCCAAAGCTTGAGAAAGTTCAGCGGTTCGTTCTTCCACCCGTTTTTCTAACTCCTGCGCGAGCTGATGTAACGCTGCTTCGGCTGCGATCCTGTCTTCAATTTCCCGTTTGAGAAGCAGATTTTGATCGGCGAGAGTTTTAGTCAAAGAACGCAGTTTTAAATGGAGATTGACGCGAGCTAATACCTCATTTTGTTCAAAAGGCTTAGTAATGTAATCCACAGCCCCTAGATTAAAGCCTTTGACTTTATCTCCTATGTCAGAAAGAGCCGTCATAAAAATTACCGAAATTTCGTTCGTCAACGGACTTGCCTTCAGGCGATGGCAGGTTTCAAACCCGTCAATTCCTGGCATCATCACATCTAAAAGAATCAAATCAGGCTGAGTATATTCAGCCTGTTCGATGGCGGTTTCGCCATCAGTTGCTACCAATATCTCCCATCCAAAACCCGCTAAAGCTTCAGAAAGCACGTCTAGATTGCTAGGATTATCATCGACGATTAAGATGCTACTTGTTTCAATATTTGCTGCCTTCATTCTTTTTCTATCCTGTGGGATGTAATAAACTCTTTAATTTTTTTGACCTGATAGCCTTGGGCTAACTGGCGCAGCTCAACAGCAAAAGACACAAATTTCTGATCCAATTTCTCTAAGTGTTCACTGCGCTTCACAATTCCTTTCACGTTGCCTCTCATCGCCAGTTCAAGTAGGAGTTCCATTTCTCCGGGCGGGGGAGCCACTACAGAGTTCGATTCAGAAAGTGATTGAGGCTCAGAGGAAAAGGCAATATTGCTGATTTTTTCATTTTTTCGTTCCTCATATATCCATTCAAGTTTTAAATACTTTTGCAACATCTCAAATAGCTCTTCTGCCTGCACAGGCTTACCGAGAAAATCGTTGGCTCCCCCCTCCAAACTTTTATGTTGGTCGGTAGCAAATACACTGGCAGATGAAGCAATGATTGCCACGTCTGTATAGTCTGACAAATTTCGGATACGGCGCATCATCTCAAAGCCATCTAACACTGGCATCACTAAGTCAGTGATAATCAAATCGAACTTAAACTCTTCTACTTTTTCTAAACCTTCTTGACCGTTTTTAGCTTCGGTTACTTCAAATCCGAGGGGTTCCAGGAGATTGACAATGACTGAGAGATTTTCCCATTTGTCATCCACAACCAAAACTTTCTGTTTTCTACCTTGGTACCCAACTAGCTTTCTTTGCTTGGCAATCGTGACTGTATTTGCCCAGTCTGCCGCTTCCGGTAAATCCAAATCTAGCCAAAAAACACTGCCTGTTCGTGACTGACTTTTTACTTGAATGGTACTACCCATCATTTCGACAATTTTCTGGCTAATTGTTAAACCGAGTCCGGTTCCTTCCGCCTGACGCTTGCTCTCTCCTACCTGTTCAAAAGGCAAAAATATTTTTTTTAAGTGTTCTGGCGTCATACCAACGCCAGTATCTTCTATTTGAAACCGAATTTTGTGAATTGGTGAGGCTGGCTTTTGCTGATGGCTTTGTACCTTTGCACCTGTCCCCTTTTCCAGATATTCTATCTTAAAAGTCACTCGTCCCGAGTCTGTAAACTTAATTGCATTGCTCAGTAAGTTAATTAGTACCTGTCGCAAGCGTTTTTCGTCAGCGTAGATGCCAGCAGGAATTTCCGAACTGGGTTGATAAACAAAAGCAATTCCTTTTTGTTCGGCTCGGATGCGGCAGATTTCCGCGACTCCCTGCAAAAAGGAAGGAAAATGAAAATCTTTCGCGTACAGTTCCAGTTTCTGGGCTTCAATTTTAGCGAGGTCTAAGATGTCATTGATCAGGGTTAGCAGGTGGGAGCCACACTGGTGAATAATACTGATGCCTTGGAGTTCCTTGGGAGCCATCGTTTTTGAGCGTTCTAGGATTTGAGCGTATCCTAAAATTCCATTGAGTGGTGTTCTCAATTCGTGACTCATATTTGCTAAAAATTCACTTTTAGCTTGGTTGGCAGTATCCGCGATTTGTTTGGCTTCCGTGAGTTCAGCAGTGCGTTCTTGTACTCTGATTTCTAGTTCGGAATTGGTCTTGGCTAGCGCATCAAAGGATTCGCGCAACTGTTGTGCCATTTGGTTGAATGATTGACCCAGAACTTCTAGTTCTTCTACGCCTTTTACTTGCACATTTTGGTCTAAATCTCCACTAGCGATTGCCCTAGAAGCTTCACTCAAGCGAAGAATCGGGTTAGTAATCCAGCGTGCGGTTAATATTCCTAAAACCGTAGCCAGTCCCAAGGCTCCTAAACACAAAAAAATGGTCGTCTGGGTGTTAACATTAATTTGCTCCATGAAGTCAGCTTCGGGAACTGTGATTACAATTAACCAGTCCAAACCGCGATCGTCTTTATAAGGAAGCGCTTGTAGAAATTGTCGTTGGCCATCGATCCAGAAGTCAAGCTGTTCTCGCTTGGTAATTTTTTTTAGGTCGCCAAATTGCTGTTGTAATTGCTTCGTAGCAGAGCTTATTAAGGGATCTGTGCTTTTAGCTGCATTGATGCGTTTAGCTTTCGCATTTTCAACTAAAAATGGCTGCTCTAGGGTAGAGCTGGCAACGATGAGTCCTGAGCGCTCGATGATAAAAGTTTGCCCTGAACGACCGATTTTTATATTTTTGAGAAAGTCACTAATTTGTGTTAGAAAAAAATGATCGGCGAATACCCCAATGACTGCTCCTTTACTATCATTGAGAGCAACACTAGCAGGCAAAACCATTTCTGGGAAAGCGTGATAGGAAAATATTTCGCCCCACACTGGTTTGCCTGCTTGGACGGCAGCCACGTACCAGGGTCGTTCCTCTATCTTGAAGTCGGGCTTTTCCTGAATGAGCCTTATACGCTCTCCGTCTTTAGTCATATCATAAAATCGAATACTTCCCCCTGTGGCTTGGCCGGCTTCCATGATTTGCAAGGTGTCTTTTTTAGGTTTTAATGCCCCAATAAAGCCATCATATTTTTGACTACCGAACATAATGGAACCTGCTGTCGGAAATAACTGTACCTGCTGCACAAAGTAGCGCTCTAGGCGTGGCAAGTCTTGAACGTCAATTTGACCTAGGCGGACAGCCTCAAGATTGATTTGATTGACTAGGTGGGGAGCCTCTAAATATTCGTTAAGCTTCTGATTGATGCGTTCGGAGACTTCACTGCGGAGTTGAGTCGCAACATTATTGACAGCTTCTTGTCCGTTGCGTACCGAGACCCAAGCGGTCAGCCCGACGGCGGCAAAGATTTGCACGACGAATGGCAACACTAGGATCAGGCGAAGTGACAGCTTTTTTTGAGAACGGTTTGACAGAAAAGTGGTGCGAGATGTGTGTGACATTGATTGGTGTTACTCCTGGGGTAACGAGTTGAGGGAAAATCTCTGTGGATTTAGTGAAATGAGACTGAGGAAATATATATTGAAAAGCTATCTATAATAGTTATTGAAACTTTTTAGAAAGTAACTTGCTTGAACCAGCATAGCTACTCTAGGTGTTTACTATGAGAGGGTTATAATTATAGCTGACTAAAGATGCTGAAGGGGAACATCTCAATGAAAGCACCTAAGTTAGAAATTGGATTTTTGAGGCTCTCTTGCTGCGAGGCAGGAGGGAGGAGGCAGGAGGCAGAAGGCAGGAGGAAGAAGAAGTGTTTTTACAAATATGAGATGCTCCCTGCTGAAGCGCCTGATTTTTTTACTAGCATTTGTAAAAAAAAAAATTTTTGAGAAAATCAGCTAGCAATTCTATCTAATAGATTACTTGGTTTACAGCTATTTGTAGTGGTTTTTAACTTTACTTTACAGATGGGCAATAAAAAATATCATTTCATCTAAATTAGATATATAGCAATCCTAAATGATTCGTGTAATTCTTGTAGGGGCTCTCCCCACGCCCGGTTGCCCCGATGCAGGCTGGGGTAGGCACGGGGAGTAGGGGTAGCACTACCCCTACATATTTTTACAAATGATGCGAGGATTGCTATATAGCAATCCTCGCATCAGTTTCAATAACTGGTTAACTTCCAAGCTCTGCCTGGGAACCGATGTAAGCGAGGCTCTGCCTCGGCCCCGACTATGGAGGCTCTTCCTCCGGATCTGCGTTACCAGGAAGAGCCTGGTAACGAGTATAATCATTTAGGATTGCTATATATTGATATAATATACGTCTAAAAAAAATGAGCTTTATCGCTAAAAACGTGAGTTCCCAGACCGCTGAGGACCCTAACGGCGGTCTAACTCACTACCGCGCTGAATGTGGGATGCACAACTCTGCAGATGACTCTGGTAGAGAATGCCGATCGCACATGAAACTTTACAATTCCAGCAAGTTTCATTTGCTGGAGTTAAAGCAGGGTAATTGCTAATTGCTAATTGGGGAAGAAAAAAATAAGTAAAGCGGTGGAGACTTGCGCTAACGCGGGGCTATCCGTTGCAGTTCTTTGGCTTGTTCTAAAATTTTCTCGAAGTCTTCTTCGCTCAACCGCTGAATGTAGTTGATTTTGAACTCTTCTAGGAAATCGCACAGCAGCAGTTGTATTTCTTGCCAGGTTTGCTGCTGTTGCAGTTCGGTGCCTAAAGCTTGCCCGAAATGTTGGACTAGCTGGCTTGAAAGTTTGATGCTTATGGGGTCTTCGCTGGCGATTTTGAAGGCTTCGTAGGCATCTTGGGGGCCGAGGGTGGCTAATTTTGAGAGTTCTGCAACTAATTGCTGTGCTAGCTGTTCGGGCAGGTTTCCCAGACCGGGTACTTGCTTCCATCCTTGATAGAGGGGGGATTGTTTGAGGAAGCTTTCAATATTGTACCGGAGGAGGGCTTCTAGGTCGGGCTGGAGTTGGGGGAGGACTTTGTAGACGGTTATTTGGACGAGATGGGTGGCGATCGCTTCTATTTCATTGATATTGTTGATGTCTAGATAGCGCTGTTTTGGGGATTTAAAGAGTTGACGAGCGAGTTCGCCTGTGGTAATTGATTGTTGCATCTGGTTGATGAGTTGAATTACTACAACTTCGGTCAATTCTTGGGCGAAATTGGCGACGAAACCTCGGCTGATTTGGGTGCGTATGGGTTGGAGATCCGGCATTTTGGCTTGGTGGATGCGAATTGTGACGGGTAATATTCGCAACAGGCGCCAGAATGGGAGCAGCAGGAAGATGTCGTACCATCGCCAGAGCATGGCCGATCGCCAAGTGACGCTGCGGTGGCGGCGGCCGATCGAGTAGGTACGGGCTAGAAATTCGATCGCGAATATGGCAATAAATGGCAGGTCAATTAGCCAGAAGTTATCGGTAAATTCGCCGTTTTCTCCAATCTCGCGGTAATAGTTGGTGGCGATTAATGGCTTGATTTTGGAGTCAAACCACTGGATTTCTTTTTGCCAGTCTTGTTTGTTTAAATAGTCAGGGCTCCAAAATCTTTGGAATGATTGTTTAGCGGAGTCTTCTGGATTCGGGACGCGATCGCGCATCCGGTCTTTGATTTTTTCTAGGGTGCCACTTTTTGATGCTACTCGAAAGGGATCTTCGTCGATCATTTTCGCGCTCAGATTGTTTATTTCCTGCAATTTGGCTGCTACTTGGGGAGAGGGCAATCCTGTTTGCACTACTTGAATTTTTAATTCTTCTAAGGTTTCCAGATATTGCTGGGTGTCTCGGTGGGGTTTAATTCCTTTAAATGGGTCGTATACTTGAGTTAGAACTGGGAGTTGCCGGAAGTAGAAATCTCGTCCGGGGACGTAAGTTATGTCAAATAATACTAGGCTTAAATTTCCTAGGGCGACCAGTGCCATGAACCGCTCGAACCAAGGTACTTTTGGTGATTTTTTGCGGGAGTTTGGAGTTGGAGAGGGCAGTAGTTTTGGTGTCACTAGCGGTTCCTAATTAAGTAGACCGATCGAAATAGATGTAACTGGTAATAGCTGAAAAAAGGAAACAGGGAAAACTGGCTAAGTGTCCGATCGAGTTCGGATGGCGATCGCGGAAGCTAGTCTTTATTTTAACGTGCGTTTGTTGGGGATTTTTGGATTGTTAATTATGCCTGGTTAAGTTAAATATTTTACGGGTAAAATATTTAGGTCGATCGAACTTGACGGAAGCTGTGGCTCCCGTTAGTGTGCTTCTCTCTGGCAATAAAATTATATCTCAGGCGGAATCCTTAGTTTTTTTGGCGTTGCAGTGCTCACGGGGCTGGCAATAAATGACTATTTCTGTTTGATCTACGGGCTATTTGACCGCTAAATCAAATGTATTGCACGCAGCGGAGTCTAAGGTTAGATGTGGACTTCGAGTTTGAGGTCAAACCCTCAAGAGAGTTATACTTGCTCAGGGGTGGCAGTCTGGTGAGAGCGCCCCCTCTGATGGCGAGGGTGGCTGCCGCCTCCGCAAGGTTCGAGGTTTCGCCTCTACAAAAACCAGCTCGCGATCGGACTCTTGAATAATATAAAACCCTTCCTACTAATTTTGTTCGCATTTTTTTAATATATGACATACTGCCTTAATCTCGATTGCCCAAGAGACAAGCGTCAGAACCCACCAGGCACAAAGTATTGTCTTAATTGTGGTTCAAAGCTGCTGCTAAAAGACCTTTATGCAGCAACTGAACCGCTACGCGATGGGGGATTTGGCAGGACTTTCCGAGCTGTTAATCATGGAAAATTTGAGGAATTGTGCGTGATTAAACAGTTGTCACCCCCTCAAGAATTTCAGCGGAAGCCCGGTCATTTTAAAAAATATGTTCGACTGTTTGAACAAGAGGCAAGGCGGTTATACGAACTGAAGCACCCGCAAATTCCTCAGTTAATTTCTTATTTTGAGGAAGATGGGCGCTTGTATTTGGTGCAAGAGTTTATTGATGGCAATAATTTAAAGGATGAGTTAGATAAGTACGGTGCTTATAGCGAAATTAAAACTTGCGAACTGCTGTTAGATTTGTTGCCTTTATTGAAGTTTGTTCATGACAGAAATGTAATTCACCGCGATATTAAGCCGGAGAATGTGATCCGCCGATCGCGCGATCGTAAGTTAGTGCTGATAGATTTTGGGGTTTCCAAACAGGTAGTAGCTGCTGCTCCCACCAAAACAGGAACGAAGTTGGGAACTCCCGGCTACGCGGCTCTAGAACAGCGTCACGGTAGGGCTGTTCCGGCTAGCGACCTTTACAGTTTGGGGGTGACTTGCATTCGCTTGCTGACTTCTGTTATGCCTTATCTGGATATCTACGGGGACATTCACGATGACCTTTACGATCCGCTTGAAGGCCGGTGGCTGTGGAGGGAGGCTTTGCCAAAAGGAACACAAATTAGCGAGGATTTAGGTCAGGTTTTGGATAAGTTAATTCAGGAATATGTTAAAGATCGCTACAAATCTGCTGTGGAAGTTTTGGATGCTTTAAAACCTCCTGTTGTTGTTGTCCCCGTGCTGGAAAAGTCGCAGCAGGCAACTGTTGTTAGTCCTTCGGTTCCGACTCAACCTGTGACTGATACTCTGTTAATTTCTGTGAATTTAGACTCAGAAAAAGGTATTGATTATTCTCACTTGGCAAGGCTGCTGGCTGCTAAAAATTGGCGTGGTGCTGATGAGGAAACTTCTGTGAAAATGCTGGAGGTGATGCAGCAAAATTCACGGGGTTATTTGAGTGAGGAAGATATTAGGAAGTTTCCAGCTAAGGATTTGCAGACTATCGATCGACTTTGGGTGCGGCACAGTCACCGCAGATTCGGTTTTTCTGTGCAAAAGGGTTTGTGGCTCAAGTTGGGGGGAAAGCCTGGTGTTTATGATGCTACAGTTTGGGAGAAGTTTGGCGATCGAGTGGGCTGGCGGGTTAACAGCCAGTGGGTATACTATTCGGAGCTGAATTTTTCTTCTAAAGCAAAGCCTGGACATTTGCCGGGGGGGACTGTTTTTGGGTGGGAAGGCGGGGTTTTGTGCGGTGTTTTGGGTTTGGGTGGGATCTGGTTTCTGCTGTCGCGGCGGGATTTGTAAAACTCACATCTTGCACTATTCTCGCTTAACAGGCTTTCCGGCCTGTTCCACAAAGAGTGAATTTTCTTGTGGAACAGGCCGGAAAGCCTGTTCATAAAAAACTTATTGAGAATGGTGCAATATCTCAGTAAAAGGAAGGTAGAAGGTAGAAGGCAGAATTTATTAGTGAGGCTGCACCCCAAGCGAAGTCGAAGTGTTAGTCATTAAATAGTTTTGAGTTGGGAATTAAAGAGTTAATAAGTGTGGAGTTTAATCATCTGTTCTGTAAAAAGTAGCTCTAAAAAAAGCGAAAAATAAGATATAATCCCAAACTATTTTTTTTGTGCTATGTTCTTAGAGAAGGGCAAGTTTGCAAAGTCAAAAGCCAGTCTTCGGTCGTGGCCAACGAGGGGGACTGGCTTTGGCTCCAATTTACCAAGGAGATTTATCTAGTATGTTGCAAGAAAAACGTCTCAAGCCGTGGACTATAGTTCGCTCGCTTCCAAATGTGGAAAAGGTGGTTGTGGGTGAGTTTCGCAGTTGGTCTGATGCAGACGGTCACTTGAAAATTCTCAAGCGGATGGTGCCGGCAGATCGATTGAGTGTTGTCTTCGATCCGGTAGTTCAAGCGTAACGTCGCTGGTAAATTGATCAGCGTGCGATCGCTCTTTGAGCTAAGCGATCGCCTCTTTTTTTTTGATACTGTTTTTTTACATAAAAAATGCGATCGCTAAACAGGCGATCGCAAATTGAATCATTGTCCTTAACTGCGGCGAATTTCCGTAATTTGGTCGGCAACATCCAAAATTCTTTGGGGCATCGATGGCCCGGTAAAAATCATATCCAAATGATGGGGCTTGTTGTCAATCAATGCCACCACTTCGGCTTCGGGAATCAAGCCCAAATTAACCGCTAAACTCAATTCATCGAGAATAACTAAGGCATAACGACCTTCACGCACCGCATTTTGAACATACTGCCACAATTGTTCGATCGATCGCGTCTCCAGCTCATCTAGATCGGCATTCTCAATACAGCGTGACAAATCGCAGCGCATCCAATCTAAATTTTGCCCCAGCCGCACCGGATGCTGGTGCCCTTGATTAATTCCCCCTTTGAGGAACTGCACCGCTAGCACGGGAGCTCCCTGTCCTGCAATTCTGAGGGCCTGAGCCATGACACTGGTAAAAAAGCAGCGGTGCGGGCCTGTAAAGACTTGCACCAGCCCTTGAACTGTGTAGGGCAAGCTGTGGGTTAAATTGAGTTTAGGGGTTTGTAACTGAGCAACCATAGGGCAATATTTAATCAGCAACTAAGTCTTGAGTGCAGCTCCGACCTTGGTGCGGCTGAAGCCTGCTTGACAATATATAGTGTACTGGGCCGGGTGCACATCCGATCGAACACTATATATATAAGTTGTCAAAAGCTCGCGGCAGTGGCATTCGCAGTCGTTTGTTCGATTTTTGAACTCAATTAGCACTTAGGCAGAAACGGGGTTTTTTACTAAAATACGGCGTGGAGCTTGACATTTATACAGTTATAGGGTGAAAAACCACGGTGATGAGAGCATTTTTTGTAGGAAGTTATTTAATCCACGATCCTTAGATAGTTAGAGGGTGAAAAAGCAAGGCGATGAGAGTCTTGGGAAGTCCAGGACTGTGAAGAAAAAGTACACACATCGCGTAAAATTTGAATGTCGCGGCACTAGGAGCAGGGACTGTGAGAGTGGTGATTCTGGGAGGGCCAGGAGCGGGAAAGGGAACTCAGGCTGAACTACTGTGCAGCAATTTGAGCCTTCCTTTGCTGGCTGTGGGGGACATTCTACGGGAGGCGATCGCAGAAGACACAGATTTAGGCAAGCTGGCGGTGTCTTATGTCGAAAAAGGGGAATTAGTTCCCGACGCAACTATGATTGAATTCTTTCGCCGCCGACTGCTGCTGTGGGATGTCTTTAATGGCTGGATATTGGAGGGCTATCCGCGAACTGCTTTTCAAGCTGAGGAGTTGGATTTTTTATTAGAGGAGTTGGCGCAGGAGCTAGATTGGGCAGTTTGGCTGAAAGTGCCGATCGAGGTTTTGCTGAGTAGGTCGATCGAGCGCGATCGATCGGATGACCATCCTGAAATATTACAGCGTCGGCTGGATTTGTTCCACGAACGCACTATTCCTCTTTTAGAGTATTACGAATACCGCAACAAACTGTTAACTATTGATGGCGCTCAATCTCCACAACAAGTCCAGCAGGATATTCTCAAATTAATCGAGGCTAAGAGCAAATCATTATAGGATTTTAGATTTTAGTAGATTTTAGATTGAATGACTGCATATTTACCGCATCAAAAAAACCGGAATATTAATACCAACTTTTAAAGTTTTAATGCCTAATTACCTATTACCAATCACCTAAATATTATGTCTTTCCAACGTCCAGATGGCAGACTACCAAATCAAATTCGTCCGATTAGTTTCGATCGACAGTTTACCAAATTTGCTAGCGGTTCCGTGCTCGCGAAAAGTGGCGATACTCAGGTACTTTGCAGCGTTACAATCAAGCCGGGAGTGCCTAGATTTCTGGAGAATACCGGACAAGGTTGGCTGACAGCGGAATACCGAATGTTGCCGGGATCTACGCCGCAGCGACAAGAGCGGGAATTTATGAAATTATCGGGACGGACTCAAGAAATTCAGCGGTTGATTGGGCGCAGTTTGCGATCGTGCTTGGATATGCAACTATTGGGAGAACGCACAATACTTGTCGATGCGGATGTTTTGCAAGCGGACGCTGGGACTCGCACGACTTCAATTACTGGCGGGTTTGTGGCTGTGGCTGACGCTTTGAACAAGTTGGTACAAAAAGGTGATTTAGTGCGATCGCCCTTGATTCGCCAAGTGGCGGCCGTGTCTGTGGGACTTTTGGAAGGGGAGCCATTTTTAGATTTGAATTATCTGGAAGATGTGGCGGCTGAAATTGATTGTAATGTGGTAATGAATGGAGATTTGAATATCATCGAAATTCAGGGAACTGCGGAAGAGGGAAGTTTCAGCCGGAGTCAGTTAAATCAAATTTTGGATGTGGCAGAAACTGGAATTCAGGAATTGTTGGAGGCTCAGCGGCAGGCTTTGGTTGAGTAGTCCGGCAGTCCGGCAGGGGTTGAAACCCCTGCCTCAAAGCTAAAGTCCTCTTAAGAGGACTGAGAAGAAGAATTTTTCAACTCATTAGTCCTCTTCAGAGGACTTTAGCTATTAGCCAGGGAATTCATTCCCTGGCGGACTGGCGGGCGGGCGGGAGGACTGGCGGACTGACGATTTAAGTTGACACAAATTGGCCGGGCGCCGTGTTCTCTATATAATAATTCCGGTGCAATCGGAAACGATATCAAGCGATCGGGTGGTGGCGGACTCGGCATAAAAAATAGTGAACAGGCCGATCGCACTCGGAACTTGCTTGCTTGCGGGCGATCGACTTTTCCCGAAAAACCATTAATATCCCACTAATAACAACTCACTAATCACTAATCACCCATCACCAAGGACTCCCAATCATCACAAAAGCCGACCAATAATAAGGATGCGACAACTTTAAATCCGCAAACCCTTGCAGCGAAGTCGGCAACTCCACCCCCTCACCCCGACTCAAACCGCGCAATCGGCCACCCTCCAAACGCACATCCCCCCGCAACATCGCAATTTGCGCTTGTCGCAGCGCCGCCCCCTTAATTCGCGCCGTCTTCAACTGCTGGTAAAACTCACTCATCAATCCCAAAGTACCTTCATCACTCACGTACCACAAACTTCCCAAAGCCGTTTGCACCCCCGCTTGCAGCGCCAAACCCCCAAAACCCAACTCGGCCTGTGCATCTCCCACCGCAGTCCGACAAGCACTTAAAACTAACATATTCACCTGCGGATCATTCAATCTCAAATCCCGCAATTGATCCAGTCGCAGCCGACTATTCCACAACTGAATAAAAGAATTATTTGGTGTTCCAGGTCGAAATTCGCCGTGAGTAGCTAAGTGAATAACCCCAAAAGATCGGCTTTGATGCTGTCGCTTCAAATTCTCCAAAGTGAAATCCTCATTCAGAAAACTAACTCCCGGCCACTCTCTAGAAATAGCGGCTATTTCTGCAGGAACCGCAGGCAAAGGATTCAACTCGGAAAATTCCGAGGCACCCATTGCTAAAACTTGAGAATTTCTGAGATCGACGTAGCGGGTATCTGTTAAATTAATGCTGGGCATCAGGCTGAGATTGTACTTTTCCACCAAAAATTGCTGTCCGTCGTGCAAAGCAGCAAAGGGCATACCTCTCAAACCTCGATCGACAACAAAGGAAATAGTATCCGTTTCGCACTTTTTCAAACTGTCCTCTAAAGGCCCAATCATCCACTTATAAAGCTGTTGGGAAGATGGTAGATAACTGGTAGTAGCCCGCACCCCCGGTTTGGTAATCTCACCCCTGAACTCATTTACAACTTTCAGAAGTTCTTGTCGGTTCGCTGACGGCACACTTTTGTGAACCACTTCACCGCAAGAAGTGATCAGCATTAAATTTAATTCTTCGGGCTGCGAGAATAGATAAATTAAGCTGGGTTTTGTGCCGGTTTCTTTACCCGCTGATTCTAACTTTTTTTGAATTTCCTCTGGGGATACCAACTCGTTGCTGATGTTGATGCCTAAATATTCCCCGAATTCTTGGCTGAAAGATTTGTCCAGCAGAGACAAAGCTTCCGATATTTGGCCTGTCTCCAAATTCCTGCCGATGTCGCCGCGAAATGCTGACTGAATAACTGAATCTAGGATATTTGAATTGATGAAATTTCTCACTTCTCTGGGAAATTGCATCCTTTCGCGCGGCATCCTTTCTCCGGGTTTTCCTATATCTCGCGATATTCTGTTTTGATTCTGCCGCTGTTGGCGGCTAAAGGGTTGGTTGGGATCGGGGAAAAGCGATCGCCCTCTATCTAATGCAAATCTATCCCTTGGTAATATTGGCGGCGAATTGGGATTATTAGGATTATTGGGATTATTGGGATTATTGGGATTATTAGGATTATTGGGATTATTGGGATTATTGGGATTATTGGGATT
>NZ_JAUBTG010000001.1:67355-183274 GCF_036702395.1 Microcoleus sp. D3_18_C2 | reverse complement strand
TTATTGGGATTATTGGGATTATTAGGATTATTGGGATTATTGGGATTATTGGGATTATTGGGATTATTGGGATTATTGGGATTATTGGGATTATTGGGATTATTCGGATTATTGGGATTGTCGGGATTTGTTGGTTGATTGGTAGTTACGATCGCACTATTGCCTTGAGTGTAAGAATTTATGAACGATCGCCCTTGAGTAATCGTACCTGAAGCATTGCTGGCGATCGCCCCAGCAGTACCGTTAGTCGTCGCATCTCCCACCGCAAAAGGTATCGGCGGATTGACATCACCGCCGCCGTGGCGGATCGTAACTGTACCCGCTTGAGTGTCGCCAAGAGTCGAGATGCTAACAGGAGTGCCGTTTTGGCCAAAAGTACCCGTCACTCGAACTAAACCCGGAGTTGCGAGCTCAACATTACCGCCCGGAGCATTTATGGATGCAACGCTGATATCATTTTGAGCGTTAAGATTTACTGTAGAAGTGCGATCGACCCTAACAACAGGATTAACATTTATTCGCCCTATTGTGATTTCGTTTGCGGCTAAAATACTCACAATTTCCGCAGCATTTATATTGCCAGTGCTGACACTTCCCCTACTGCTATTAACATCAACAGCGACTCCCTGCAAATTCCCCGTATTCACATTGTCTAACGCTCTGAAAGTGATATTTTCTGTTGCAGTGATGTTGGTCATTTGCAGATTCCCGCTAGTGCTATTGACATTCACTCTCTCTCCCTGCAAATTTCCGGAACTTACATTGCCAGAAGCTGTTACATTAATATTCCCAGTGGCTGTGGTATTTGCAGTTTGAATTGTTCCAGAGTTACTATTGACATTCACTCCCACTCCCTGCAAATTTCCGGAAGTTATATCGCCTAAAGCTGTTACATTAATGTTACCAAGGGATGTAGTATTGCCGATCGCAATTTTTCCCCCATCGCTATTGACCTCAACTGCTCCTCCTAGCAAATTCACTGCATTTAAGTCGCTGGATGCTCTCAAAGCAATAGTGCCAGTGCCAGCATCGATCGATAGAACTCTAATATTAGTTTGGGCATTCAAATTTACTGTAGGAATGCGATTGCTTCCGTCTGTGCTGGTGGTAGGATTGACATTAATTGTCCCTGCTGTAATTTGCTGTCCTGCCAAAAGTCTGACATCTCCATTCGTAGCGATTGCCCCCGTATTAACACTCCCATTGCTGCTAGCATTGACAGTCGCAGCGGTGAGATTGCCTACCGTTAAGTCCCTCAAAGCTGTCAAATTGATATTCTCAGTTGCTGTGATATTGACTGGTGTAGTATTAGGCACAATGGTATTGGCATCAGTCACAACTCCCAATTCACCGGAGTTACTGGTAATATCAACATTAGACCCCTGCAAAGTCCCAAAATTCACATTGCCAAAAGCTCTGAGTGCGATCGCCCCAGAAGTCCCAGTATCGATCGACCCTGTTACTATATTGCCTCGAACAGTATTCAGACTAATACTGCCGTTGATATCAGCACGAGAAATGTCACTTGTCAATATAATATTGTCATTAGCTTGAATATTAATTGTCGAACTAGACGTTAATCTGCCCCCAACTACCACTCCTGCTTCCCTGCTTTCGAGATTAATTTGACCGCCATTAATATCTCTAGTTGCGATAATTCCCGGCGCTGACAAAATCACCGGCCCGCCTGCCGAAATATTTTCAATAGAAATCAAATTATTCGATAAAATAGACGCAGGAGTAAATATTGCATCGTCACCTAAAGGATTAGGTTGTTCATTATCACCCGGAGTATCCGTAGGAGAATTAGGAACATTAGGAGAATTAGCCAAATTTTGCACTCCAGCCCGCAGAATTAAGGCCGGACTGCTGGTTAAAATAGCAATATCGGGATCGCCACTCAGATTTTCCCTACCCAATGCAATATCGGGGCCGGTAATTGTAATCTCCTCGGCAACAATGCTCCCCCTCGCCTCGACTTTCAGCGAAACTCCGGTATAATCTCCAAAGAAAACATCTCCTTCCGAACTGATAATCGGGTCAAATAAACTGACAAAGTTTCCCGGCATTCCCGACAAATTGCGAATCGAAAAATTGCCACCAGAAACAAAGTGAGCATCCCCCGAAATAATGCCGTTGCTAACCAAACTCAAATTGCCGCCGCTTTGGAATTGCGGGGGAAGAGATAAGCCGCCGATCGCATTTTGAGTGAGAATATCGATCGTGCGAGATCCCTGAATGTATAAATTACCCCCAGCCTTCGCCAAAAAAGGATTCTGGGCGCTGTCCCTGACCCGCACCGCATCCCCACCCAGCAAACTCAAATCCCCCGCAGTTTGCAGCCTAGCGCCCGCTAACGAGAGATTTTCCGCAGCCCATAAATTCGCACTTCCCGCATTCAACTGCGGCAGCCCAGACACATTAGCAGCAATCGCCACATCCCCAGAATTCACCTGCAAACCCGAACCCACAAGCCGCACAGAACCGTCATCCGCAACCGCAACACCCGCCGCCTGATTTTGCCCAGTACCTGTCAGCAACTGCGGCAAAGAAACAGGATTCAAAGTCTGTTGAGAATTCCCAAAATTTCCGCCCGTTGCTATTTCCAAACTCAACAAATGCCCCGGTTGACTAATGCGGAGAACATTATCTCCCCCAACAGCAGCAACAGTAATTTGCCCGCCCGCAGCCGACAACTGCCCCGTACTAACAACCGTACCGCCAAGCAAAGCCAAATTTTGCCCAGGATTCACCGCTAAATTGCCAGCATTAACAATACTTCCCGGTACACCCGGACTAAAATAAAAAGCATTTGGCGTACCAAGCAAGGCGCTAAAATTATTTGTACCCGCAGCATTAAACCAATTTGAACCAAAACCGACACCAGTAGCAGTAGTTGCAGTAAAAGCCGCCGGCACATTCAAACTCGCGTTCGGGCCAAACACAATCCCCGCAGGATTAATTAGAAAAAGATTAGAATTGCCGCCCGTGACAGTAATTAAACCGTTAATTAGCGAAGCGTCCCCGCCAGCAATTCGAGCTAATATATTTTGAATAGCCGAATTAGTCAGAAAATTAGCAATTTGACCTTGATTCAAGCCAAACTGCCCAAAACTGTGAAAAAGATTCGCGCCGTCTCCCGACAAACTGCCGCCGTTGATATCATAGCGGTTGCCGATCGGGGTGACAACAGTACCCGTACCGTCAGCAGCAGGCACTATGGGCTGTGCTTGCGCGAAAGTATTAAAAATTAACAAAGAAAAGGGACAAATAAATAGCGCAACCTTTTTAATCTTTAAGTTGGCATTTTTCATAGTAGCAAGTAAAACTATCTCAATTGCCTTAATTATCGCACTTGCAAACAACTTACCTCTAAATTACACATTAATTCGCTCATGACAACTCCCAAAATCAAAAGCCTCTACACAGACGGCGCTTGTTCCGGCAACCCAGGCCCAGGTGGCTGGGGTGCAGTAGTTTGTTTCGCCGACGGCAAGTGTCACGAACTCGGAGGTGCAGACCCCCAAACCACTAACAACCGCATGGAAATGCAGGCTGCCGTCGCTGCGCTGGAATTTTTTGCCAATTCCGGTCAAACCGAACCTGTCACCGTTTACACCGACAGCGAATACGTTAAAAACGGCATCACTAAATGGATTCAAGGCTGGAAAAATAAAGGCTGGAAAACCTCAACGGGCAAAGATGTTGTCAACCAAGACCTCTGGCATCTGCTAGACAAGCTGAATTCCCGGCAAATCCAGTGGGAACACGTCCGCGGCCACTCCGGCGACTTCTACAACGACAGATGCGATGAAATCGCCCGCAGCTTCTCGCACAATCTCACTCCCGAACTGCAACAGCAGAAACCAACGGGAGACGAGGCCGGGGCGGGCACGGGGGCACCGCCCCTACGCTTTGACAACACAATTGTTTCGGAAGAAACGGACGTAACTGGTAACAAAACGATAGAATCCTATGTCATAACTTCTGACCTTCCGATCTCCAACTCTACCATGATGGATTCAACTGCCGATACCCTGGAGAACTTGCCCCGCGAGGTGAGGGTTCAGGACCTCCGCAATCTGATCGAAACGTTGCACATCGCCGACGAGGTTGCGACGAAAGGCTACTTGATTACCAGTTCTGAACTGGCTGATTTGATGGATGTAAATGCCAGCGCTGTCACCAGTCGTGGAGACAACTGGGTTTGGCGAAATTGGGTAGTGTCGCGGGTGCGGCGCGAGGGCAACCAAATTCTCTGGCAATTAGAGAGAATTGACCACGTTAGTACAACTGATTAGTCAGTTGGCAGTTGGCAGTTGGCATTTGGCATTTGGTCAACTGTTAACTGTTAACTGTTAACTGTTAACTGTTAATTAACTAACGGTGCAACCGGAGTTCATATAACAGGACGACCATCATCTAAAAGAGCATTAAGTTCTCCGGCAACTTGCCAAGGGTTTCGACCTTTGAACAAAGCAGCAAACACGGCTTCATAGGGATTTCTACCAGTTTTTTTTACTGCTGCGATCGCCTGTTTGTTAGATAATCCCCGCCCGCTAACCAACCAAGCAGCCAAAACCTGTCCTGTACGTCCGATCCCCCCAGAACAGTGAACTACGACCCCTTCGCCTTTGCTATTTGCAGATGCCAAAAATGGTAATATGCGATCGAGCAAAATATCCCTATCTACCAATTCAAAATCGGCAATCGGAGCCCAGCAAACTCGATCGCACCCAAAGATATTCCGATACGTTCCCAGTAAGTCCCCGTAGCGGATGAGTTGGGAATCGGGAAGCAAACAGCAAACTTGCTTGATATTGTGCCCCTGCATAAATTCAATCCACTCAGCAATTTCTGCATCGCGATATCCAGGTCTCGCTGCACCAAATACAATTAATTCAGTCTCCGAAGCCGCCGCAAATTTGTGCATAATGTTTTCAATAATTTTACCTATAATTAAGAAATACCAACAAATCCTGAATCAACAGTGAAAAACAAGAGTTCGATCGCCCTAATGAACTGGCTGCAACCCAAACCAGAAACCGTTTTGTTATGCGACTCAATTGTAGCAGCTTCTGAGATGGCATTCATGCTCAACGGTGAGTGGGATGGGTGCAATAGTTTGGTACTCTCTAAATGCGACAAGGTAGCAATTGAAGCAGCCGCCCGTTTGCTGGAGACATCGTGGTGCTACCAAAATACTTGCGAACCGGTTTTAATTCGGCTTGCAGTTGACGAATTGCTGCGCCGTTATGGAATTGGAGACAGGTTTTTTATTAATGCTAACTTGCGATGCGCGCAATTGAGCGAACTTTGCTTGGAAAACATTGATTTGAGTTATGCTAAATTAAATTTGGCTAACCTCAGCGGCAGTAATTTAAGCAAAGCAAACTTAATGGCGGTACAGATGTCAGCAGCAAATTTGAGTGGCAGCAATTTGAGTAAATCGCAACTGGTGAGGGCGAACTTATCGGGAGCAAATTTATCAGATGCTAATCTCAGAGGTGCGGATTTGAGTTATGCAGATTTAAGCAATGTTTGTTTAACAGGTGCGGATTTAAGAGGTGCAAATTTAGCCAGAACAGACTTAAGAAAAACCAGCTTAGATGGGGCGATTGTTGAGTAATATCAAATCCCGCTTAAATACTTTCTCTCACACCGCGTGGGTAAATCCTGTAAACATTTTAACATCAAACCGACAGTCCGGCAGGGGTTGAAACCCCTGCCTCAAAGCGCAAGTCCTCTAAAAGAGGACTGATGAGTTCTTGAGTCCTCTTTTAGAGGACTTTAGCTATTAGACAGGGGTTTCAACCCCTGGCGGAGTAGCGGGTGGGGGGGAGGACTGGTGGACTAAAAGCTTAAGTTGACACGCTTTGGGTAATGCCGTTTCCCTACGGCGATCGATCGCACTTCCGGGGTGTGCTTCATAAACGTGGAATCTGCTGTATCTGCGTCCATCCGCGTACATCCGCCACCATCTGCGGTTAAAGTTCCAAAGTAATTAACTGAGCAATTTCGTCAGTCTGAAAACCCAAGGCCATCGGCTTTTGCACTGTCGGAATCACTTGTACATCATAGAGTTCGGTGACAATTCCTTCAAACCGCAACCAGTGAACGATCGCCCCCGTAGTCAAATCAATCACCATCATACCACAGCGAGCCTCAGCATCCTTTGCTGCTAACAACTCATCCAATTCTAAACCGCTAAAAGTGTTGTCACCTCGCCGAGGTTTCGAGAGTCCCACAATTGCCCAATTTTGCCAAAATGCTAGTCCTCGGACATATCCCGGACAAAACGTAATTGCCTCAAATTTCCCTGTGTCTAAATCCACATATCCTAATTCCCCTCTCCCCGAATTCAGCAACCACAACTTGTCTTGATACCAGCGAGGCGAGTGTGGCATTGACAATCCTGTGACGATAATATCGTTAGATTCGATATCAATAACTATACCGCCATTTTTTCTGCGATCGCGCCAGCCATCCACCACATCCGACTGACTCGACGCCGTGACATATTTCGCCTCCCCAGCTACCATTGCCAAACCGTTGAGGTGACAGCGGTCTTCATTTATATATTGTGAGATGAAACCGGGTTTCCAGAGAGGTTTGCAACTGTGGCGATCGCTCAAAGTAGCGATACAATTAAACAAAGTGCTAATAAAAAGAATTTGATTATTTTTATCGACAGCGATATCGTGAATGTCGATATCTCCTGTAGTATAGCCGATTCTTGGTATATATAATTTATCGTATCCTTGGTATAAATTCCCCGATTCTAAGACATTATCTAATTGCCAGAGTTGATATTTTGAACTTAAATAAAGGCGTTCCGGCGTGCAGTAAAGCCCCATTGCGCGATCGAATATTCGCCAAAAAGCCGATATTCTGTTAGTTTCTGGTGCAGCACCTATTAACATTAACCTGCTGGTTTGATAGGTGCTGCAAGCAAGGCTGATTTGTTGTTGGCTTAACCAAGATGGAAAATCGCGATCGCCAAAAATCTCGTGTTCGGAGACTGTATTCAAAGTAGCTTGTTCGTTATTCATAGAATCTAGAGGCATATCTTTATGTATCCACAATATAGCGCGATCGTAATTCCCTCGCCTTGCGGGTTTTATCGATCCTACTTGACCAAACTCAACATTCATCTGCGTCCATAGCACGTACATCCGCCACCCTCTGCGGTTAAAATTCCCAAGTAATTTTGTCCTCATGCCAAAGATCCGACTTTTCCGACTTTACAGAGGCAGGGGCCCGAAGCAATGATAGAGATAGGGAAAGTCAACCCACTATGTCTAGATTGTAAAGATATCGTAAATCTGGATGTTGTGTGGCGAAATGTTAAATAAAAATATGCTAAAAAAAATATGTCTTTAGTATGATACATTTAGGTAGCATCTAAGTTCTACCAACCCATTCCCACGCGAGGCCAGTGAAAGCCCACTTCATATCAGGACTACCCCGATCGGGCTCTACTTTACTGGCTGCACTACTAAGACAAAATCCCCGGTTTCACGCAGCTATGACTAGCCCCGTCGGGGGTTGAGTGGAGAGAATGCTGGAAGCCATGAGCGAAGACAATGAGTTTTCCACGTTTATTTCTCTGGAACAAAAAGGGGCACTGATTCTCAGTATTTTTTCTGCCTATTACCACCCGCAAGCTGACCAATAAATCATCTTCGACACCAATCGTCTTTGGTGTAGCAAATTGCCCTTAATTCGGGAAGTATTTCCTGAAGCAAAAGTCATCTGCTGCGTCAGAAATATCGCCTGGATTATGGACAGCATCGAGCTACTGATTCGGCGTAACGCTTTTGATGTTTCCCGGTTATTTAATAATCCAGCGGAACGGGCTACAGTCTACAGTCGCACCCAGGCATTAAGTCAAGGTTCGCGTTTAGTTGGGTATGCCTATAACGCTCTTAAAGAAGCTTTTTACAGCAAACAGAGTGCATTTATTCTATTGGTAGATTACGAGCTATTAACTATAGGAACGGCTAAAACGATGTCGCTAATTTATCAATTTCTGGGCGAATAGCCTTTTGAGCATAATTTCGAGAATGTTCAATATCAAGAGCCAGAATTTGATAATAAGCTCAAAACACAAGGGTTACATCAAGTGCGTGCCTAAGTCGAGTTTAAACCGAGAAAAACGATTTTACCCCCCGACTTGTTTGAGCGATTTGATAGCTTATCTTTTTGGACAGAGGCAACAAATAGTTGTGCCAGCGCTATTGTAGCGAAGCCACAGTCCGGCAGGGGTTTCAACCCCCGGCGGACTTGGCGGGCTCACAGCTTAAGTTGACACCAATTGGCACGGTGCCGTGTCCTGACTGTGGGTAATATCAATTCCAATGTCACCGGATTTGAGATTAAGCTTTGATGCGGGGGTTTCAACCCCTGCCGGACTTAAATGTAAACGATAGATATAAAGGATTGCAGCAATTATGAATTTATCAACCCCGAACAAGCAAATTATTTTCGTTGACCCCTCTGTACAGAATTATCAAAACTTGATCGAGGGCGCAGATGCTAACGCCAAAATAGTCATTTTAGATGACAAGCGTAGTGGCCTTGAACAAATTACAAAAGCATTGGCTAGTGAAAGTGGCATTGAAGCTGTTCATGTAGTTTCTCACGGCAACCAAGGCAGTTTAAAACTCGGTGCCGAGGTACTTAATGAGAAGGATCTAGGAAATTTCAGTCAAAAGCTAAAACAGTGGGGACAAGCCCTCACCCAAAACGCCGATATTCTATTGTATGGATGCTCCATCGCCAAAGGAGAAGCCGGACTAAAATTTGTCAAACACTTCAGCGAACTAACAGGAGCCAACATCGCCGCCTCAGCCCACCCCACTGGCAGTGCCCAATTAGGAGGAGACTGGAACCTAGAAGTACAAATCGGGGATATTTCCACCCCAATAGCATTTAACGCCAAGGCCCTCAAAACCTACAGCGGCGTACTAGGCTTGGCCCCTAAAGTTGACTTCCCAACTGGCAATAGCCCCCAATCCGTCAGCATCGGCGACATCAACGGCGACGGCAAACCGGACTTAGCAGTGGCGAACTACGGCAGCACCAGCGCCTCCATCCTGCTCAACACCACCACCACCGGAGCCACCACCCCCACTTTCGCCACCAAAGTTGACTTTACTACTGGCGTTGCGCCCATCTCCGTCAGCATCGGCGACTTCAACGGCGACGGCAAACCAGACTTAGCAACGGCGAACAAGCACGGCCCCGAGAGCGCCTCTATCCTGCTCAACACCACCACCACTGGAGCCACCACCCCCACTTTCGCCACCAAAGTTGACTTTACTACTGGCCCTAACCCCTACTCCGTCAGCATCGGCGACATCAACGGGGACGGCAAACCAGACTTAGCTGTAGCGAACGCCTTCAGCAACACCGCCTCCATCCTGCTCAACACCACCGCCACCAACGCCACTACCCCCACTTTCGCCACCAAAGTTGACTTCCCAACTGGCGCTAGGGCCTACTCCGTCAGCATCGGCGACATCAACGGGGACGGAAAACCCGACTTAGCTGTGGGGTTAGGTCAGGTGTTAAACAGTGGCGGCTCAGGCATCTCCATCCTGCTGAACACCACCGCTACCGGAGCCACCACCCCCACCTTCGCCACCAACGTTGACTTCACAACTGGCGGTTTCCCCAGATCAGTCAGCATCGGCGACTTCAACGGGGACGGGAAACCGGACTTAGCGACGGACAGCAGCGGCAGCAACACCGCCTCCATCCTGCTCAACACCACCGCCACCAACGCCACCACCCCCACTTTCGCCACCAATGTTGACTTCACAACTGGCACTACCCCCATGTCCGTCAGCATCGGCGACATCAACGGGGACGGAAAACCGGACTTAGCATTGGCGAACCGCAACAGCGCCAGCGCCTCTATCCTGCTCAACACCACAGCCACCAACGCCACCACCCCCACTTTCGCCACCAAAGTTGACTTCACAACTGGCACTACCCCCTACTCCGTCAGCATCGGCGACATCAACGGGGACGGAAAACCTGACTTAGCAACGACGAACCAAAACGGCAGCAACACCGCCTCCATCCTGCTCAACACCACCCCCAAAGTTACTGCTGTCACCGCCACCACCCCTGACGGCAGCTACGGTGTAGGTTCTACCATCGCCATCACCGTCACCTTCGATGCTGCTGTCACCGTCACTGGTACACCTCAACTGCAACTAGAAACAGGTACAACTGACAAATTTGCCAACTACGTTTCTGGTAGCGGCGGTACTGTACTCACCTTCAACTATGTAGTGCAAGACGGAGACACTTCCCTCGACTTAGAATACGCCACCACCGCCCTCACCCTCAACGGCGGCACCATTCAAGATAGTTTGACTGCGAATGCTGATTTAACCCTCCCCGCCCTAGCCACAGCCAACTCCCTCGGCGGTAGCAAAGCCATAGTTATCGATGCTCTCAACGACCAACCGGCTTTCACCGCCACCAGCCCAGCGGCAGTCAACGAAGATGCTGGGGAACAAACATTAACAAGTTGGGCTACCTTCAACCCCGGCCCTGGCAATGAAGCCGCCCAAACGGCCACCTACACCGTCAGCAACATCGGCAACGGCGCTTTATTCTCCGGCGCGCCCACTATAAACAACGCCAATGGCAACCTCACTTACACACCCGCCCCCAAGGCCTTCGGCACCTCCACCTTTGACGTGCGAGTCCAAGACAACGGTGGCATTGTTAACGGCGGCGTCGATACCTCGACTACCCAAACCTTCACCATTACCGTTAATGGCATTAACGACCAACCCAGCTTCAGCAATTCCGGCAACCAAACCCTAGCCACCTCGACAAATACCCTCCAAACCGTTCCTAGCTGGGCTAGTGCCTTCAACTTCGGCCCCAACGAAGCGGGCCAAGCCGTCAACGACTTTCTCGTTAACATCACAAACGGCAACAGCTTATTCACCGCCCTCCCCGATGTCGCCAACGACGGCACCCTCACCTACACCCCCAACGGCAACCCCGGCACCGCCACCATACAAGTCCAACTCCAAGACAACGGCGGCACTGCCAACGGCGGCGTAGACACTTCCACAGCATCCAGCTTTACCATCACCATCCCCGCCCCCACCGTCAACCTCTCAGTTACTCCCACCACCGGCACGGAAGCCGGAACCACCAGCATCACCGTCACCGCCACCGCCGCCGCACCTGTAGCAGGCAACCAAACCGTTGACCTCGCCTTAACGGGAGTTGCCACGGCTGCTGATTTCACCGGCACCATTCCCACCCAAATAACCATCGCTGATGGGGCAAGCAGCGGTTCTGTCACCTTCACCATTACCGACGACCAAATCACCGAAATTGACGAAACTGCCAACCTAACTATTAGCAACCCATCGGCAGGCCTTCAATTAGGAACAACTACCACAGGTAGTCTCACCATCACCGACAATGACACCGCTGGATTTGATCTCCTCCCGATTAGCGGCAATACCAGCGAATTCGGTGGTATTGCCACGTTTGACATCCGCCTGAAAAGCCAACCCACAGCCGATGTCATCCTTGGCTTAACCAGCAACAACACAGCAGAAGGCACGGTTTTACCTGCTAACCTCACCTTTAATTCCACCAATTGGAACGCTTACCAAACCGTCTCCATCACAGGTGTAGACGATGCGGTGGCTGACGGTGATATTGCCTACCAAATTATCACCGCCCCCGACACCACCACCGCCGACACCAACTATAAAAATCTCAACCCTGCAGATATCACTGTCACCAACACAGACAACGACTCTCCAGGTGTTACCGTCACTCAATCTGCCGGCAGTAACGAAGTAACAGAAGGGGGAATTACAGATACTTATACCCTACAATTGAACACCCTCCCCACCAGCAATGTTAACGTTACTGTGACGGCGGATACTCAAGCACAGGTTAGCCTAGATGGAACGAATTTTGCTGCCACGCAAACTTTAACCTTCACAAATGTTAATGGCCAAACTCCTCAAACTGTCACCGTTCGTGCTGTTGATGACACCCTACCGGAAAACAACCATACAGGTGCAATAACCCATGCTATTACCAACAGTACCGATCCCAATTATCCAACAACATTGGCGATCGGCCCTGTGAATCCACAGATTACCGATAACGATATTACTTACAGCGTCGTCGGCAGTACCGCCACAGTGACTGAGGGAGATAGCGGTACTCAAGTGGTAAGTTTCACCATTACCCGTACCGGAGAAACGAACCAAAGTAGCAGCATTGATTTTAGTTTTGGGGGAACAGCAACCAATGCCGTAGATTACAATAACGCCAATGTTACCGGAACCGGAGTCACTGCTACTGGTAGTACAGTTACTTTTGCTGCCAATGCTACCATAGCAACAATCGCAGTGGCCGTTGCGGGCGATCGAATTACCGAACCTAACGAAACTCTAGCACTCACTCTGAGCAACGCCACTGCCCCTGGGACTGGTAACATTATTGGTTCTCCAATAATCACCACGATTCAAGACGATGATATTGCGGGAATTTCTATCACTCCCACCAGCGGATTAACAACGACAGAAGCAGGGGGGACGGCTACTTTTACAGTAGTTCTAGATAGCCAGCCTACAGCCGATGTGACTATTGGGATGACTTCCGATAAAACGGCTGAAGGGACTGTAGATAAACCGAGTTTAACTTTTACATCGGCTAACTGGAATACTCCCCAAACCCTCACCGTTACCGGAGTAGATGAGAGTGTAGAAGATGGGAATGTTGCTTACAACATTATCACCGCTGCGGCTACCAGTACCGATACTAATTACAGTGGTGTTAATGCTTCAGATGTCGCAGTTACTAATACTGATAATGACACCAAAGGCATTACGATCACTCCCATCACTGGATTAACAACGACAGAAGCCGGGAGTACGGCTACTTTTACGGTAGTTCTAGATAGCCAGCCTACAGCCGATGTGTCAATCGGGATGACTTCGGATAAAACGGCTGAAGGTACTGTAGATAAACCGAGTTTAACCTTCACGAATGCTAACTGGAATACTCCCCAAACCGTCACTGTCACCGGAGTAGATGAATCAGTAGTAGATGGGAACGCTGCCTACAACATTGTCACCGCACCCGCTACCAGTACCGATACTAATTACAGCGGTGTTAATGCCAACGATGTCGCAGTTACTAATACTGACAACGACACCAAAGGTATTATCGTCACTCCCACCAGTGGTTTAACAACGACGGAAGCGGGGGGAACTGCTACTTTTACGGTAGTTCTAAATAGCCAGCCTACAGCAAATGTCACTATTGGGACGACATCGGATAAAACGGCTGAAGGTACTGTAAATAAACCGAGTTTAACTTTCACTCCGGCTAACTGGAATACTCCCCAAACCGTCACTATCACCGGAACAAATGACTTTGTAGTAGATGGGAACGCTGCCTACAACATTGTCACTGCTGCGGCTACCAGTACCGATACTATTTACCGCAGTGTTAATGCCAACGATGTCGCAGTTACTAATACTGACAACGACACCAAAGGTATTATCGTCACTCCCACCAGTGGTTTAACAACGACAGAAGCGGGGGGAACTGCTACTTTTACGGTAGTTCTAAATAGCCAGCCTACAGCAGATGTGTTGATCGGGACGACATCGGATAACACGGCTGAAGGTAATGTAAATAAACCGAGTTTAACTTTCACTCCGGCTAACTGGAATACTCCCCAAACCGTCACTGTCACCGGAGGAGGAGATGACGTTGTAGATGGGAACGCTGCCTACAACATTGTCACCGCACCCGCTACCAGTACCGATACTATTTACAGCGGTGTTAATGCCAACGATGTCGCAGTTACTAATACTGACAACGACACCAAAGGCATTACTGTCACTCACACTGGATTAAGAACGACAGAAGCGGGGGGAACTGCCTATTTTGGGGTAGTTCTAGATAGCCAGCCTACAGCAGATGTGTTGATCGGGACGACATCGGATAACACGGCTGAAGGGACAATAGATAAACCGAGTTTAACTTTCACTCCGTATAACTGGTATTTTCCCCAAACCGTCACTGTCACCGGAGTAGATGACTTTGTAGTAGATGGGAATGTGGCATACAACATTGTCACCGCACCCGCTACCAGTACCGATACTATTTACAGCGGTGTTAATGCCAACGATGTCGCAGTTACTAATACTGACAATGAGACTGATATCATCGCTCTTGATTTAGGCTTCAACAAGCTGCAAGAGTCCCTGACCAACAATCTGGCGGCTCAAATCCCGGTGGTGGGTGATAAACTCAACGCCATTGCCCCTGATTTTCTAAACAGTATTAAGAACAGGCTAATCACCGACCTGAAAGCGGCGCCAAGCTTCGATAAGGTGAAGTTTCAAGACACCATTAAGACTTCCCTTGGCAAAGACTTCCCCAACCTGACAATTACAGGCTCAGTTGGGGCAAACGGAGAAGCCAAAGTTCTGGTCAGCCTCAGCAAAGAGTACGCAAAGACCCTGGGACTGAATGGTAATTTGGGACTGCCAGCGCTGGGATTGAATACTCAGGGCGATGCCGACGCCAAGTTCAAGTACGACTTTTCCTTGGGATTGGGTCTGAATAAGGATGGGATCTTCTTCGATACTACGAATACAAAGCTTGCCCTCAACGCTGAAGTCGGGTTAGCCAATAATTTTACGGGCAAGGCCAATCTAGGTTTCTTGCAAGTGGATCTAGCGAACAACGGTGCTAACCCCACTAAAATTACCGGTGACTTTAAGGCATCTCTGAAAGATTTAACTACCGCCCAAGGAGGGATAAATGACGGGCGACTGACATTCACTGAACTCAGCAAGGGAAACTATAAACTCTCGGACTTGATTGGTACGAGTTTAGACACCAAAGCCAACCTCGGCCTGAGTGCAAAAACCAGCGTTAATGGCAGTGCTGCGATTCCGTCATTCAACTTCGACCTCAACGCAGGTTTTTCGCCGCTGTCGTATAAGGACGGGACAGGGAGCGGGCCGCAAAAACCCAGTGTTGAGTTCAAGAATATGCAGCTCGACTTGGGAAGCTTTATCACGGGTTTTGCTAAACCTGTCATCACTAAAGTCAATGATGTTGTTAAGCCTGCTCTTCCTATCATCAATGCACTCAACAGCGATATTAAACCGCTGTCTGAATTCGAGGTTGTCAGGAAATTTTTCGACCAAAACGGCGATGGCAAGGTCACGCTGGTCGAAGCAGGTGCCAAGTTGGCAGGCAAAAAGATTGATACTCGATTCCTAGATGGCCTTGAGTCTATCGTCAAGGCTAGTGATTTACTCAAAAATATTTCCTCTAGCAACATTGCTATAGACCTGGGTGACTATAAGATAGATTTCGACGCCACCGATCCCAAGGCTGATACTAAAACCGCTAAGACAACTCAAACCAAAACAGCGGCATCTCCTACTGACCAAGCTAAATCGAAGTCCCAGGGAAAGACTCAAGAGTTGCTTAACCTATTCCAAAAGATGCCTGGGCTGAGTTTACCCATCTTGACCAATCCTGGCACCGCGATCAATTTACTGATGGGTAAACCGGATGTCACCCTGTTCGCCTATAAAGTGCCGAAGCTAGACTTTAAGTTCACAATTGAGAAAGAGTTTCCCATCTACTCAATTCCTGTTGTAAATGTAGGTGTAAACGGCATATTAAAAGGTGATTTTGAAGCTAAAGCTAACTTTGGGTTCGGCTTTGATACTTCTGGACTTTCTCAATGGAAACAATCTGGCTTTAAGGCCTCAGATGCCTCTAAAGTTCTCGATGGCTTCTACGTGAGCGATCGCGAAAATGCGGATGGTACGGGGCGGGACGTTAATGAACTCAAGCTCACAGCTAGTATTAAGGCTGGGGGCGGGGTTAATGCTGGAGTTGCAAAAGCTTATCTTACGGGCGGAATTGAGGCGAATGCTAAGTTTGACTTGCTCGATGTCGGTGAAGACTACAGCAAAGGCACTAGCGGCGATGGCAAAATTCGTGCCTCAGAAATTACTTCCCGTATTAGCAAACCGCTGAGCCTGTTTGAAATCAATGGTGATGTCAAAGCCACCCTAGATTTTAAGGCTGAGTATTACAGGCCCTTTAGCTGGAAAACAGCTTACGAGAAGCGCCTGGGTGAGATGGAACTGGCTAACTTCCGATTGGGAATTGGTTCGACGCGCAAGAGTCGTGCCATTGACGGTTACATCACTGGCGGAAAAGTCTTCTTTGACGCCAACTTCAATAGCCTGCAAGATGATACCGAGCCCTTCGCCTTTACCAACCCTGATGGCAGCTTCGACCTCACAGTAGAACTAGAAAAGTTCGACAACAATAAAGATGGCAAGCTCGACTATACCGAAGGCAAAATTGTCATGGCCGACGGGATAGATATCTCTACCTATTTGCCCCTAGAGACACAGTTGTCTTCTACTCCAGAGTCTGAGGTGGTGACACCTTTAACTACCATCATTGCTGAGTTAGTTCAGCAAGGCATTGACCCTGAAACTGCTGAAACTCAAGTGAAATTGGCGCTGGGGCTGCCGGCTGATGTTGATTTGGGCAGCTACGACCCCCTGGAAGCGATCGCCAATGGGGACGCGAAGGGTGTGGGAGTGTTTGCCTCGATGGTCATGGTGCAAAACACGATCGTCCAGACGGCGAAACTTATTGAAGGGGCTTCGGAAATACCGCTCACTCAACTCGGAAATAGGGCAGCCGCCGCGATCGCCAATACGCTTAAAGCCGGTACTCCAGTTGACTTGAGCAAACCAGAGACAATTCAGGCGATCGTACAGTCCGCGATCGCTGGTGTGGCCACGCAAGACAGCAATCTCAACACACAGCCGTTAGCTAGGGTCGGCTCGGCTGCTGCACAAATAATGGCGCTAGGCAATCAAATTGTTCAGGAACTCACCGCTAGCGGTCCCTCATTAAGTGATATCGCTACGGAAATTACCAAATTGCAGGCAGTATCAGTTGGTCAAATCGCAGTCGGACTGGCGCAATTGGGAGCGGGAACCCAGACTATCGAGCAGTTCCTCGCTGACAACACCAAAGAAAAGATCCTGGAGAAGATGGCACAACTGAGCGTGAATGACCCCACCGTTCGCCCCACCTTCGAGACGATTGACCCCAAAGACCTGATCGTTCCTTATCAACCTACCTCTGGCGAAATCGGCACCGGAATCGGCACCGAAACCCCAACAGCGATCGATCCGATCGCATCAGGAACCCCGACACCATCGGAAACACCGACACCATCGGAAACACCGACACCATCGGAAACACCAACACCCACGCCAACACCAACACCCACGCCAACAACTAATAACCTCTTAGACGATGAGTGCATCTGCGACCAAATTACCTATCCCAACTTAAACCGACCAAACTCGGTTGAAAACACCATCCTCGGCTCATCCGGCCTTCAAATAGGCACTGCCCAAAACGATGAATTACTAGGTAGCAATGCTGCCAACATATTCGAGGGCAAATCCGGGGATGACAACTTATACGGTGGCGCCGATAATGACATTATTAATGGCAACCAAGGCAATGACTTCATCGCCGGAGGCAAAGATGAAGATACTCTCTACGGAGATGAAGGAAGCGACATCATCCTTGGCGAGTCTGGTAACGATTTAATCTTTGGAGGCAAAGGCAATGACTTCTTACATGGTCGCGAAGGTATTGACATCATTTATGGCAACAAAGATGATGACTTCATCGATGGTGGCAAGGATAATGACACCTTATATGGAGGCAAAGGTAACGACATCCTGCTTGGCAGTCAAGGTGATGACAATCTGTTTGGACAGTTAGGTTCAGATACCATCTGCGGCGGTGAAGGTAATGACTTAATCAACGGTGATGAAGGAGCAGATATCCTGGGAGGGTGTGCAGGAAATGATACTCTGTTCGGAGGCGCAGATAACGATACTCTCACTGGTGGGAAAGGCAACGATCTCCTTGACGGAGGCATGGGCAATGATAGTTTGGTCGGCGGTAGCGGCAACGATATCTTTGCCTTAAAAGCCGGTCAAGGATTTGATATAATCGCTGATTTTACCGTCGGTCAAGATTTGATTGGATTAGGTGGTGGTTTGAGTTTTGGACAGTTAGAAATAACTCAAAACACTCAGGGAACTATCATCAAAAACCTCTTGACAGGGGAGCAGTTAGGTGTGATGGTTGGAGTGAGTGCCAATGCGATTACATCCGCTAATTTCCGGTTGATTTAGGAAATCAAGAAAAGTACGATCGCCCATTCGATCAAAAAGGGCGATCGCACTTCTACCAATTTTAAAAGCTGTAGCAAAAATTTAACGATTATTCATACTTTCGGCCGCGCCACTGAGTAGGCTGATGAAAAGCAGAAATTAGAATACGCAAAAACGCCAGCGGATCGGCCAAAGGTGACAGCCAAAACAGCCATTTACCCGATGCCCCAGTTGTATCGTATGAAGGTGCGATCGCCAAACACAAAGCCGATCGCACTGCAACCAAAAATACATTCAATCCCAACAGCCAAAAGTGCGGAAATACACCAACCGGCGGCAGCGAACCAAACAACAAATAGCACAACACAATCGGCACCGGCAAACCTTGAACCGCCAGCAACAGCCACAAATCGCCCCAGATTTGACCGCCCGAAGCAGCATCTTTCAAATCGAGCGATCGACCCCATTCATTCCAAGTCTCGATCGCCCCCTCATACATCCGCACCTTCAACACCTTAGCCCCATCCAAAAAGCCCACCTTAAAGCCCTTAGCAGCCGCATAGCGAGCCAGAGTCACATCATCGCAAAAAGAACCCCTCGCGACCTCATAGCCCCCCAATGCCACCAAAACCTCGCGCTTGCACAAGAAACACTGACCATTCGCCATCACCCGTTCCGGCACATCCCCGCCAGTCCCCGTCGGCCCGAACCGATAAACCAAAGTCATTAACAAAGCAGGTTGCAGCCACAACTCCCCTGGATACTTGAGGATAAACTGTGGCGACAGCGAAATCAAATCGTAATTTCCAGCTTTCGCTGTTTTGAGTAAACTCGCAATCAAACCCGGATGGGGCACAGTATCCGCATCTATCCCCAAAATCCACTCGCACTTCTCGGAACTGGCCAAAAAACCCGCATTCAGCGCCCACGGACGCCCTACCCAACCCGCCGGCAGCGGATCGTCGTTAATCAAGCGAAACCGGGGGTCTTTTTGTGCTGCTGCTTTGACTAAATCTCCGGTTCCGTCTACCGAATAGCTGTCAACCACGATCGCTTCTCGGAGTTCGTAACTTTGGCGGCTTAATCCTTCCAAACAAGGCGAAATGCGATCGGCTTCGTTCAAAGTCGGTACTACCGCAGTACAAGTACCCAACAAATCCAGCGTCGGCGAATCCGGTTCCAGGGGTGGGATGCGCGATGGGCCTTTAATCAAACGCGACATCAGAAGGGCGGCGGCGGGTAATTGCAGCAGCAGGAGTGCGACAGCGATGATACTTGTCAGCGATTGGGAGAACAGGTGAGGGGCGATCATGGGATTTTAGATTTTAGATTTTAGATTTTAGATTTTCAATTGAAGAATTGGAAATTACGGTTGGTGTCAATTTAAAAATTTAATAAAATTTTTGCCTCAAACATATTACAGGAATTGGGCATGAAAAAATCGCCATTGAAAAACCCGGTTTCTTGTAGAAACCGGGTTTTTAAACTAGCTCAAAATTTAGTGTAAATTTTTGCTAAATCAGCCGGGGTTGCTCGCTAGCAACTCACTTACGCAAAACGCCCACGGGCTGAGGTGGAATTTGGGCCGTGATAACAGATGTATCCAAAGACGGCATTGTTTCGGTTACGTCACCTGTTGCGGGTTTAGCGATCCAGCATAACGCGATCGCCGGAACTACACCCAGAAGCACCGCTAGCGATGTCGGGAACCAGAACCGAGAATCCAAGGAAACTACAGTGATAATTGCTCCGAAAGCAAAGTTTACCAAATAAACAATTAAGGGCAAACCCAATTCCGATCGCTCTAATTTAATCGGTGTTTTTCTCCACAAGAAAGCTGCTACAGACATAAATAGCGCCCCCGTACCCATCCAACCAGCCAAATTGCGGTAAGGCATTCCAAAGAAAGCCCCAAGTTCCTCAAACTCCCAAAAAGGAACAGCAGTTTGACTCATCGCCGGATCTAGTACAAAATCCCAAGCAGTTAGCAGCAAAGCACCAAGGGCGATCGCCCCTATTTGGCGCACCCAGTTGAGTTCACCTTTACCGCCAGCTACTCCAGCGCGAGCAATTATGTATGAAACCAGTCCCAGATAAAACCACGAGAGGGGAATGGTAAACGGAACCAGCCCTGCAATTTTGTAGCCCAAACCGCTTAAATAGTGGTAGTGGCCGAAGGGAAAACCCGTACTCGTTCCCAACAACTCGCTACTCAAGGACAAAAACACAGAAGGCACTAAAAAAGCCAGAGTTGCACCCCAACCCAATGTCCGCAAGGCATAGAGAGCAACTGCTGCTGCACCAAAGATGATATAAACTACTCCACCCCCAGCCATCCCCCACTGGAATAGCGTTTGCCCCGCGGGCGGTAAACTCATCACCAATTCGGGACGGGGTAAAATCAGCAGCAACCCTGCCAATCCAAAAGCCATTGACAAGACGTGGGCAATTAAGCAAAAGCGCTCAGCAATCAAAAGTTGCTTCATGGGACTCCTCGAAAAAATATTAGATGCAAAAAGCACTCTTAACAGTTTACAAACTTTAACAAAAAACCAACTGCATTTGAGTCACTTGTCAATTGTCAGTTGTCAGTTGTCAGTTGACTGTTGACTGTTGACTGTTGTCCACCGCCCGCCGATGCCCAATGCCCTGAGCAATCTAAAATCTAAAATCTAAAATCTAAAATTGTCAGATGCCCGATGCCCCATGCCCGATGCCCGATCTTAAATTACTGCCAATTCCCCACTAGCACGAAAGGCGCCCAGAAATAGGGATTTTGATAGTCTGGGTTTTTCAGCAGCGTTAATTGAGCGTTGCGGAGGGCTTCAGCTTTGCTGGTTTTAGAAGAAGCCAGTTGCTTGTAAAATTCAGCCATAAAGATAGCTGTAGATTCGTCGTTGACTTGCCAAAGGGTGGCGGCGGTGCTGCGCGCACCCGATCGAATTGCCGCCCCCGCCAAACCCAAAGCCGCCCGGTTATCCCCCGAAGCAGTTTCGCAAGCACTCAAAACCAAAAGTTCGATCGGCTGTTGTCTCTCCCCTGTGCGGGCTCGCAGCAGTCGATCGAACTCCTTAACATTCACTTTCTGATCCCAAGTCACAATAAAAGTATCCGCTGCATTCGAGCTAAACTGACCGTGAGTTGCCAAATGGACGATCGGGTAAGATACTGCTTTAATTCGATCGTGCAATCGCCCGCTGACAAAATCTTCATTCAGCAGCGAACTCGCCGGCATCTCGGCTGCAATTTGCTGAACTTCCTCCTTCACCCCCGGCAAAGCCGAGAAGCCTTGACGCGGTTCCGAGAGGCCAGCGGTGAGCACTTTTAACTTGACTTTGTTCAGCGGTTTCGGTGCCAGCAATTGCAATCCCGGCGCCAAAGCAATGCTGTATTTTTCTACCAAAAACTTTTCACCGTCGTGCAGCACCGCCATCGGCAGATTTCGCAAATAACCGTCGAGCACAAATACCAGGGTTTTAATCCCGGCGGCAGTCAAATCCGCCTCTGCGGGGCGGATTAACCAGTCATAAACCTGTTCAACGGGTTGCCTCCTGTTGCGGGGGAAAGCAGCAGGCCTGATGAGATTTTTGGCTTGTCTGAAGGCAGTTTCCAACTCAGCTTGAGACTTCTTCGTAGCGTAGCGGCGCAGGGGTTTGCCGGGAATTGACAAAATTACCTCCAAACGATCGCTCAAAATAATCGGATAAATCACCGCCGCAGTCGGATCGATTTCCTCGATCGACTTTGGTTTAGCATCAGCGCAAGCATCCCGAAAAAAGTTGTCCAATTCCGCCAACTGCAAAGATTCCACAGTTTGGCGCGCCAGTTTCAATTTAGGTTGGCTGGGAGATTCCTCTTGCAAAAGCAGCCCGACTAATTCCCGATAAACCGGTTCGGCACTTTCCCGAAACGAAAATTGCACTTCGGGATTGACTGTTACCAAATCGCCCCGCAGAGAAGACAATATATTGACAGCTTGAGTATATTGAACGATCGCCCCTTCTGTATTTCCTTGAGCTTTCCGAATCCGTCCCAGTTGCCAAAACAATTGGTAAGCAATATCGGGAGATTGAAAAGCCGGTGCTAAACTCAAAGCCTCGGTTGTGAGATTTTCTGCTTTCTGATACTGCTGTTGGATTTCCGATAGTTTGCCTTTTGCTGCCAGAATATAAGCTTGTATTCGTCGATCGCCCAAACTGTTTGCTCCTTCGACAGAGCGATCGAGCATTGTGTCAATATCGCTTAAACTCAAAGTTTTCGCAGGCGACTGAGCTAATTTCATCAAGCTTTGAGCTAAATTAATTTGAGCGTAAAGTCCGGCGCGATTCGAGCCAAATTGATCGGTTTGAGATTCGAGAGAACGCCACAAAGCCTCTGCTTCCGACCAATCTTGGCGATCGACTAACAAACTCAATTGATTTAACTTTGCCTGAATTTGTAGGGGCGATCGATCCGGCATCGCCTGGATCGATCGACCATAATACTCTAGGGCAAAGCGTTCCCAATCCGCCCGCTGTTCTGGTGTCAAACCCGGTTTATTGCTTTTAGCCCGTACCGTATTGCCCAGATTAAGATAAATTGCAGCCTCCTCTGGCCGGCTACCTAATTTTTGGGCTGCTTCGAGTCCAAGTGACAGCACATCCTGCGATCGTTCCAGTTGTCCCAAAACCCGCAATACCCGCCCTAAAGCATGAATTGCCCGGACTTGTTCGAGAGAAACAGATTCATTTTTCAAAGTTTCCAAACCCGCTGCGGAAACTTCGCAAGTTTGGTTTTCCAGCTTGAAAGAAGCTAACATCATTTTGCAAGCCCTGGGGTAAAGTCCGAGAAT
Source organism: Microcoleus sp. D3_18_C2 (assembly GCF_036702395.1). Classification (NCBI taxonomy): domain Bacteria; kingdom Bacillati; phylum Cyanobacteriota; class Cyanophyceae; order Oscillatoriales; family Microcoleaceae; genus Microcoleus; species Microcoleus sp. D3_18_C2. The sequence goes on along the minus strand of NZ_JAUBTG010000001.1, from coordinate 160,174 downwards.
TTCCCAAGCCCGACTTTGATTAATTTGAACTTGAAAAAGTTGGTTCTTTCTATCAATTTGCTCGAAAATTTTAGCAGCTTGCGTCCAAATCTCGATCGCATCTTGAGTCTGCCCGCGTTCAAGTTGCAACTGTCCTTGAATGTTGAGAGTTTCAGCTAAAATCCGCTGCTGTTCGGGAGTTTTGGCTTGGGTTCGCACAGCCGACAAACTCGAATTTACAGCTTTTTCTGCTTCTTCCCAAAGCGCCAACTGCCCGTAGGTTGCAGCTAAATTGCTCAAAGCTGTGGCGCGATCGAGATTTTCGCCTTTTGCCTCAAACTGCGCCGCCGCTTGCTGCAACAAAGGTACAGCTTCCGAAAAACGTTCCTCTTGGTACAGAGTTCGAGCTTGTCGAACAAGCTGCACCGCTGGTGGTGGATTAACCTGAGCAATTCCAGGAGGAATCGCAATTGCTAGCAGACAGGAAATCACAAATAACAGAATTACTTGTCGGAGCGATCGGGTAAACTTCATAGTTAGAAAATAAAATTACAAGCGCAGACACACCTACTGATTAACCCAAATACATCTTATTTTTGATCTGCGTTAATCCGCGTTAATCCGCCTACATCTGCGGTAAAAAAAACCTAATTTCAACGCGGCACACAAACAGAACTAGGTCGAGGATTGCGAGAGTCAGCAGCATTACCCGGATTATATCCAACAAGCATAACTTCTCCTTGAGCATTCACCACCCAACCTTGCGCCGGCACAACTTCGCGATCGGGGATTTCTCCTTCTTCCTTCTTCTTCCCTCGATCGGTTACATCGGTTAAACCCTCTACATTCGTTGCCGAACTTCCTGCCTCTTCCACCCAATTAAACTGGCTAGAATTGCTGCTGAGGGCATCATTGGGACTGGGTGGCACTCCTCCTTTCCCAGTGACGGTAAATGCGCTCTCGGCCTCTTGCGTGCAGGGATTTGCCGCAATTAACGCAGCCGAATCGACCACATTTTGCGGCAGTTCCACTAAACCTTGAGCCGGATTCACTCCAGAAGCACTAAATGTTACAGTACCTTGCAAAGCCGGGCCGCTACTTTGGGAAATCGCCGCAATATCACTGGTAGGATTTAGAGAAGTCGGACTTACTTGCAACGCTGCAAATTGAGCATCTGTTAATCCCAAAGTCGCTCGAACCTGTTCGCGAGTGACTGATGTAAACCCGAAAACATTGGGGACATTAATATTAACCCGCCCACCTTGGGCCGATCGCGCATTAGCCGTAATATCGCTATTTTCGTTGGGAAGAGTAACCAGAATATCGCTTTTAATGTTGATATTGCCGCCGTCGGCAGCGCCCGCATCAGTGGTGATGCGGCTCCCCCGGCGCAATTGGATGTCGCGCGATCGCAAGTTAATATTAGCCCCGATACCCGATACAGTCGTGCCGTCAATACTGCCTTTGGTGGTGAGGGCGATCGAATCTGCGACAACATTGATGCTGCCAGCCTCCCCCGTTCCATAACTCTGGACGCTAACCGCTGCGCCGTCTCGGACACTCAACCGGCCCGCCGCAATGCTCAAGCTTCCCGCCGCACCAGATGGAGGTTGCAGCCCCAACAAAGTCTGGTACAGCAAATCTCCCGAAGCTGTGCCGATGCTGCTGGGAAAGATCCCGTCTCTGGTAGTTCCGGCTATTTCCATCGATTCCGAAGCAGCGACAGTCACATTTCCCCCTTGTCCCTCACCCAAAGTTGAGGCTCCGATAGCTCCTCCGTCTCGGACAATCAACCGTCTGGCATTCAACGTCACATCACCGCCTTTGCCGCCCCCAGCCGTTCCCGCAGCGATTAGACTTCGGGAAGGAATTTCGCCCGGTGCGGTGCCGATCACTTCCACCGAGTCTGAAGCGTTGACGGTGATGTTGCCGCCGGGCCCCCCCGCAGGAATCACCTGCTCTGCAGTTCTCACCCCGCTCGAAGAAGTGATGCTAGCCCCTGCTTCGACGCGCAGGGAGCGGGTGTTAATTTCAATGTTTCCAGCCCTTCCCGTGCCGCCAATACTGTTAGCTGCTAGAGCCGTACTCAGGGGGCTATCCGATCGCTCTCTCGCTACTATTACCGAGTCAGAAGCTCTCACGCTCAGATTTCCGCTGTTCCCGGCACCAAAAGTCGAGGGCGAGATAATGGCTCCGTCGCTGACACTCAGTTGACCGGTTTCGATAGCGATACTACCTGCATTTCCGCTGTTAAAAGTTGTGGTGAACAGCCCGGAGGCGTTGATTTCTACCGATTCAGAGGCTCTAATTGTCACACCAGAGCCGTCTCCGGTACCGAGTGTAGGGTTGAGTATTGCCGATCCGTCTCGGATAGTTAATCGTTTGGTGTCGAGCGCGATATCCCCGGCTCTGCCGGCACCGAGGGTTCCGGTAATGATGCTGCTTTCGCGGGAGGCGACATCTGGCGGCTCTTGTGCTGCACCAGGATCGAGAATCCGTCGCCGAAAGTTCTCAAATCCTATTCCCTTGAGTTCTATATTCTCGGCGGTTCGGACATCGATCGGGCCTCCGGCTCCGCTTCCGGTAGTGGTGGAGCCGACAAAGGCTCGATCTAATAGGCTAAAGCGCACTGCTTCGATATTGATGCCGCGGCCGTCAATGCTTCCCAAGGTATCGGAGACTAGGCTCGATCGATCGCGCAATGTCACATTTCCTCCCCGGAGTGCGATCGCGCCTCCCCCTGGCCCGCTAGCTGTCACCGCCGATAAACCTGATAATTCAATGTTGCCAAAATTGGCAACATTTGTATAATCTAAACCTAATCCTATGGGCGTGATGCTAAAGCTTACTACACCCGGACTTGCCACACTTCCTAATTGAATGTTGCCACTAAAAGCGCTGGCAAAACCATTGTTAAAAATTAAATCTCCTCCCACCATTGCTAAGGTTTGACCGGGAGGAACTGCTAAACCTACGGGGATTGTTGTGCCTTCAATAACTTGGGTAACACTGGAAGAGTTGACAATTGTGCCAGGATTTTCTCTAAAGCTTAAACCCACAGGAATATTAATCGCTAACAATGGCACTGCATTAGAATTAGCTGCACTAAATTCAAACCCATTATCAAAGAGAACGCCGCTACCAGTAGAACCGATAAATGAGCCTCGCAAATCTAACCGAGCATTGGGGCCAAAGACAATCCCTTTGGGGTTAATTAAGAATAAATTGCCGTTTCCCAAAACTCCCAGAGTTCCTAAAATATTAGAAGGGTTGCCACCAGTAACGCGGGTGAAGATGTTGGCAATTCCGCTGGGATTGGCAAAATATGCTCCCCGCCCCTCACGGATGTTAAATTCGCGTAAACTGTGAAATAGGTTAACGCCGCGAGTTGCACCGCCTTCTATTCTATCTGAGGGTAAGTTATTAATCGTGTCGGGAACTGTGCGCGAACTTTCTGCACCCAAGCTGCTATCGGGGACAATTTGGGCGACGGCGGGGATAGGAAACAGCAGTAAAAATGCAAAAAATAGGGCGGAAGATTGGCGGGGCATCTTTTAATTCCTGTTAATTTACTCTTAGGAAAATACCGACGGGTTAGCTAAAAACTGAAGAGTACCTATTGAGGTACGCAAACACCCGTCCGTTTCGGACTGCGAAGAGATGCACCATTACTTGAATTATACGCTACCAGCGTTACTTTTCCTTGCTCATCTATTACCCAACCTTGAGCGGGAATAATTTCTGTTGGCCGCATTTCTATGGATGGTCTTTGGCTTTCTACTTGCTGACTTACACCTACCGCTGGTTCCACCCAATTAAACTGGCTATAATTGCTGCTGAGAACATCATTGGGACTGGGTGGCACTCCTCCTTTTCCAGTGACTGTAAATGCGCTCTCGGCCCCTTGCGTGCAGGGATTTGCGGCAATTAACGCAGCCGGATTGGCCACATTTTGCGGCAGTTCCACTAAACCTTGAACAGGATCAACTCCAACAGAACTAAATGTTACGGCTCCTTGCAACGCCGGGCCACCACTTTGGGAAATCGCGGCGATGTCGCTGGTAGAAATTAGAGAAGTTGGATTTACTTGTAAGGCCGCAAATTCAGCATCAGTCAGTCCTAAACTACTTATAGCTTGTTCGCGGTTAATTGCTGTCAAACCAAATATATTTGGTACATTTACCGTAACTTGACCGCCCCTAGCTGTGCGAGCATTAGCAGTAACATCACTATTCTCTCGCGGTAAAGCTACCAAAATATCGCTGTCAATTCTGATATTACCGCCCTCAGAAATACCTGCATCTGTTGTAATTCGGCTACCGCGCCGCAACTGTACATCTTGCGCCCTGATATTAATATTTCCCCCCCCGCCAGAGTCAGTTGTACCGTCAATACTAGCTTTATTATCCAAGGCAATTGAGTTAGCTACAATGTTAATATTGCCAGCCCTTCCCGTGCCTAAAGACTGAACATTAACCACTGCACTATCCCGGAGAATCAATCGATCGGCATTCAGATTCAACGAACCCGCATTTGCCGTAGCATTGGGATTGACAAAATTCAGCGCCCTGCCAGCCGAAGCCTCAATTCTACTGCTGAACCCACCGCTATTCCCACTGCCTTGGACTTCTGTGCGATCGGCATCAATTGTAATATCTCCCGCATCTGCTGCACCCAAAGAAGCCGCAGTAATAATACCTCCATTTCTTAGAGTGAGCATGGGCGTAGAGAGGCGGATATCTCCACCCCTACCAGAGCTTGTACTTTGAGTAGCCAGAGCACTTGGTGCGAAGCTCGCACTCCCCAAAACTCCAGACACGCCGCTCACTTCTATAGACTCTGAAGCTCTCACAGTTAAATTTCCTCCAGCCCCCCCACTGGTAGAAAACACGTTTTCACCAATAATCGCACCAGTCGATAAACTAATTGCAGCTCCATTAGAAACACTCAGCCGCTTAGTGTCGATCGTAATATCCCCGGCTTTCCCATTCCCATCGAAAGAGTTCGTGCCGAGTACAGTTTGTGCCCCATTTCCAGGGAGGCTCCCCGACAATTCTACAGATTCATTCGCTTTAATCGCGATATTCCCCGATGCTCCATCATTGCGGCTAATACTGACGAGATTGGAGCCATCGCGCAGGATTAACCGTTGTGCGTCAACAGTTATGCTGCCGCCAGAGCCGGTACTTTCCGTCGTTGTGCCGTTATTGATCGCAGAACTGACGACATCAACGGTGTGAGCACGGATATTCAGATTTCCGCCATTTCCTGCACCCAGGGTGCCGGTACCGCCCACTACCCCATCGCGCAGCAGCAGCCGTCCGGTGTCAATGTTAATGTCTCCGGCGGCTCCCTTGCCAACAGTACCAGTGATTAGAACAATTTGCGGGTCAAAAGGATTGAGCGTTCCTGATGCCAGAAATTGGCTGTAAAACCGCTGATAGCCTTCAGTTCCCAACCCGATCATTTCTACTGACTCAGTAGCGTTGATGTTGATATTGCTCCCCTTCCCATCTCCCACTGTCGGGGTGAAAATTTGTGACCCTCTATCTACTCGCAAGTTTTGAGCATTGATGTCAATCGCTCTACCATCAATATTTCCCAATGTCAGTCCATAAATTCCCGAACTACTGACGGTAACATTTCCACCTCTGATGTCAATTTTTCCACCTCCTAATCCGCTGGTGTTTATAAATGCACCGTTCATTTCTATATTGCCGAAGTTCTGAATATTTCCGTAGTTTAAATTCAGACCTAAAGCTGTTGGCTCAAATTGCACTAAACCTGGACTTTTCACACTTCCCAGTAATATTTGTCCGGTATAAGCTGTTAAAATTCCACCTGGGATTTGAATGTCTCCGCCAATTAATGCTAAAGTTTGGCCGGGGTCTACTGCTAAACCAAGTTTGTTAGAAACAGGAATTTCTACGGGCAAGGGCGGTAAGGTTGGTGTGGGGCCGATTGCTTGGGAAGAGTTAACAATTGTGCCGGGATTTTCTCTAAATCTTAAACCCACAGGAATATTAATCGCTAACAATGGCACTGCATTAGAATTAGCTGCACTAAATTCAAAGCCATTATCAAAGAGAACGCCGCTACCAGTAGATCCAATAAATGAGCCGCGCAAATCTAACCGAGCATTGGGGCCAAAGACAATCCCTTTGGGGTTAATTAAAAACAAGTTACTGTTTCCCAAAACTCCCAGAGTTCCTAAAATATTAGAAGGGTTGCTACCAGTAACGCGGGTGAAGATGTTGGCAATCCCGTTAGGACGGGCAAAATATGCTCCCCGCCCTTCACGGATGTTAAATTCTTGGAAACTATGAAATAAATTTACTCCGCGAGTTGCACCGCCTTCTATTCTGTCCGATGGTAAGTTATTAATCGTGTCGGGAACTGTGCGCGAACTTTCTGTTCCCAAGCTATTATCGGGGACAAATTGAGCGACGGCGGGGAAAGGAAACAGCAGTAAAAATACAAAAAATAGGGAGGAAGATTGGCGCTGCATCTTTGAAGTGTGGTTAATTTAATATTATAAAAATAGCGAGGGATTAGCTAAAACGTGAAGATTACTTATTGAGGTACGCAAACACCCGTCGGTTTCGGACTGCGAAGAGATGCAACACCACCAGCATTATAGGCTACCAGCGTCACTTGTCCTCGATCGTCCATTACCCAACCTTGAGCGGGCATAATTTCTCTTGGCCGAATTTCTATGAATGTTCTTTGGCTTTCTACTTGCTGACTTTCACCTACCGCTGGTTCCACCCACGGAAACGGCGAGGGAGCGCTGCTGAGAACTTCATTAGGACTCGGTGGCACTCCCCCCCGACCAGTCACAGTAAACTCGTTGTCGGCCCCTTGGATGCAGGGATTTGCCGCAATTAACGCAGCCGGATTGACCACATTTTGCTGCAGTTGCACTAAACCTTGAACCGGATTAACTCCAACAGAACTAAATGTTACGGCTCCTTGCAACGCCGGGCCACCACTTTGGGAAATTGCGGCGATGTCGCTGCTATTAAGCAGAGATGTAGGACTTACTTGCAACGCTGCAAATTCGGCGTCACTGATCCCCAATCTGTTTCTGACTTGTTCGCGACTCGCTGCTGTAAAGCCGAAAACATTGGGGACATTGATATTGACGCGGCCGCCGCCTGCTGTGCGGGCGTTGGCTGTGATGTCGCTGTTTTCTTGCGGGAGGGCGACAAGAATGTTGCTGTTGATGTTGATATTGCCGCCGTCAGAAGTGCCTGCATCGGTGGTAATTTGGCTGTTGCGGCGCAATTGGATGTCTCGCGCTTGCAGGTTAATATTTGCTCCAGTACCGGATACAGTCGTACCGTCAATACTCGCTTTGTTATCAAGAGCGATCGAATTTGCGACAATATTGATATTACCAGCGCGTCCGGTTCCCGTAGCCTGTACCGTGACTGTAGCTCCATCTCTGACAATTAGTCGATCGGCATTCAGATTCAACGAACCGGCATTTGCTGTAGCATTAGGATTAGTACCAAATATCTTGCCCACGGAAGCATCAATTGTACTGACAAACAAACCATTATTTCCGCTGCCGCTGACTGAAATGCGATCGGCATTAACAGTAATATTCCCCACATCTCCAGAGCCCAAAGAACTCGTAGAAACTATCCCCCCATCCCGCACAGTCAGGCTGGGCGTATCAATCCGAATATCCCCACCCCGACTCGAACTCAAAGTTCCAGAAGTCAGCGCGCTAGCATTCTGAATTCCGCTGGTCAAAACTTGAGAAATACCAGAAATTTCTACTGATTCACTAGCCCTAACAGTTAAATTTCCCGCAGGCCCGCCCTCCTGAGAAAACAAAAACCTGCCAATTAAAACACCCGTTCCTAAAGTAAAAGCAGAACCATCAGAGAGAGTCAACCGCTTCGTATCAACGTTAATATTCCCCGCCCTTCCGTTAGAACCGATACTCAGCGTGCTGATTCCAGTTGACACAACAGTTCTCGGGCCGGTGTTAGACAATTCTACTGATTCAGCAGCTTTAATGTTGATATTCCCCGACGGGCCACTGCTGTAGCTGGTGGTACCCAGAAGAGAACCGTCGCGCATAATTAATCGATTGACATCAACACTAATACTTCCTCCCGCACCGGTACTTTCTTTAGCCGTCCCGTTGTTAATTCCAGAACCCACCATCTCAAAAGTATTGGCGCGAATGATTAAATTCCCGCCCCTTCCACCGCCAAAAGTGATACCGCTACCTACTACGCCATTGTTGAACAGCAGGCGGCCAGTGTCGATCGTAATATTCCCCCCCGAACCAGCACCAGCACTAGCATTAAACAGCACAAATAGCGGGTCAAAGGGGTCTGCGGTTCCCGATACCAGATACTTAATTACAACTTGTTGATAGCCATCAACTCCCAGCCCGCTCATTTCTACAGAATCAGCAGCGCGCAAGTTGATATTACCTCCTGCACCATCTCCGAGAGTCAGGGTAGAAAATTGCGTGCCGTTTTGCACTCGCAAATTTTGGGCGCTGATATCGATACCTCTACCATCAATATTTCCCAAAGTCAGCGCATAAATCCGCGCACCGCTAAGGGCGACATTTCCACCTTTTAACTCTACTCTGCCACCCCCAATACCGCTGGTGTTAATAAGTGTTCCATCGGCTATTTGAATATTGCCAAAGTTTTGAAGATTGTCATAATTTAAAGTTAAATTTCCCTTTTCCCCCGCTGTCATTGCAAAATTAACTAAACCTGGACTCGCTGCGCTACCGAGTAAAATTTGTCCGCCGCTGGCGGTTAAATTGCCGCCTGGGAGTTGGATGTCGCCGCCAATCAGTGCTAAAGTTTGACCTGGTTCTACTGCTAAACCAACTCGATCGCTAATTGGGATTGGCACAGCAGAGGCTGGCAGGTTTACCTTTCCTAAAGCCGTCGATTGGTTGACAATTGCACCGGCATTGTCTCTAAATCTTAAACCAACGGGAATATTAACGGTTAACAGCGGGGATGTTTGCGGGTTTGTGCTGCTGAATTCAAAGCCGTTATTAAACACAATACTGTCAGCCGTTGAACCAATAAACGAACCGCGCAAATCTAACCGCGCATTCGGCCCGAATATAATTCCTTTTGGGTTAATTAAAAATAAATTACCGTTGCCTAAAACTCCCAGAGTTCCTAAAATATTTGAAGAGTTTGGGCCCGTAACGCGGGTGAAAATATTAGAAATTCCCTTGGGATTTTCAAAATAAGCTCCCCGCCCTTCACGGATGTTAAATTCGCGCAAGCTGTGAAAGAGGTTAACGCCACGAGTTGCGCCGCCCGTGATTCTATCTGAGGGTATGTTATTGATAGTATCGGGAACTGTTCGCGAACTTTCCGGGCCCAAGGTATTATCGGGAATGATTTGGGCGATCGCGGAAGTGGGAAATAGCAACAGGAAAGCAAACAGTAGGGAGTAACTTACGGGCGCGCTAGATGCCCAACCCCTACTCCCCACAATAAAATCTAGTATTTGTGGAACAGGCATCTTGCCTGTTTTTGAGAATGGTAAAAATAGTAAACAGTAATGGAATGGAGGCATAAAAACACTCTTTCCAGGATAAATTTTATCAATGTAATCTCATCTCGTTTCTCTAAATGTTTTGAATTTGGCTGCTGAGTACAAGTTGCTCCACTGTGATTTCTAGTTCGGGAAAAGTTTTAGACATAATGCGCTCATTACCTGTAAAACTTTGAACTAAATAACTGCCATTTTCCAACGAGTAAACGAAAACTGTGGGAATTTTGGGATTTCCTAGATAAGCCCTAGAAGCGATCGCTAAATAATCCACAATCCAATACTCACAAATGCCGAGGCGTTGATACTCATCTAGATTATCCACATAGTCGTCTTCCCAGTTAGTTGAGGTAACTTCTACTGCTAATTGGATAGGTTCGGTAAGAGCTCCGTAGCCGCGTACATTGCTGTTCCATACTGATGCCTTAACCACGCCGACATCAGGATTTCTGCCTTGCTCTTGTCCGGAAGCTGTTACAGTTCTCAAAACTATATCTTTGTCAACGATATAGTCAAGCCCCAAGCGTTCGCTTTCTTTGTCGAAAGACTTAACAAGATATCGTGCCACATTTTTATGAGCCCTGGTTGCTTCCACTTTGACAATCTCTCCATTTACAAGTTCGTAGATGCCCGAACCCTCTGGGTACTTTTCGAGAAAATCTGCAAATGTTAGTTTAGTTTTTGTCTGAACCATAATACAAGCCCTCTTGTGTTAACTAGGTTAGGATTTATATCGTTTCCGGTTCCATCATAATTATATATTTGGATTATATCAGTGCGAGCGTCCCCGATCGCGACCCAAGTAGCGATCGAGACTCCCACTTAATAAAATTTGACCGTCAGCGCTAAAAATAACTGACAACCTTGTCAGATCCACAGCCACAGGCTAAGATTTTGCAAAGGTCGAGAACACAATCTTACCAAGCTTTTTTATGAACTACCGAAACCACATCACGATCGAAGCAAATAAACGCGGTGGTAAGCCTTGTGTACGCGGCTTGCGAATTACGGTTTATGAAGTGCTGGAGTACCTGGCTTCGGAGATGACCGAAGCAGAAATTCTGGACGATTTTCCCGATCTGACGCGAGAAGATTTAAAAGCCTGCATAGCTTATGCTGCTGACCGCGAGCGTCGGTTTATGACCGCGACCTTATCCGCATGAAATTACTTTTTGATGAAAACTTGTCGCCCAAGTTACCGAACCGTTTGAGCGATATTTTTTCAAATATAATAAAGATAGCTTTTTTCAGTGCGACGGCTGAAGAAATCTGTTGCTGTTTAAATATGTGTGTACAATATGCGTCCGAACGTTGATTATCAGAAGATAGAACGATTGATGCAAGTCTTGGGTGGAGAAGCTCAGGGTTCAGTGCTTAGAAGCAAAGTTGAGAACTTCATCGAACGTTTTGAAGGTAACTCAGAGGAGGAACAGTCATGAGCTTGAATGAGTTGCCGGGAGCGGAGCTAATTCTAACGGGATTGGACGATCTTCATCATGGTAAGACGAATACAGTTGGGTCATTGTTAGTCGCGATCGCATCTGTACGCTTAACCGAAGCAGGCTTGGATATTCCGAAGGAGCCTTTAGTATCAGAGCCGGAACTAGCCTTGTATGCCCATCTTCAGAACGAACGCGATGATGCTTATTATTACTACAATGCTTTACTAAATAGCCTCAACAGCTTTTGTGCTGCACTTGAGTCTAGAACATAACAATGATAATTCCGACTATGAACTACGGTTTTTACCAATGGAGAAAACAAAATGGCGATCGGCCGATCTGCTATTTTTCAAGTCCTTACGAGAATAAATCTTGTTGATTCTCGTGAGCGAACACCTAGAAGGACGTAAATACGTCTGATCGCACCTTGACAGGGCTGGCAATGCCTAGGCTGTAGTGTTGGTCATCGATCCAGTTTAGTGGACTATCACCAATATGTTGTAGAAACTTAGACCGCGAATACAGTCGATTAGCTTACGCAATAACCTGACATTTTATAGATTTAGTTATTTTAGCTGTTGACAATGTCAGGAAATTGATCTAAATTGAGGGTATAAGCAAACTCCTATTTTTGCAGCACGGAGCAGGGAACATGGCTGATGGAGATATTTTCCGCAATGGGCTTGGGTACTATAAAAAGCTATATGAGTCGCTCTGTGAGGGAAAAGCGAGTATCGATGAGTGTACTCGGATGGCGATCTCAGCACTCAAGCGAGATCTTCAAAAAAAAGGCAATCTACCAATCGTTGTTGCCCAACAGATGGGTGAAAGGTTGTCCCAGGTTATTGACATCGCGGGCGCGAATAACTCTGTTGACTGGGGTATTGCGAATAGGGAAATAGAAAAAATACTTCAAGTTAATGGAAGACATGACGTTAAAGAGCTTATTCTTTGCGCTGGAAAGAGTTTCCTACATGAGCTTAGGTATGGTAACGATCGAGGATTAACTGCTAATAGTATTTCGGAAGCAATTTTGGGGCAATACATGACCACAGTGATGGAATCAGGATTTCATGGTCGTATACCACTAACCGATGAACATCTGGCAGGGATGAATGATCGAACTCTTAAACAACTAATTCAAGAAATTCAGCCTGGGGTTGTTTCTGCGATTGGTAATTGGGCAAATAAGGCAAATATCGATGGAAGTGTAACCAAATTACGACTACCACGCCGTAAAGTAAATCCAGTAGATATGGATGAAGACCTATGCTAACAATGAAGAAGGAATTTCATGCTCACGATAGTGATTACACACTAGATTTTGGCTCTGGGGTAAATAATAATGGGTGTATTCAGTTTACAGATCATGCTACTAAAAAGGAGAGTTCTATTGGAATTACGATAGACGATCAAGAATTCAACTACCGAGTCAAGCAAGAGTTTCCATCTGTAGTTGCTGATCTAATCGATCTGGCTGTTGCAATCCATTTCGCAGATCGTCTTGCATTTCAAAATCTACGCCAAGATCAAAGTCGCATTTATGTAAAACTAGCAGTCCGTCATCCTGAAATAATGAATACTGAATTATTTCGCTCTCAGCTAGAAATTTTGCTTGAATGGGCTACTGGAAGTCTATGGTTGTTTGACTTCCCAAAGAGATCGGATTCAGAACGTTCTGTTGTTCGCCAACCATCTTTGCCCGTAGCAGCTCAGGATTGTGAAGTGGCTATGTGGAGTGGTGGTCTTGATGCCTTTGCTGGTCTCTATCAACGTTTGCGATCGCATCCAGAAAAGTCATTTTTACTTTTTGGCACTGGAGGTAATGTTAACGTTCACAAGCTACAGGAAGATACAGAAAAAAAAATTAGATATATTTTTCCAAATCGTTGTACTTTATACCGAGTTCCAATTCGCTTCTTTGATAGCAATGCAGTTAGAAAAAACAAAATTACCCGCGCAAGAGGTGTTGTATTTGCGATGCTGGGTGCTGCCTGTGCATCTTTAATGGGGCGACAAGAGCTTTGCTTTTATGAAAATGGAACTGGTGCAATTAATCTTCCATATCGCGAATCTGCGTTGGGATTAGATCACACCAGATCGGTTCATCCATTGACTTTGCTGAAAGTGAGCGATCTCATCTCAGGGCTTCTAGGAGAGGCATTTCGGGTCTGGAATCCATTCCTATTCTCAACTAAATCTGAAATGTGTCAGATATTAGCAGAAGACGTGACGGGTAGACTATCTTCGCAAACAAAGTCATGCGACAGCCCCCACAGACATAATATCAGTCAGTGTGGATATTGCTCCTCTTGCCTTTTACGACGACAAGCTCTTAGTGCTGCTAAAATAGAGGATAAGACTCGATATCTAATATTACATGGAAATTATTCACCAGCGAAAGATCCAAGTGAGACTTTACGACATATGCTCGCACAAGTTGAGACGCTACGATGCTTACTCAATCGACCTAATCCACATGAGATTCAGTGGGAAGCGTTAACTCGTAAATTTCCGATCCTCGATGATATTGTCGATCAATGTTCAGTCGTAGAAAAGTTGACCACTCTTGATATGCAGAGCAAGTTAATTAGACTTTATCAAAAGTATGTCGCTGAGTGGGATGATGTAAAATCTCAACTATCAGTCAACCTCATTAAGAATAGGGACAGTGAGTCGTTAGATCGAAACTATAGCGGCTCTTAGATAGATGAGGTATATATCAAAGGTCACAAACCTTGATGTACATAGAATCTGGCATACCTCACCTTTTTGAGAAAGGCTATATTCGATCGCTTAATAAGATTAAGGAACACTGTAATGGCTACTAATATATTAGACAACATCGATCTAGCGAGATTGGGGGAACTCCTTCAACAAGCCCGTAAAAGCTGTGACATGACTCAAGCTCAAGCAGCCCAGATTATTGATACTGCAAGAACAACTATTGTTGCAATTGAGAAAGGAGAACGCCGGATCAAAGCAACGGAACTGATTAAACTCGCCCGTGCTTATGGAAAAGCCATCGGCGATTTCGTTCAGCCTCGTGCTGTTACAGAACCTTTTGAGGTTCAATATCGCTCGGCATTTGGGCAGAATGAAGCTGAAGCAGCACGGATTAAACCCAGTATTTTGCGCTTAGAGGAACTGTGCCAAAACTATCTAGATCTCGAAGCGATGATGGATGCACCCTTACCTCGAAATTATCCACAAGAGTACAAGATCGATAATATGCCACTTGAGGCCGCAGCGGAAAGTATTGCCATCTCAGAACGTCAACGGCTTGGGCTTGGTGATGCACCTATTCCATGTCTGCGAGATATTTTAGAACAGAGTGTCGGATTACGAATTTTTTATATAGAGATGCCGCCTAAATACTCAGGCATCTATAGCTACAACGAACAAATGGGTGGCTGCATCGCCATCAATGCTGGACATCCTGAAGAGAGAAAACGCTGGTCATTAGCACATGATTACCTGCATTTTCTCGCTCATCGACGGAAGCCCATAGTTGATTTTGACGATCAGTATAAAAGGAAACCAGAGAGCGAGAGACTAGCAGACACTTTCCCTAATTATTTCCTAATGCCGACAAGTGATTTACTCAAGCGATTTAACGATATGCACCGTTCTCATGGCAAGTTTACTGCAACAAATTTATTCACTTTAGCTCACCATTATGGAGTGTCTATTCAAGCTCTAATCTATCGATTAGAAGCAATTAAATTGTTACCATCTGGAACTTGGGAGCGTTTGCGCGATCGAGGATTAAAAGTCCGAACAGTTCAACAGGAAATGGGCTTAGAACCTATCACGGAGCGCATCGATATGGCTCCTATTCACTATCAGCATTTAGCGATAGAAGCACTAGATCGAGGGTTAATTACCGAAGGACACTTTGCTAATTTTCTTGGTGTCGATCGCCTTGAGGCTCGACGGATTGCAGAATCATTAAGTGCACATTCAAGCGGAATAATCGAAGAAGTTGCTGATTTAGACCTTTGTCAGGCGTAGGATAATTGGGTAATTAACGATGAATATTAAACAATCCCATATTGTCCTAGATACCTGCTGTATTCTGAATTTCTATGCTTCGGGAAAATTTCTAGAAATATTGCAAGCTATTCCCGCTCAAATTGTTGTTACTGAAGTTGTTAGATCGCAAGAATTAAAGACACTTCAGCGGATTGAGAATGAGGAGAGTAAAGGTGCAATTTATTTTGACCAGGCGGTTCAAGAAGGTTTAATATCGATCGTAGATTTTGAATCAGAAGCAGAAGCTGAAACTTTCATCAACTATACTGCTCAAATAAGGGGTGAAGGAGAATCTGCAACATTTGCGATCGCCTTTCACCGCGAATGGGCAGTTGCAACTGATGATAAGAGAGCGATCGCCTTTCTAAGAAAAGAGGCTCCTCACATCCAAATTATATCAACACTGGAAGTCATTAAACATTGGTCGGAAAAATTAAAAATTGACTCAGTAACATTAAAAGCCGCATTGAGTGCAATTCGAGTTAAAGCGAGATATCAACCTCCTCGAAATCACCCTTTGCTGATTTGGTGGGAAACTGCAATGAAATAAATAGATGAGCGCTCGAATATATAAAGCCAAGTAAAGCACAAAATAAATCTCGCAAAACATAAAATATTTACTATTTTGGGCTTGATTGACTCTAGTTATTAGTTATACCATTTTTATATGAAGCTGCATAGAATATATACTTTGCCGGAAAAGGTTTCAGGTTTCCCATTCTGTGCAGCTTCATAAAGAATTGGTATTACTTATCAATTTTGTAACCCAACCTACAACTTAAAACGGAAAATAATTGATTCTAAAGTAGATGCCTTTTTCCTGCAAAGTTCGATCGCCCGATCGAGCATTTATCAAAGGAATACCGTAGTCCAAACGCACATTCAACCGATCGCCCATCTGCCAAACCAGCCCCAAACCCGCACCCAGCAGTTTATCCGAGTCAGGATTCGGCTTTTCCTCCGAATGGTTCCACCCTACCCCAAAATCGATAAACGGAGCGACTTGCAACAAACCTTCGACTTGCGGGACACGCCAAACCGGGATTCGCACCTCTGCAGACGCGATCGCACCGCTATCAGTTAACAGCAAATCTTGGCGGTATCCGCGCACGCTTTGAACGCCGCCGATCCCGATTTGTTCCAGGGAAAGCAGGGGGCGATCGGCTAATTGAATGTCAGAACGCACAATCAGCAAGGTTTCTGGGGCTAATAGCCTCACATATTGGGCTTGTCCGCGCCACGCCAGAAAGCTGCTGTCGGGCCCGCTATCGTTCGCAGTAGCGCCGAACAGATTAGTGCCGAGGGAAAACTGCGATCGCGCCGCGAACACTTGGTTGGAACTCCGCTGCACGTATTCTTGAAAAAACCGCACAGCCGAAACCCGCGTTTCGCCGCGCTCATTTGCTCCCGCCGAAAGCGCAAATCGTTCCCCTGACAGGAATGTATCGCTTTCTTGCCGCGAAAAACTCAGTCCCAAAGCCAAAGTGCGATCGGGCTTTTCGACAATCGGCTGGCGGTAAGTTAATTCGTAGGTGCGCGATTTCCCCTCAATTTCAGCAGCATCAAACGGTTCCTCGATGATGTTGGTGCTAGCAGCACTCGCAGCGAATCCAATCGTGCCGTTGCGCGCGTTGACGGGGACTGTGTAGCTGCCGTTGAATTCATTGCTGCCGTCGGTGTTAGCATAAGATACCTCTAATCCGTCGCCCAAACCGAGCAAATTTGCTTGATTGATGCGAACACCGCGCCGAAAACTGCCGACGCTGGGCGATCGATTGTTGTCTGCGAACACTTCAGCGCTAAAGCTGTCTGCTTCTTTGACGCGCACTTCTAAGCGGCTGTTTTCCGGGCGGCTTCCGGCTTGCAATTCGGCGGAAATATTGCCAATTAAGGGGTCGAGTTGCAGCATTTGCAAGGCTTCCAGCAAGCGAGATCGGTTGAGGGGCCGTCTGGTGGCGCGTTCAAGGCGCGATCGCACGTAATTTGAATTTAAGCGCCTGTTTCCAGTAATCTCAATTTCATCTAATCCGCCTTCGACAATCCGCATTTTCACCACACCTCCTTCTCTCGGAAAGGTTTGGTTGGCGGGAATTACAGCGCCGGAATTGATGTATCCGGCGGCTACATATTTTTGAGTAACGGCTGCTTCGGCTGCGATCAGTTCGGCAAAGGTGATTTCGCGGCCGGCAAACTGTTGCGTAACTTCTGCGAGTTCGCGATCGCTAAAAGCTGTGTTGCCCTCAAATTCAAAGCGATCGACCCTAATTGTACCCATAATCCCCGGTCTATCATCGCCGGGAACAGGTGTTAGCGGGGTTGGTTGGAGGGGAGATGGCGGGGGAGGTTCCGGTGCTGTTGGTGCAGGTAATTCCGGCTCTCTGGGCTGAATTGGGTTGGGCAGTTGACTGAGTTGCAAAGGTCGATCGATACCCAAATCGGTTTTTTTTCGGTCAATCTTTTCTTCTAGCTTTTGATCTGAATTAAAAAGCTCGGTTTCTTGAGTTTTTGTGCTGAAAGTGCGATCCTCTCCGAGGGCTTCGCTAACGGGCTGAGATGTTGCACCCTTGTCAATCAGCCTTGTACCGGCGGGCACGATGCCCACCCCACAATCAAACTCACTCGTTGTGGAACAGGCATCTTGCCTGTTCTTGAGAATGGTGTAAGATGTCACATCGACTGAATTTGCCGCAGACGGCGGTAAGTCGGGAGTTTCCGCAGCCACCGAGTGTTCTGATTCAGCGGGTAAATGCGTCTTGTCGTCAGCGGTGGCTAAGTCTTCGCGACTGTCAAGATTAGTGTCGCCTGCGCTGCTAACTGCTGCCAAATCCTCAACATTTGAGGTCAAAATTTCAACTGTGCTAGCGGAGGTTTTTGCTGGTTTTGCCAACAAAACTAACCCAAAAATTCCAGCGAGTAAAAATAGTTTTTGTGAGGGACCAGCCATAGGATATAATTATTATCTCGCTTAAGTGGGGGAAAATATTTTCAGGAAGTCAGCACCCTCAAGTAAAAATCAATCTTAACAGCAAAAAAGGAAACAGCCGTCCCAGACCACAGTTTCGCAACTGCTACAAACCAAAAGGTCGATCGACGGCTGTTCATTTCCCAAGACTTACGCTTCAATCGGGTGATTATCCGAAAAAATATCCTGTAAGTCGATCGTAAACAGTAAAAAAAACCAAATGTTTTTAGTTGCAAAACCTACGCTTTCATGCTAAGGCAGCGACCAGAACAGTCCTGGACACCAGGCTAAACCAGAAACCGGGTTGTGTCCGAAAAGACGCGCTACAACTGAGATATGGCACCCTTCTCAATAATCTTTTTAAGAACAGGCAAGATGTGAGTTACAACCCGCAGAGCCACTAAAAAACCCGGTTTCTTTGATTTTGGTGCATCATCCCAAATCCGACTTTAATACCCCCTTTATTATTGAAACGGCGTCTACCCACATCCTGTGCGTAGACGCCGTTTCAACCGCCAAGCCTGATCAAGAGGATTTCTAACTCTGAATTATGCAGACCGGCCCGCACCAGCCGCAGCACCCATTTGAGCCCCGTCAGTCAATCCCACCAACTTAGCGCTCAACTCCCACATCCGCTCGCCTTTTTCATCATCGCGGGCCTGGGGAGAAACCTTCTGTACAAAAGACTTACCATCTTTTTTCTGGCGGTTCCCCCAACTCCAATAAGCCCCAGATTGCTTGTATTCTGGATCGGCAACCACCATCGCCAGCCTTTCGCCCGCCAACTCCTGCGACACGTAACCCCCGGTGATATTCTTCTGAAACAGCGGGAACAGCTTCTGAAACAAAGGATAGTGGTTGCGGAAAAGCGGCGTATCCGCAACGCATCCCGGATACAGCGAAGTGAAAGTAATCCCCGTGGATTCGTGAAAGCGGCGGTGCAATTCCCGCATCGTCAGCACGTTGCAAACTTTGCTATCTTTGTAAGCCTTGACGGGTTCAAACTTCTTGCCGTCAACCATCGAAATCGGATCTTTGAAACCCGCTTCAAAACCCTCAAACTTGCCTAAATCCGGGCGCGGCGGAATCTTCCCGCCCAACTCGTCTGGATTGTGAGTCACGGTTCCCAAAATCACGATTCTCGCATCGGAATAATAGGAAGGCTTCATATTTTCCATCATCAGGTTGCACAGCAGGAAATGACCCAGGTGATTGGTAGTCATCGTCAACTCGTAACCCTCCGGGCTCCGCAGCGGTTCCTTAATCAAAGGCATATAAATGGCCGCGTTGCACACCAAAGCGTCCAGAGGCCTGCCGCTGGCCTTAAATGCGCGAGCAAACCGGCGCACGCTCTCCAAATCGCCCAAGTCAATCTCCATGATGGAGAAACTGCCTTCAGGTATACCCAACTCGCGGGCGGCGTCTCCGGCTTTTCGCACGTCCCGACAGGCCATGACTACGTGCCATCCCTTGTCTGCGAGAGCTTTTGCGCCGTACAAACCGACGCCGGAGGAAGCGCCGGTAATGATAACCGTTGATTTGTGATTTTGTGCCATCTTGTTAAAAGCGCTTCCGCTATGGATTTTTTTCAGGCACTCAAACCCTGAGCTAGCAGCTTGGATGTTTTGAAGTACCCTATGGTTATTAGGATATGAGGAAACGTTCTCGATCTCAACTGGGAACCTCTAACTTTTGCACCCAAGCTAGAAATTGGAGGCAGGAGAGGGGAGGCAGGGGGCAGGAGGCAGGAGACGGGAGGCAGGAGCCATAAGAAGTGTTTTTACAAATAATAAATACTCGTTTTCAACGGGGGATGAAAATTAAATATGAGTCCAACTCCGCCTCTTATTTGGATAAATCAACCATACATCTTTTATATCATGTCCAATCGATTGATCGCGATTAAAGACCGGGGCGGGTTTACAGATTTTCCCGTTTCTATTCAATATCTTGGCTCACGGCCCCCTACAGGAATCATGGTTAATTGACCGGACATGATATTAGGGGCGGGTTGACAATTACAGCATATTCGGTGGTTCGTGAAGTACAGTATAAAGCTCTATTGTTGGTACATTGTTATGTAGGGTGCGGATCTGCTCATGTTTAATGAAACTTGCAGATTGACTGGTGGATCCGCACCTTACTTACGACAAGGTTGTGTGTACCGCATATACATGGAATATGCTGTATCTATGATGCACATACTCGGTATTTATTGATAAACCCGCCCCTAAAAACTCAACTAAGAAATAGCTTGAGATTCCTGATAGGTAGGGAAATCGATATAACCTTCAGGCCCAAAAGAATACCAGACGCCCATTTCAGCAGGCGGATTGAGCGGCCAACCATTAGTAAAACGCTCTACCAAGTCAGGATTGCTGATAAAATTCCGACCAAAAGCAATTAAATCCGCAAGTTTGCTGCTCAGGGCAGTTTCAGCCTGTTCTTGAGTATATCCGCAGTTGCCAATGAGCGGCCCTGTAAACACATCGCGAAACTCTCCTATCATCATCGGCGTTCCCAATTCATGAAAGCCAAAAGCCAGACCATCTACCAAGTGAAGGTAAGCTAAATCATAGGCATTTAACTGCTCCGCGAAATACAGAAAATCTTCTCGATAAGTGGGAGAACCCATATCATTGAAATTACCGTTGGGAGACAGTCTAACTCCCACTCGGTTTGCCGGAAATACTGTGATAATCGCCTCTACAATTTCCTTAAGAAAACGGTA
The DNA here is from genome assembly GCF_036702395.1 of Microcoleus sp. D3_18_C2. Classification (NCBI taxonomy): domain Bacteria; kingdom Bacillati; phylum Cyanobacteriota; class Cyanophyceae; order Oscillatoriales; family Microcoleaceae; genus Microcoleus; species Microcoleus sp. D3_18_C2. Next base: position 139,470 of record NZ_JAUBTG010000001.1, on the reverse strand, counting down.
GCGGTTTTCAACTGTGCCGCCATAGGAATCTGTGCGGTGATTGGTTTTGGTTTGCAGGAATGTGTCAATGAGATAGCCGTTTGCCGCGTGAATTTCTACACCGTCAAAACCTGCCATTTTAGCTCGTTCCGCCGCCTTGCGATAATCTTCTACAACTAGGGAGATTTCATCGGTTTCTAGAGCACGGGGAGTTTCGTAGGGTTGTTTGCCTAGAGGTGTATGAATGCCCTCTCCGTTTATTTTGATGGCAGACGCTGCAACTGGCAATTGATTGTTTTGATGAAAACTGCTGTGGGAAGCCCGCCCAGTGTGCCAAAGCTGCATGAAAATCGGCGTTTGGTGGGCATGAACCGCAGTCACAATTTGTTTCCAAGCCTCGCCTTGCTCGTCTGAATAAATACCGGGGGTATTGAGCCAACCATTAGCTTGAGTAGAAACGACTGTGGCTTCTGTAATGATTAAACCAGCGGAGGCTCGCTGAGTGTAATACTCTGCCATCAAGGCGTTGGGCATCCGCGCTTCACCGGCTCTGGCTCTCGTCAGGGGTGCCATGACTACTCGGTTTTTTAAGGGTAAATCTCCGATTTTGAAGGGACTGAGTAGGAGTGGAGAAGTTGTTTGATTGGTCATAATTTTGAGGTTTTGTCAACTGAAGAATCTGGGAAATCATATTTAGCAACCGCTGGTGTTATGCTCCCAGGCGCAAGACATCCAAGGGTCGCGAAAATGTAAGCAATCAAACTCATCAAGCTGTTTACGAATTTGATTTTTTAGCCAAGACTCTTTTTTGTTCAATTTTGTTAAACTCTGGAGAGTATGGCGGTAAATATAATAGTCTACACCGTGCTGTTTGAATCAATTCCTGAATCCGACTACTTTTATCAAATGTGAGATTATCCATGAGCACCACCTGTGCTGTGGCAAGTGTTGGAAGTAAATTTGTTTCCGGCGAAGAAGGAGTCAGGAGTCAGGAGTCAGGAGTCAGGAGAAGAATACCCTCTTTCCTCCTGTCTCCTCCTCTGCTGAATACTGCTGAATACTTCCGAAAGTTTCAATCCCTGATAGGGTTTTAGGTTGTTTTCGGCTTGGCCTCGATGATCGCATCGGGCAAATATGAACTCGAAGTTTCAATCCCTGATAGGGTTTTAGGTTGTTTTCGGCCAGAAAACGAACCTCCTTCGCGCAAACTGTAGGCGTTTCAATCCCTGATAGGGTTTTAGGTTGTTTTCGGCCTTCTCTGAGTGCTTGACGATCGTGGAATGCGTAGTTTCAATCCCTGATAGGGTTTTAGGTTGTTTTCGGCCTGACCAAGGACTCGGACACCAAATATCGGTGGTGTTTCAATCCCTGATAGGGTTTTAGGTTGTTTTCGGCCTACCGATATCTGATCTGTCCGAAAGAATCGCAGTTTCAATCCCTGATAGGGTTTTAGGTTGTTTTCGGCAGTATCAAAAACTTGTCCGTGATTTTTTACAAGATAGGTTTCAATCCCTGATAGGGTTTTAGGTTGTTTTCGGCCCACAAGCATTAGCTTTGCTCGTAATATTAGCTGCAGTTTCAATCCCTGATAGGGTTTTAGGTTGTTTTCGGCCACAGTGCCAGCCTTAAGCAGCATGACAGCCGCTGTTTCAATCCCTGATAGGGTTTTAGGTTGTTTTCGGCCGCACAAGAGTTTATCGATACATTCTTTGATGGTCAGGTTTCAATCCCTGATAGGGTTTTAGGTTGTTTTCGGCGCGTTTCAATTGTTTCTCCGGGATACAAAGGAAGTTTCAATCCCTGATAGGGTTTTAGGTTGTTTTCGGCGCGAGTAGAGCCACGCAGTAATTCCGTCGATCCAGTTTCAATCCCTGATAGGGTTTTAGGTTGTTTTCGGCTTGGTATGTTTAGATCCAAATCCTTCTGATGAATATAGCAGCCCTGTGTTTCAATCCCTGATAGGGTTTTAGGTTGTTTTCGGCTGAGCACAAAGGCTACCTCTTCACTAAAGATCCTGTTTCAATCCCTGATAGGGTTTTAGGTTGTTTTCGGCCTGCTGAGCGAGCATTATGTTAAAATCCATATCTTGTTTCAATCCCTGATAGGGTTTTAGGTTGTTTTCGGCTCAACAAGCACACCAATGGCTACTGGGAATGGAGTTTCAATCCCTGATAGGGTTTTAGGTTGTTTTCGGCGGATAGGCGAACAATGAAAAGTTTAACAGTTTTAGTTTCAATCCCTGATAGGGTTTTAGGTTGTTTTCGGCTCCTGCGGTGCGTCGGTGCTTTCGAGATAGGCCAAGTTTCAATCCCTGATAGGGTTTTAGGTTGTTTTCGGCAAAACTTAACGCCACCGTTCTGCAAGGTTTTCCTAGTTTCAATCCCTGATAGGGTTTTAGGTTGTTTTCGGCCCCAGTAGAGCGTCGGCAGCTTTAGCACCAAATACGGAGAAGTTTCAATCCCTGATAGGGTTTTAGGTTGTTTTCGGCTTTCCCGGTTATTCGAGTGAGCTTAGTAATGCTTTCTGGTTTCAATCCCTGATAGGGTTTTAGGTTGTTTTCGGCGCAATTCATAATGAATCTTATCCATATCTGTCCAAGCAGTTTCAATCCCTGATAGGGTTTTAGGTTGTTTTCGGCTCGGATGGATGATGCCACCGCTGCCAAGCGATTAGTTTCAATCCCTGATAGGGTTTTAGGTTGTTTTCGGCCCTACACCGCCAGACCAATACCATTTATCATTGGGGTTTCAATCCCTGATAGGGTTTTAGGTTGTTTTCGGCACAAAGTCTGGTATCAAGAAATCAAATTAGCGGGTGTTTCAATCCCTGATAGGGTTTTAGGTTGTTTTCGGCAGCAGAGCTATAATCCGAGAATAAATCGAGAGGAGTTTCAATCCCTGATAGGGTTTTAGGTTGTTTTCGGCAATTTACGATTGATGGCGAGATCGATCTGAAGAGTTTCAATCCCTGATAGGGTTTTAGGTTGTTTTCGGCATGGCGAGATCGATCTGAAGAAACTGTCCGATCCAGTGTTTCAATCCCTGATAGGGTTTTAGGTTGTTTTCGGCCGTAACTGTAAATCCTTGCGGGTTAGCAATTGTTCCGTTTCAATCCCTGATAGGGTTTTAGGTTGTTTTCGGCCAAAGAGAATTTGAAAGTATGCAATTGTAATTCGCGTTTCAATCCCTGATAGGGTTTTAGGTTGTTTTCGGCAGGCGATTGACAAAATTAACGAAGCTCTTTCCAATGTTTCAATCCCTGATAGGGTTTTAGGTTGTTTTCGGCTTTGCGCGAAATCGCAATCATGCTATTGGCAGATGCGTTTCAATCCCTGATAGGGTTTTAGGTTGTTTTCGGCAAGCTTGGGCACTGAGTGCAGCACTCGACTGTTAAAGGTGTTTCAATCCCTGATAGGGTTTTAGGTTGTTTTCGGCGCTAAATAATTGCGGTTGGGGTTCGTTCACTAAATCGTTTCAATCCCTGATAGGGTTTTAGGTTGTTTTCGGCAACTGCGAAAAATCCGATCGAATGCGGGTCTTGCCAAAAGTTTCAATCCCTGATAGGGTTTTAGGTTGTTTTCGGCGCTTTTTGACCCCAGCGACAGGTGGGATTCAACCAATAGTTTCAATCCCTGATAGGGTTTTAGGTTGTTTTCGGCTTTTTGACTGGCTGCCGTACATCCGAAGCGATCGGTTTCAATCCCTGATAGGGTTTTAGGTTGTTTTCGGCTCCTGATGCGCTGTACAAAGATTTTGTCAGCGGGAGTTTCAATCCCTGATAGGGTTTTAGGTTGTTTTCGGCACTTAGTTTTATCATCAGGACTAAGTTGGGCAGTGTTTCAATCCCTGATAGGGTTTTAGGTTGTTTTCGGCAAACACCTTGCATGAAATAAATATCAGCGCTCAGGTTTCAATCCCTGATAGGGTTTTAGGTTGTTTTCGGCGTACGGAACAGACCGACTTGAAATACCTCATTTTAGTTTCAATCCCTGATAGGGTTTTAGGTTGTTTTCGGCATTCTTGAGTGGGGTATGGGGAAAGATGCCACGATCGGTTTCAATCCCTGATAGGGTTTTAGGTTGTTTTCGGCACGACTGTGAATGCTTGTGGATTAGCCATTATTCCGTTTCAATCCCTGATAGGGTTTTAGGTTGTTTTCGGCATGCGATCGCATTGCCGCATCCCGAAGGAGCTAAATACTGGCGTTTCAATCCCTGATAGGGTTTTAGGTTGTTTTCGGCGAGAGCACCCTCACTTCTCACGGGTTTTTCATGCCCGTTTCAATCCCTGATAGGGTTTTAGGTTGTTTTCGGCAAAAATGCGATCGCCCTGAATGCCATCGGATGCAGTTTCAATCCCTGATAGGGTTTTAGGTTGTTTTCGGCTTCAGCGGTTATCAAAGGCAAAAAAATTAAAATCGGTTTCAATCCCTGATAGGGTTTTAGGTTGTTTTCGGCTGGGAATAAATAAGTCGGGCCGGCTTGCGGTTGCCAGTTTCAATCCCTGATAGGGTTTTAGGTTGTTTTCGGCATGCTCAATTCAAAAGTCTGATGGGAGAGGGCGTTTCAATCCCTGATAGGGTTTTAGGTTGTTTTCGGCCCAGAAAACTTGCTCGACTTCATCAAAGATGGTTTCAATCCCTGATAGGGTTTTAGGTTGTTTTCGGCATTGGTGCTACTCTGTGTTTGAGCGTTTTGGCTAGTTTCAATCCCTGATAGGGTTTTAGGTTGTTTTCGGCTACATGGCTTGGGTTCATGCGGAAAGCTTTCGTGGTTTCAATCCCTGATAGGGTTTTAGGTTGTTTTCGGCAAGTCCAGAACTGCCGCCGACTGAACAGGTTTAGACTGTTTCAATCCCTGATAGGGTTTTAGGTTGTTTTCGGCTTGATTTTGCCAGCAGCTAAGTCACTTTCAATTGCGGTTTCAATCCCTGATAGGGTTTTAGGTTGTTTTCGGCTGTACACCCTGGAACAGCTACAACAGAAAAATCTCAAGGGTTTCAATCCCTGATAGGGTTTTAGGTTGTTTTCGGCAGAATACGATCGCTTGGTGGCAATCGAAAATGCAAAGTTTCAATCCCTGATAGGGTTTTAGGTTGTTTTCGGCTGTTGGCTGCGAGCCGCATTCTCGATCGATCCAGTTTCAATCCCTGATAGGGTTTTAGGTTGTTTTCGGCAAATACGAATCGGATCCAGCATCATATACTCCCCGTTTCAATCCCTGATAGGGTTTTAGGTTGTTTTCGGCTCCTCGTCGTATCCCCAGCAGGGCTCGCAGTCAGGTTTCAATCCCTGATAGGGTTTTAGGTTGTTTTCGGCGGCTTTTTTCCTGGTTTCCTTGCCTAGCCACAAGAGTTTCAATCCCTGATAGGGTTTTAGGTTGTTTTCGGCGCACAAGTCCAGGCGCAGCAGTTGCCGATCGACCAGTTTCAATCCCTGATAGGGTTTTAGGTTGTTTTCGGCGATTTGATTCTTGTAATCCTCGCAAGTGCAATTGAGTTTCAATCCCTGATAGGGTTTTAGGTTGTTTTCGGCTCCTTCAAGTCGTATCCAGTTAAGGCTGGTTCGTAGTTTCAATCCCTGATAGGGTTTTAGGTTGTTTTCGGCCGAGTCCGTTGTGCGTCTCCCAAGTCTTGAGCGCGTTTCAATCCCTGATAGGGTTTTAGGTTGTTTTCGGCTGTGGCAGGAGTAATGCTGAGAGCTCGCAGACAGGTTTCAATCCCTGATAGGGTTTTAGGTTGTTTTCGGCCGCCGGGGTCTGGGAGGCTTGAAATATAAGGTTTTCAAGGTTCAGTTGCGTCTGACTGCAATCAATATACCATTTGAGCGATCGCCCTGTCAAGGGGGCAAATTTCAAATAGACCTCAAACTCTTTCCCAGTAAAGCTTTCAGCATTTGCGTCTGACCCGCATGAGGTACAAACCACCGCAAACCCAGTCCTGGCAAAGCTCTCAGCCATTAAAATTCACCCCCTCAGTTTAACACCTACAGCCAGACGCAAAATCAAACCATAAAGATCGTAGTATCCAGCGGTGCCCGGCCGCCAATCCGCTCGATCTTCCCCTGACAGCAAGCACACAAATAGTGAAACAGGATGCTGTCTTCTTCCGACTTAATCACCCTACTCAGACGTTGGCGCATCCGGGCATACTGAGTATCCGTCACCTCGCAATGAAACACCGAATACTGCTTCCATTCCCCATAAGACTTGAGAATCTGGTGAATCTTAGTGCGGCGCTTGTCCTCAGATATATCGTAGCAAACCAAAACAAACATAACTTAATTGCCTCCCTATTTCAAAATCAAAGGTGGATACTTATCAACTTCACCCATCAAATACTTAGCCATCAGCCGCCCTTGAATTTCAAAAGCTTCTTGATAACTACACAACTTTCCCATCACAGGATGCTTGAACTTTGACTGCTTCTTTTCTTCGTAAAGTCGCAAAAAATTGTGCAGCGCTTCTTTTGTTAAAGAAACCGCCCCGCTCAACGGTTCTGCCGTAAAATCATTAGGCGAAACTTTCTGCAAATTAATCGCCTTCAACACTACAGCATCAACTACCAAAGGTCGAAATTCTTCCATCAAATCCAGCGCTAAGGAAGGACGGCCATAGCGCTCAAAATGCAAATATCCCAAATACGGATCGAATCCCACAATATTCACCGCACTTTGAACATCGTGCCGCAGCAGAGAATATCCCAAACTTAACAGAGAATTTACCGGGTCAGTAGGCGGACGGCGGCGGCGAACTTCAAAGCTAAAATCTGGCACGCGAATCAGTTGATTGAAGCAGCCAAAATAAGTCGCACTACCCGCCCCCTCCAATCCTCGCAGAGAATTAATACTCGAAGTTTTCTCAATAGACGCGATGACTTGTTTCAATTGGGCAATGGGTTTTTCAAAATCCTGTGGAGAATATTTGCGCTGACATTCTAACAAAGTATTGCGGTAATTCTTGAGTTTTCCCCGTACAAAGCCTCTCACTAAATGCACGGATTTTTCCGATTCCCCAGCCGCTTGCCACTGAGCTTTTCGCACAAAAATATTTTTCGTCATCTCCGGTTCCAACCTCCCCAAATAACGTCCGTTTAGCGTCAAAAAACTTAAAGGAATGTGACGTTCCAAAAGTTCCACAACCACAGCCGGCGAAACTGTAGCGCGTCCCAATGCAACAACCCCATCAATCTTAATTAATGGCACGTCCAACAGATTTTTTTTGTCAGCTTTAACCGTCAGACGTTCATCGACTTTGCCAATAAAAGCATCTTCTTGAGTAATGTAAACTGTTCCCATTGTGAATTCTCCTATTTGCAGGTTAACTTGCTTCTTGATAGCGGTTGACTTTGGCCGCAGCTTGGGGCAGACATTGGGGAAAAAGACTGCATCCCGTACACCGAGCGGTGTAAACTGGTAAAGGGATATTTCCCGATCGCCAAAGAGCACCGACTTTTTCAATAGTGGCGATCGCATCCTGTCTCAAACCCTCAGAAATCTCGACTAATTGCCGCTGATGCGACTGCGCGTAATACACATATCCAGTCGCAATAGTTTTCCCCGTCATCTCCTCTAAACAAAGCGCTTGGGCGCAAACCTGCAACTCGTCGTTATCCCATTCCCCCTTCCGTCCCCGCTTGTATTCCACGGGGTAAATCTCACCATCAGCCGACTCAATCAAATCCGATTTACCAATCAGTTTGTAGCGCTCGGATTTCAGCCAAATCGCCCGCACCTGCCAAGTTTCATCCCGGTTAATCTCGCCCATCGTGTGAACGCGATCGTGCAAACTCGTCCCTTCAATGGTATACTGATTATCGGTAAATTCTCCCGCACAAGACATTCGCCAGCAGCGGTGAGGACAGTAAGAATACTGGTTGAGAGTTGCGATCGAAATGTAATCAGAATCGTTCATAATTTTGATGGTTTGTAGGAAATTAGTAATTGGAATTAATTAGTGATGCCCCATTCCGCCAGGGGTTGAAACCCCTGTCTCATAGCTAAAGTCGGTTGAAACCGACTGAAGCAGTAATTTAATCATTGATGATATTTTGAGCTTATCGGTAACAGTAAGCGCAAAGGTTGAAACCGACTGAAGCAGTAATTTAATCATTCATTCTTGCAGTCCTCTTCAGAGGACTTTAGCTATTAGGCAGGGGTTTCAACCCCTGGCGGACTATGGGTTTTACGTTCAGTTATCAAGAACTTTTTTAACAACAATCCGCCTAGTCATTCCCATCCCCATCGGAGTTTTCCTCCCCACCCCGCAGTAAACAGCAAAATCAGCCAAAGCATTAATTTGCTTAATCGCTAAAGGCTCCACATCTCCCAAAATCCGATAACTAACCTCCCCAACCATGCCGACAAAATCGCTTTGATAGTTTGTCAATTTTTCACTGCGGATATTGACAAATGTCGAAAAAAGTGCATCGAAGGAAAGATCGGGAAGTGCGATCGGGCTGTACTTGTTCCAGCGACTGAGGAGACTATTAAAAACGCAGTCTCTAGTAGGAATCACGGAATCAAATTTACCCTGTCGAAAAGTTGTAGGAGTCGCAAAACTGAAGGCAATTAAACGATTGGTTTCAGAAGCGCGATCGTACAATTGAGAGTAATCGCAAGCATTAGCCCAAGGCTGATCTACTTGGGGCGTTCCGAGAATCTTAGTAATCATCAAATCTGCGGGTCCGAGATGCCACGGCTTCGAGGGATTGAGGTTCAGCCAAAGATTAGTTAACTTGCCGAATAAAGTGTCATCAAGGAGAGTAATTCGCCACCAACAGAGGGTGTGTTCTGGAATCGATTCTGTGTGTTCCCATTGCAGGAAATGGTGTTTTTTGAAAGGGCATTTTTTAGTTTGCAAAGGGCTGAGAGTGAAGGATTTTTGGGCGGCGGCATCGTGGAGGCGATCGCCGAGTTTTTTGTCAACGGAGCTCACGAGGGTGAGGAAGAGGGCGTGCAGGTGTCTTCCGGTGAGGTATCCGGGGGGAATTGGGGCCAGGGGAAGGATGTTGAGGACTAGGCTGTGCGGCATAATTTAAACTACCCAGAATTCTTGATTGTCAGGACATTTTAAGGTAATGCCAGCGGAGGCGATCGCCAAAATTCCCGATAAACTCGGAAAGAATGTATATTCTTGTTCGTTAGCAAAGCTATCTTTGACCGTAATCGGATAGCATTCGATTCCTTGTTTTCTGAGTTTGAGAATTGCCCAGCGATTTTTGCGATGTTCTCGGACAATCACACCGGGCATTAAGGGCGGTGTAAGCTGGGAAATTAACGCTGTGGGACGGACGTTATCGCCGATCGTCCGTTCGATCGTACAATTTTTAAAAGCATAAAGTTTGCAAAGATAGTTGTTTGCAAAATCTTCTAAATCTGCAACTTGCAAGGCAAATTTTAGTCCGTAAGTTTCGGTGGCGCGATGGGTAAGCACAATCCCATTTTCATCGGACGCAAATTCAAAAAATCTCAGCAGGTGAATGGGATCGAGATTGGTTTCGCCGACTTCATCGAGTAAAAAGTTTTTGGGGTCATAAATCTTGACATTTTCAAACAAACTTTCTCGAAACTTGAAAATTGGCGCATAACTGGCTTTGAGAATTGTCGCGTATTCTTTCAACTCTTCGGCAACTTTTTGGTTTTTGCGGATTTTTTCCTCAACTAATTCGATTGACTTTCTCCCAGAATCAATTTCTTCCCAATCTTCGGGATAGTTTGCTTGCATAAAACTGATGACGCAGTTTTGACCACCTTTAATGTACTGCCACTCTTTTTGAATTTGTTTGATAGTAGATTTAGCCACATTTTCTGCACCTTGCAATACCTTCATCCGCCGCCGATAAGAATTCCAGTCTCGCTTGCCTCCCAAGACTATTTGCATGATTTGATAAAGCTGTGTAACTAAACTTGCTTCGGGCAATTTTTCCAGCAATGTTTCTAGTTCTAGTAAGGGTTTGGCAATTTCTAGAAAGGCTTCGGAACGCCAGTAAATGTCGAGAAAGGGACGCTTCATGCAGTCTAGACTTTCTAACATTTCCGTCAGGGTTTTGCGTCCACCGGAACAGTCAAGTTGTTCGATGCCTTGTTCCCACGCGCGATCGGGTAAATAGGCGATCGCCTCGGAAGGAATTTCGGTTTGCGTTTTCCCTAAAACCCGTCCGACACGCCCGATGCGCTGCCAGAATGAAAAGCGATCGCGCGTAGAAAAAATTAACCAATCGAGATTTTGCCTGGGTGTTTCTTTCTCCCGATCGAAGTTGAAGCCGACATCGACGGTACTGGTAGCTAGAATCACTTGTTTTTGGGCGGCCAGCGGGCGTTCTTCCTTCGGTGTATCCCCCGTAATTCGCCCGCAGAAATCGGCAAATCCGCGATCGCGCAATCGGTCAGAAATGCGGCCTAGGGTATCTTTGGCATCAAGAATTACTGCCCCATTTTGGTCGGGATTTTCTCTGAGTCGCCGCAGAACTTCTCGGACAATTTCTGCGATCGTAGTTTCTTTATCAACCTGCTTGCGAATTTCTAGATGGACTTCAGTTTGAGAAGGACGTAGATAACTAATTTGACTTTTGCCATCGATTCGAGCAATTTTTACCCCATTTTTTCCTAACACATTTAAGGCTTCTTCGCAAGCAGGTTCGGGCGTTGCCGTCAACAGAACAATTTTTCTCTTGTACTGAAAGTAGCCAAACTCTTTAGATAAAGCGAGATAGAACAACAAGCTAACTAATTGTTTGGCATCATAAAGGTGAAATTCATCGAAAATTACAGTCGAGAAACTGCTGTAAAATTCACTGGCAATATTTCCGCGATCGAGATTATTGTAAGCAAAAAACGTCGCATAGTAGAAAATATCCGGGTTTGTCACCAGCAAAATTGGTCTACCGCCACCGCATTCGGGAAAAATAGTTGCAGGTTCGCGCAAAACATTATAGATTTTTTCCCCTGAACGTTTCCCAACGCGATCGTCGGGCCAGGAATTGACTTGTCTAGCAGAAGCAGCTTTCACGATATGAGGTAAGCCCGCATCCCGAACAAATTTTTCGGCGGCTTCAGTTTGCTGGTCAACTAAGGCATTTGTCGGTGCGATATATATAGCATTGCGCTGAGAGTTGTGCAGCAAAACACTCAATCCGGCTTTGGTTTTTCCCGTTCCAGTCGGTGCGAGATCGAGAATGATATCATTATTTTCGGACGCTTCATAAACATCTACTTGATGCTGCAAGGCTTGTCCCATAAATTCCAGTTGTGTAGGCAATTGGGGACAGGCAGAAATGCTGGCTGGTTCGAGTTTAATTTTTAGATAATCCATTGTTGTTTCCACCACAAAATTCAAGGTTAGCTGGGAGAATAAAATCCTCGGCTTGCAGCGCTTCACCGCGAAACGAAAGATTTTTCAATAACGATGCGGGCGGCATCGAAATTAAGTCGAAAGCGAGGAGTTCGATATTTGCAGGTAAGTCGGCGGCGCTGAGATAAGTATTGCAGCGGTAATCGCCCCTCGGAAGTTGCACAACATCGAGTTTTTTCACGATTTCAACACGGACTTTGCTGGTAAATTTTCCAACGCGAATGTATTCGGGCAATTCGCGATCGCCAAATACTAATGTCTGAAACCGATTTCCGCGTTCAATTACTCGCAATCGCCCGGTTTGGGGGAAGTTGCTAGGACGGTAGGTACTGGGTTTTTTCCCCGTTCTACTGAGGGGTAAATCTTCGCGCGCCGTTGCTACTCGGTTATTTGTCATCGCATACCAATAGGAGTCAGAAAGGGCGTTAAACCGCTCAAATCGGAAGGATAAAGTGCCGCCAGCCGGCCATGCGGGGAGGATGTAGCTATTACCGGAAAGGGGCGTTAAATCTTCTATATACCGAGGTCTGCTGGTGTCTTGGCCGGTAAGGCGATAGGGCGATCGCGCCCAACCTAAAGCATAGGCTAGTGCATAATTGCCGATCGCCCCTTCGGTATAGTAAGTATCGGACAATTCCCGCGAGGCAAAAAACACGGGTTCGGCGCACCAAAGTTCTATCAAGCGTGCCGTGGAATGTGTCAAAATAGAGTTGGATCGGTTTTGAGTCATAAATTAATAAGGATGGATTAAGAATATGGTTGCAAGTCAAAATTCCGGCTATCTTTCTCCAGAAGATTATCTGCAATTAGAGGAAACCAATTCGGTTAAACATGAATACAGGCAGGGCGATATGTACGCAATGGCAGGGGCAAGTAATACTCACGTGCTAATTACTGGAAACCTGTATGTGTTGCTGAGAAATCATCTGCGCGGACGAGGTTGTCTCCCATATATTTCTGATACAAAGGTTCGGATTGAGAGGATTAACACCTATTACTATCCAGATATTGCGGTTACTTGCGATCGCCGGGACAGAGAGTTTAGCAATTTCTTGCGCTATCCCTGTTTGATTGTGGAAGTTTTATCTGAGACAACAGAAGCTTTCGATCGCGGGGACAAATTTACCGATTACCGAAATTTAGAATCTCTCCAAGAATACGTACTCATCAGCCAAACTCGAATACAGGTTGAGTGTTTTCGCCGTAATGACCAAGGACAATGGGTTCTCTATCCTTATCGAGAAACGGATACAATTCATCTGGCTAGCGTGGATTTTTCCTGCGCGATCGAGGATTTGTATGAAGATGTAGACTTTTCTCCTATTTCTTAGTTTTAGGAAGGGCGAAAGCCTTTCGCCCCTACAATCACTATTCTTCTGATTTTTTACCCTTTCCTTTCTTCCCACCTCCTTCACTCTTCACCTTCCGCCAGGGTGCGTAGGATTCATCCAAGCGTTTGAGGAATGTTTCTTGTTCCGGTAGCGACCAATGGCGATCGACATCGGCAATCAGCGCGTCACATTCGGTGGCGGACAACTGCATCGAAATACCTCGTTTGTTTGTCCAACTGCTGATAATTTCCTGAGTTGCATCTACTAAAGATGCGGTTTTTAAAGGATGTTCTAGGGCGGTATTTTTTGCTTTCAGCTTGTCATAAATTCCTTGTACCAATTCCAGGGAACTCGGCAGTTCGGCAATACCGCCAAATACACCGAGAATTTGATTGTCCATGCGTCCGACGCGGCTGGAAACGGCACCATAACGACTGGTTAATAAAATGTTGCCGAGGGTGTAGCGCAGTTCGTCAGCGGTGACATCTTTGAGGGTGACAATATCGAGGAAGTGAACCCCAGGTTTGATGTATTCGCTGGTGTTGAGGGCCGTCGAAGCGTTACCCTTTTCATCGCGCATAGTTCCGGTTTCAAAGATAGCATTGATGGTGCGATCGGCAATTAGTTCTGTCGAATGCAACACGCTAAACGCATCCTCTGTCCACACCCGGCTTTTTTGCGCCCCTTCTCCCCCCGCTGCGAAGCCGTAGAGGAAGCAATCAACGCACATTTCACAAGGCGCATTGGTATTGAGAGCACAAATTGCATCAGTTTTGGGTGCGGTGTAGAGAAGATTGTGCGAACGCAAAAACTCTCGTCCTTTCCGCCTTTCCGGTGCAACTTGTTTGCGTTTTGTCATCACCAACCGAGGAATTGATTCGGTATCTTCAATGCCAGCTTGCACGTATTCACTACACATCGGTTCCCCCGTTCCCTCTGTCCGAAAAATGGTTTCCGATTGCGTGGTACGAAGGACAACAATCCCAATGGTGCGGCCTTTGGGGAAGTTTTCGTAGCTGGGTGCGAGGAATGGTTGCAATTTTGCGATCGACATTTTGTATTCTCCTAGTTGTTTGCAGATGTGGATTCAGATTCGGTTTTAGACGTGGTTGCCGATTCGGTTTTAGACTTAAGTTCTTGACGGGCTTCTTGTAAAAAGAACAAGTAAGCAGCTTCAAGGGTTTTGCTATCGGTTAGCAGTCGTTCGGGACGCGAGTGATAAACCCGATCAAACAGTTGTTGCAAAACTTGATAAAACTGCTTGACTTGTTCGTATTTTGTTGCACCCACGCCGTGTTCTCGAATGCGATCGAGACGGTTGTGATATTGCTGCACTAGGGCGGCAAATACCGTGTCCCAATCCATATGAGATTTTCGCGATCGCACAGCTTTGATAAATTCCGAAAACGGTTCAGTTTGGGCAGTGCGGCGGAAGGAACTGCCCCGCAACTTGGCAGATTCAGCAATGTGTGCGGCTTGCTTGAGATAACTAGAAACGCGATCGTGTTCTTCTGACATGAGACTCCTCAGTAAATTATTCAAAGGTTCTTTTATCCGAGACCAAATTGCCTCCAAATTGGGGTCATCTTGTTCCCGCAGCAGCCAGCGCAGCAGGACGTAATAGAAACTCAGGGGACGAGTTGCCGCCCGCGCCAAGTCATACAAAGAGTCATCTTTTTTCTGAATACTTGCCACCGAAATAGCTAGCTTTCCGATACAGCGCAGTCGTTCTAAAACTTGCTCGACCGTGACGGCCGTGCGCCGTTCTTCCTCGGATAAATGACCGTTTCGCCGATACTGGCCGCTGCCTAATAGTGGCTGCAAAGATGACGGAATTCCCTCAACTTTTCCGAAAAAATCCCAAGTTGGTTCGACTTCCAGATTGGCACCCAAAACAAAGGGAAAACCAAAGTCAAATGGCAAACTCATTTCCAACGCCAATCTGAGCGATTTTAGCAACGCCACCGAGTTATTAACTTCTCCCCACAGCACGGGAATTGTCACCGTTGAGTTGATAAATTCAGGACGTTTTGGCAGTGCAAACCCAACCATTTTGTTGGATTGAAAAACCCTCTCGTTTTCGCGGTAAAGTTTAATTTCGTCAACTGTTACTGTCCCATCTTCATTGTGGGCTGCGGTATTTTTCAGAAAATTTTGCCAAATTGTTCTGAGTTCAATACTCGATCCTTTTGGCAGGGCAAAGTGAAGATATAGCGGGTCTTGTTTGACAGAATTAGGGAAATTTGCACCCACTGCCATCAACTGATAACCCAATGCCGATAAGTTATCTGCCCGCCGTTTGGGTTCAGCAATCATGCCGCCGGGAAGACGATTGGAAAAAGCTTGGACTTTGGTTCCCGGTGGCATTTTTGGGGAACTCAATTCGCCGATTTGTAGCGATGTTGTCCCCAAGGAACAGCGCTGGCGCGGGTTAGCTTCAATGTAGGCTGTGAGTTCATTAAAGCCTTGCCAATTGGCTGGTGTGGAAAAGTTGAGCAGTTGCCGAACGGCATTTACCAATTCTTCAGATACGTCTATCTCTTCGGCTTTGCCGCGTAGTTGAAATGAGTCTTCTAAGGCGGCAAATACCTTTTCTAGCTTCTGTTCGCGATCGCCCTCGATGGATTTAGCCGCAAACAAACAGCGTCCGTACTGCGCGTTAAACGGTTCCAATGCCGCCCGCTGTTCTGGGGATAATCCGACTTGCGTTGCAATTCGATCCCAAACATCCTTGGGGCTGAGTTCGGCGGCCCGATAGCTGAGGTAAGCAGTTTTTAGTCCTTCAGAAATGGCAAATTCATCGGCATTGGAAACTGGATGCAAGCCGACAGCAGCGGCTGCGGTAACGGCATTTTCTCCAGCATCGCCGCCATATTTGTCAATATCCTTGGCGACTTTTTCAACTTTGTAACCGCTGGCTTTTTTTAGCAGTAACTTATCTACTTGGTCTAAAGTTGCTTCTGGGTTTTGTTGGATGGCTTGCGGGTCGATTTTGATGCCGTCTTTGGTGGCGTTCACGAGTTGTTCGACGTTGCTGCTAAAGACGCGATCGATCTTTTTTTGCCATTTTTGAGCAATGATTAAGCTTAAATCGCCGTCGGGAAAGGCTTCTCCGACAAAAATTTGACCGTTGGGATCGATCGCGAGAGTATGCAAATTGCGATCGTGCAAAACCTCTTCACAAGCTGACAGCAACAGCGAAGTTAAATAACCTCGGTCTTCGGAAAGAGTGACATGAAACAACTTACTGTCACGCTGCAATGCAACGGTTAACTCGGTTTCAACTTTGCGAATGCGCTTATTTTCCTCAATTCCTAAGTCAAATAAGTCGCCCCCAATCAACATCGCGGCCCAACGTTTGATATTGGGATCTTCAGGCAAAAAACGCATTCCATCGCTGGCGCTGTGGCCGGAATGGCGTTCTATCAGGCGGCGGACGAGTTCGAGTTCGGACTCGGTTTGGGCGAATTGGGCAACGCAGGCGCGATCGAGTTGTTGTAGCAAAAAAGTGCGATCGCGTGCCAACGCCTTAACATTGCGTCCGTCCTCTGCCAACTTATTCAAATCGTGAACGGCAGTCGCGGCCAGAATACAAGCGCGTTTGTCATCGGGAACTCCGGCAATTTTGCTAACCGTTAAAACGAACTGACAAGCCGAATCGAGGTGTTCGGCAAGGGTGCGTCCTTGGCGAGTGCCGTACTGTCCGTGATTGGTATGCAGTTGGTACAGTTTCGGACGGACTTCGCTAAAATAGCGGTGGTCTAAAGTTTGAGGTTCTTCGTCAAAAAGCAGGCTTTTTATTGACATAATTTCGCCCTCATAAGTTCATCAGTTTTTAGATTAATTACTATCGATCTATGTATTATCTAGAATAGAATCTAGATAAGTAGTGACTTGCCGTTGATAAATCGGGTATTTCTGCAATACAAGATCGATGGCTTGATGCACTTTGACAGGATCGATTTCGTCATACAGATGTACCAGACGGTTACGCAAAACACCTGATTGAGATAAGATGCTAGCTAACTCCGCTGTTATAATGCCACAGTTGCTAACTTCTATAAAAACATCAAAGTTGCTATTCGGTTGCTGGACTTCTAATCGCTTGAGCAAATATCGATTGACATCAATTGCAACTTGAATAATTAGTTGCAACAATCGTTCTATAATTAACTGCTTTCCCCGATCGCTAAGATATTTTTCTAAAGAAATTGACTCAAAAGAACTTAAACTCTCTAGATAGTCTGTCATAAAATCCAGCTTAGCTAGGACGATGGCAGGCTCAATCTCCTTCATACTCCCCTCCTTTGCAACGCAACCTCGATTTTTTGTCGCAGATTCTGACGCAGCACTTCTAATTCTGCATCAGTCATGAAACATTGTTGTTTAAAAGCTTCAAATTTACCTAATTCTGTTTCGTACAGTAAAATTCCGTCTCGCGCTACAAAATGAGCAATTAGCGACGAACAGCGATGTAATTCCACCACATCAATATCGTCACTATTTATTCTAAAAAGTTGACCCAAAATTCCTGGAACTTCAAACCAAGAAAATCCCCGGTCTTGGCAATATTCTTCCCTAAGCTTTTCATCGTAAAGTGCGGCAAAATCCCAATCACTTTTTGGGTGAGTATCACCTCTGGCACGAGAACCAAAGAGGATTAGCATTTTGAGGTAAGGAATTTGTTCGGGAAGTTGTGAAGCAATTTCCTGAAGTTCAGTCAGTGTTGGGGAAATTTGGAGCATGGTTAACTTTTGTAGGGTAAACAAATTCGACGACTAGGACAGATAAATTTTTCTAGTCATAATAAATTGTCTCTAGCACTCTATCTTTACAGGGGTAGAAGGAGAAAAATTCCCTCCAATCCCCTGACAAAATAGCCTTACACCCTATTATTGACGTTCAGCAACAATCGGTTTCGTGCTACTGCCGGCTCAGGCGACGTTTCTCAAATTCAGTCCTGAACGCATAAAACCAAAGAAACCGGGTTTTTATACTCGAACTGTCGGGTAGAACGCGTCTTTTCGTAAAAAAACCCGGTTTCTGACTACCATGCGTCCAGGACTGAAATTTATAGCCTTCGTTATCTCTGGGATGTTTGTACTTGCACTAAAATTATATTTACATTGAAAACCCAATCTGTCAAGTGTGCAAGTACAATTTGTTTAATGCCCCGCAAAAAAGAGACAATTACACTTTCAATTCCGACCGGAACCAAGGAACAGCTAGAGGCGATCGCCCTTCGCCTCGGTATCTTATGGGGCAAAAGTCCCAGTGTGTCTGGGTTACTGGTCGCGATCGCCCAACAAAAAATCGAAGTGGGCGAACCCTTTACCCTCAATTCAGTGCAGGTACAATCCTTGAACAAAGCCGTCAAATTCCTCAACGACTCTGGCGAAGTCGAAGCCGCCCAGATCGTCATGGCATTACTTTTGGACAAAGCCAATCTGGAAACCCCTTTCCGGCAAAAGTTACTCGAACAAGTCAACCAAACTGCCGAAGCGTGGCGGCTTCGACTCAATCAACTGATTGACGATCGCCAACCGTTCAGGCTGTTTTACCAGTCAGGCAAAGACAAATTGAGCGAATTTACTGCCCGCAGTGCCAAAATTCGCCTCTACGACAAGCGCCTGTACCTAGAAATCTGGTGCGACGATGCCGATCCCAGAGAAATCCCGGAATTAGCTCACAATCGGTGTTTGCGTTTGGACAAGATTGTTAACTTGCTACCTGCCAGTGAAAATTGGCGCGAAACCATAGACTATCTGGAAGTACACTTACACTTTTTAAGGGGATTGGCTGGAAACTATGAATCCAAACCGGATGAAGATGTGGCAAATGAAATGGTGGGAGACGTGCGCCATGTAGTGAAGCGGGTATCCAGCCGATTCTGGCTGTTCCGAGAGGTGTTTCGGTACGGCAAAGACTGCGTGATTGTCTCGCCCCAGAATGTGCGCGATCGCTTCCAACAAGAACTGATCGCCCTCTGCCGCCAGTACAACATCGAAATCCGCGATTAGAGGACTTGGAAGTACCGAAAAACACACAGAGACTTAAGAAACCGGGTTTTTTCCGAGATTAAGGGTTTGAATCCAGTATTTTGGTAAAAACCCGGTTTCTGACAACCCGCGATTAAATCAAAAAAAAAGCAGCCGGTAAAGGCTGCTTTGACAAAAAAACCGTTGTTGAGTTAGAGGAGAAAACTTTAAATCGAATTCAAATTACCGCTGTTTCAACTCCTGCCTGAGTTTCCACTATTTTCATCTACCGCTGACTCACCTTGCCTTCAGAACAAAACTTCAAATCCCGATTAGAATGCTGCGGAAAGTTCGTTGACTACTTGGACTCTGCCTCTGAGCACCGCCCGCAGCAGGCGGTTGACACAGCCTCTGTCTTCGTCATTCAGAGAGTCGTCGAAGGTGGCGGCCATCAAACCGTAGCGATCGGCCAGAGTCAAAACGCCTGTATCCGTTACAGAAGCGAGGATTTCAGAGATAGCGCCGGGGAGGAGTTGTACGGGGTTCATGGCAGTGCGGTTGAATTCGATATATTTATCATCTTCTGGTTTCCTCAAAATATCGGTGATATTAATGAGGCCGCGAAGGTGATTGTCAGGGGTGAAAGCAAGTGATCCGAGTAGAGTCAAATTGTGATTTGGGTCACAATGCGATCGCCCGACAGCTTAAAACCCACCTCTGGCAGATGCGCCCATACCAGCGGAATTTATACATTGGGTATGATTTCTAAATGAGTTCCACCCTTACCCCCGTACTGAAAATGCTTGATTTTCTCAATCCCATCTTGGGCCGCAAGCCCGATCGCATCAAAGCCAATGTGGAAATCTATACTTGGCAAACCTGTCCCTACTGCATCCGCGCCAAAACTTTGCTGTGGTGGAAAGGCGTAAATTTTACGGAATACAAAATTGATGGCGACGAAGCGGCTAGAAAGGCAATGGCCGATCGCGCTAACGGACGCCGCAGCGTACCCCAAATTTTCATTAATAAGCAACACGTAGGCGGCTGCGATGACATTCACAAACTCGATGCAGAAGGAGAGTTAGATTCGCTGCTAGCTCAACCAGCAGTTTAAACTGAGATATTGCAGCATTCCCAAGAACAGGCTTTTGGGCCTGTTCCACAAAGAGTGAATTTTCTGCTTGTGGGGTGTAGGGGTTGGGCCGAAGAGCCCGCCCGCGAAAGGCTTATTGACAAAAGTCCTTACTACGAACCTTTGGCAAATTTACCTAAATTATCTTGCCGCCATTTAGCATCCGATCGCCTGTCTGTTTGCAATTCTAAGACGCGAATCCCGCTATTTGGCAGCAAATTTAATTTTTGTTTGAACTGTTCCCAATCCTCAATTACCTCGTGTTCCACGCCATAAGTTGCACACAAATGAGCAAAATTCATCTGCTGCGGCGTGGCAAAAAACTCTTCAAAGGGCGGGTCAAATTTGGCAACGGGCAACATTTCAAAAATTCCGCCGCCGTTGTTATTAATTAATAATATTGTCAGATGACCGACAAATTTATTTTTAATTAAAAAACCGTTTGTATCGTGCAAAAGTGTTAAATCGCCTGTTAGCAGGATGCTGCTTAGATTGCGGTGAGCAACTCCCAAAGCTGTTGATAATGTGCCGTCTATACCGTTAGCGCCGCGATTGAAAAACGGTTTTATTTCTAAGTTGTTTGGCTTCCAGAAAAACTCTACATCTCTGACGGGCATACTGTTGGCAATAAATATCGGTGTTCCAGGCGGCAAAATTTGGGAAAGCAGCCAGGAAACTTTGGGCTCGATTATGTTGTTAATTGTTGCTATTTTTTGGTCTATTGTTTGTCTGACTTGGATTTCGGTGTTGCGCCAAAGTTGGAGGTATTCGTTTGAGGGAGAGGTTAGAACCCCCCCTAACCCCCCCTTGCTAAGGGGGGGGACTGGAGTTGATTTGCCCTTGTTAAGGGGGGGGATTTGAGGGGAAATAGCAGTGGCTAGATGCTCTACGGAGGTTCGCAGGTGAATTGTTTGGCCGTGTAGGGGATCGAAGTTGTGGTGGCTGGGGTCGATTATGTAGCGTTTTGGTTGGGTTTTGTTTAGCCAGTTTCGCAGTTCTTTGCTTGTGGGTAAGTCTCCGATTTGAATGGCGATTTCTGGAGTTAATTTATCTGCTAGTTCGCGGTTTCGCAGGATTAAATCGTAGGTGGAAATTAGATGGGGGTTTAGTTGGGCGTGGTTTCTGACTGGGGATAGTCCTTCTGCTAAAATTGGCCAGTTTAAGGATTTGGAAATTTGGCCGATCGCACTACAGTATTTTTCGGCAAATTGGGGCTGTGCAACGCCTGCAATAATAATGCCTTTGCTGCACTTGTGCCATTGGTGCATTGTATTTTCTTCTCCCCCCCTTAACAAGGGGGGGCTGGGGGGGGTAGAGCTTTCTCCTGCGAAAATGGGTTCTAATCCTGCAAAGAATTCTTCGGGATTGAATTGTGTTTCTAAAGCTTCTACGGCTATGTCTGGAACGGGTACAAGTGGGTCGCGAAAGGGGATGTTGAGGTGGACGGGGCCGGGTGTTGGAAATTGCGATCGCTCCCAAGCATACATTACCGTCTGCCGCAGATAGTCTAGCATTCCTCTGGACGCAGAAGGTATCGCTAATTCGGCTTGCCAGTTGGGATAATTGCCGTATATTTTCACTTGGTCGATCGCTTGTCCGGCGTGACAGTCCCGCAGTTCTGGAGGTCTATCGGCGGTGAATATTAGCAGCGCAATTCGACTTTCTCTGGCTTCTATTATCGCAGGATAAAAGTTGGCTGCAGCGGTTCCCGATGTGCAAATTAGTGCGGTTGGAAAACCGGATTTTTTGGCAATTCCTAATGCGAAAAAGCTGGCTGAACGTTCATCTAGTATGGGAATAGTTTCTATTTTTTTGTTTTGAGCAAAGGCTATTGTTAATGGTGCCGATCGCGAACCGGGACAAATCACGGCGGTAGTTAATCCCAGTCGTTGCAATGTCTCTGCTAATATTGAAGACCAGAGAGTGTTGGTATTGCGAAAATCAATCATTTTTATAATATATTGCTAAACTAAAGCATTTAAAAGTGGTTGTAATTTGAGCTGAATTTCTGCTAGTTCTTTTTCGGGTTCCGAACCGGCAACAATACCAGCACCAGCATAAAGTATAGCCCGATCGCCATCGATTAATGCCGATCGAATGCCCACGGCAAATTCGCCGTTGCCGGTGCGATCTATCCAGCCGAGGGGCGCTGCATACAACGAGCGATCGCAGCTTTCGCAGCCGCGAATTTGCTGTAGGGCAATGTCTCTCGGTACGCCCGCCACCGCTGGCGTTGGATGCAGTTGGGATAAAATCTTTAATAAATGAATATCACGGGGAATTCTAGCCCTTATGGGTGTCCACAAATGCTGAATGTTTGACAGTTGCAGTAGCCTGGGAACCGGGGAAAAGTCGGGATTGATACCGAGACTCGACAGGCGATCGACTATAAAATCAATTACAACTCGATGTTCTCGAATATCCTTTTCGCTGTTGAGTAAACCTTTGCCTAAATTCGCATCTTCCGCTTCATTTTTCCCCCTCGGTGCGGAACCTGCTAAGGCATCTGTTACTAACTCATTTTTGTGAATGCTGATTAAGCGTTCTGGACTGGCACCGATGAAATTTTGACCTTTGCCGTTACTGGTGGAAAATACGTAGCAACCGGGATAAGTAAGGCGCAAGTTATTTAACGAATCTATTAAACTGAAAGGGGTTTGGGAAATGACATTTATTGCTTGGGACAAAACAATCTTACTGAAATATTGAGAGTGGATCAAGTCTAAAGCGGACTTGACGGATGTTTTAAATTGAGTGGCATCATTCACAGGAATTTGTTTGAAAAATATCGAGCTGTTTCTAATAGACGTGATTTTTTTGTAAGGTGAACACGAAATTTTATCAAAATTTTCCCAAATATTATCCGTGATAATTTTAACATTTATATCTCGGTTTATAATTGCATTGGCAACAATTATGCAGCTATCTTTCAGGCGAGTAATCTGCCATTTTGGTAAAAATACGGTGCCAGGGGGGAAGTAAGAATTGGTCGCGACATTCTCATCGAAAAAAGCAAAGCTACAAAAAAAGTGGGGCCCGCTGAAGGGCAAGCGTTCTGTACCGATGGTAATTGTTCGGGCAAGACAAGATTGAATAAAATTTTGAGCTAGGGTAAATCGATCGCTTCCGGCTACTGTTAAATGGATGGCCGAATCTAGGGCGGCGATCGCAAAACTGTTGCCGGAAATCGGGTCTCTTTTTTCAAAGTAAAAGTGCCGCTGGCAAGGTTCGGAAATCTCTTGAAGTACAACTAGCGGATCGACGGGGGCAATCTCCTGAGAAATACTAACTATCTTGGTTTGATCTTTTTCGGTTAAAGACTGCTGGCAATCTAACAGAAACTGATGCAGTTGATTGCGGTCTTGTAAAAGATTAGCGCGGTGCGGTATTACTGTCATGAAAGCGAGAATAGCAGATTTGTCAGAAAGAGTGCGGTTTTGTCCCGCTAGAACCCCTATTTCGATCTAAGCACGGGAGGGCGATCGCAAAACATGACCTTTCGAGTTTCCCGGAAAGTTTGGGATCGGCGGGGGGCAAAAAACAGACGATCTTCTTCGAGGGCTTTCCTTCGGATCGCGAAAGCTAACGCCAACCCGCGATCGATCGAAACATTTAGACATAAAACTTTAAGATTGAGCGACTCAATCTCGACTCTCATACGATCGCCCCCACAGAGGTTTGCAGACGGGCATTACCGGGCGCGCGATCGCCCGCAAAGCCTGTCAACGGATACCCCCCGCGCACTAAACCCGATGCAGAGTAGAGTTTCTTCACCAATAAAATTGTAAAATTACTACGCTGCTATCAATTGCATCAAGTTTGTGTAATGACAACAAAGTTAATTGAACGTCCAAATAGTAAATTGTGGCTGGCGGCAATCAAGCCGCCCATGTACAGCGTTGCGGTAATTCCTATTTCAGTAGGAACAGCAGTTGCTTTTGCCGAAACTCAAACGATTAATTCGTCAATTTTTTCGACATTTTTAATGTCAGCCATTTTGATTATAGCATGGCTGAATCTCAGCAATGATGTATTTGACTCAGAAACAGGCATCGATAAAAATAAAGCGCATTCCCTAGTTAATTTAACCGGAAATAAAGCTTTAATTTTCGGGCTGGCAAATCTATTTTTAGCAGTGGGAGTGTCGGGAATCTGTGCCATAAGCTGGTGGCAAAAAGACCCAACAGTAATTTTGCTAGTAGTTTTGTGCTGTGCTCTCGGCTACACTTACCAAGGGCCTCCATTTCGTCTTGGCTATCAAGGTTTGGGGGAAATAATTTGCTTTTTTACCTTTGGGCCGCTAGCCTTCGCCGCTGCTTATTACAGTCAGACTCAAACTTGGTCTGCAACTAATTTTGCGGCTTCGGTAATCGTGGGAATTACTACGAGTATCATCTTATTTTGTTCCCACTTTCATCAAATTGCGGATGATTTGGCGGCGGGAAAAAAATCGCCGATTGTGCGACTCGGTACGAAAAAAGGTGCTCAGTTGTTGCAGTGGTTATGCGGCAGCGTTTATACTTTGACTGTGCTATTTGTGGCTTTGGGAATGTTCCCAATTTGGACGCTGTTGATTTTTGGAAGTTTGCCATTTGCGATCGACCTTTGCCGCCATGTCACAGACTATCACGACCAACCTGCAAAGGTGAGCAACTCTAAGTTTATCGCAGTTACGCTGCATTTTTCGAGCGGATTGCTGCTGGCGTTGGGCTTTGGTTTGTAGATCGGGCGATCGAGAATTCGGGTAAACTGGAGGTATGGTTTGCTAAGCTGAGGGAGTTGGGCGAGTTGGCAGAGTTGGGCGACTTCTCAAAATCTTCTTTAATTCAGCAATCCGTACCTCACATTGAATGGTCAAAAGGAGAATCAAAGCATGAGTACGCAAACAGAAATTGACAAAATCATGAGCCTAGAAGAAATCATCCACTTATATCCTAGCGAGTGGGTGCTAATTGCTTACACTGAGCTGGATGAGGATTTGAATGTAATTCGAGGTGAAGTTTTAGCACACTCACCGGAGCGCGATTTGCTTTACAATAATGCTTTGTCAAGGAAGGGAAAATCGGTGGCAATAGAATACACCGGCCCTATCCCTGAAGACTTAGCAGCTATGTTGTAACAAAAATGCCAGATTATCAAAAAGCTTATCGCTTATTGCGTCACGGACGAAATTTGCTCGCGGTGCAAGCAACCATTGGTGGAAATAATGGTGAGGCTACTGAGTATCGGGTGCGTTTATTGGTGGATACGGGAGCCAGCTACACAATATTGCCAGTTAAAACATTAGAGGATTTGGGTTACGATACGCGCAATCCTCTACGCAGGCAAGAAATCTTTACAGGTCAAGGAAGAATCTATGTTCCTGTAATTAATGTATCTTGGTTTAATTGCGTGGGTCAACTAATAGAAAATTTTGACGTATTTGCCCACGATATACCGCCAAATGTTCGTATAGATGGTCTTCTTGGTATGGACTTTCTCACTCGTTTTCAGGCAGTTATCTCTGTTGGCGATGCGGAAATTAGATTTCAGTAAATACGGCAATTATACTAATAATTGTAGATGGACTTTAAACATTATCAATTTCACTATTCCTTAACTGGCAACAAGAATCAGCCGACAATTTTATTTTTGCATGGATTCACGGGCAGCAGTCAAGACTTTAGCAGCGTCATTCCCTTACTTTTTAACAGTTATTGCTGCTTAGCAGTTGACCTTCCAGGTCACGGAGAAACTAGAGTCAGCGGCGACGAAAGTTGCTACAATATATCAAATACAGCCCAAGCATTGATCCAGTTATTAAATGATTTACAAATAGACAAATGTTTGTTATTGGGCTATTCAATGGGCGGGCGATTGGCACTTTACATGACATTACATTTTCCAGAAAGATTTGAGAAAGTAGTGCTGGAGTCTGCCTCGCCGGGATTGAAGACAGAAAAAGAGCGATCGCACCGCCGACAAGCCGATTTACAGCTAGCACAAAAGCTGGAAAATAGCAACATTAAAGATTTTTTATTCAACTGGTACGATATCCCTTTATTCAAATCTTTAAAAAACTCTCCTAACTTCGACAAACTCATAGAAAGCCGCTTAGCAAACAATCCCTTAGAATTAGCCAAATCCCTCCGCAACATGGGAACCGGCAACCAGCCATCTCTCTGGGAAAAACTCGCACAAAATCAAATCCCCATCATCTTGCTAGCGGGAGAATATGATGATAAATTTATAAATATAAATACCGAAATGGCCAGCTTGTGTCCGGCGGCTACTCTGGAAATTGTACCCAAAGCTGGTCACAATATCCATTTTGAAAATATTGATAAGTTTGGATCAGTTGTGAGACAATTTTATGATTAACTAAAAAACTAATGCTTTATCAATTCGAGTTTCGCACTTATCAGCGAAAATTTAAGCGCCCCTTGCAAACAAGTCACGGCATCTGGGATATTCGCGAAGGAATTATCCTGCGACTTGTGGACGAAAATAATCGAATTGGTTGGGGAGAAATTGCCCCTTTGAGTTGGTTTGGTTCCGAAAGTTTTGAGCAAGCTTTAGATTTTTGTCACCAGTTGCCAGCTAATCTTTCATCAGAGATGATTTTTGCTATTTCCGCTGAATTGCCGGCTTGTCAATTTGGCTTTGAGTCGGCACTATCAAACAAGAAAAATTCGCCCCCCCCAGCCCCCCCTTGCCAAGGGGGGGAGAAAAGCGAAAATTTAACTTACCTTTCCCAAAAGGGGGAGAAAATGCAAAATCGGTTCAGCGGTTTATTGCCAGCAGGAGAAACAGCTTTGCAGGCTTTACCAATACT
This sequence comes from Microcoleus sp. D3_18_C2, assembly GCF_036702395.1. NCBI lineage: Bacteria > Bacillati > Cyanobacteriota > Cyanophyceae > Oscillatoriales > Microcoleaceae > Microcoleus > Microcoleus sp. D3_18_C2. The sequence continues at coordinate 112,889 of NZ_JAUBTG010000001.1, read as the reverse complement.
TTGGTTAGAGGGATATCGCACGTTTAAATGGAAAATTGGTGTTGCTGCAATTGAGGAAGAATTAAAGATTTTTCAGCAGCTAATCCAAGTAATGCACAATTTGTGCGATCGCGAAAAAGGATTTTTGCGCTTAGATGCCAACGGGGGACTCAGTTACTCGCAGGCTAAAACATGGCTGGAAGCTTGCGACAAGGTAAAAGCAACTCCCGACTTTTCCGCAGACATTGAATTTTTGGAACAGCCGCTGCCAGTAACACAGTTTCAGGAAATGGTAGAATTGAATGCTATTTATACAACTCCGATCGCCCTTGACGAATCTGCCGCCAACCTCGATCGCATCCAAGAGTGCTACAGCCAAGGCTGGCGGGGCATTTTCGTCATTAAACCTGCGATATGCGGTTCCCCATCCCAACTGCGAAAATTTTGTCAAACTCACAATATAGACGCTGTTTTCTCATCAGTATTTGAAACCGAAATCGGCAGACAAGCAGCCTTAAATATAGCAAAACAATTGTCTTTAAATAAGAGAGCACTCGGCTTCGGCACCGATTGCTGGTTCGACGACAATCATTCGATTTTAGATTTTAGATTTTAGATTTTAAATTACTCCTGGGGCTCAGAAACCGGGTTTTTTACGAAAAGACGCGTTGCAGCCGACAAATTCGGTAAAAAACCCGATTTCTTTGTCGGAGTGAGTAACTCCTGTAATTGTTTTGAAGCGAGAAACTTGGTGAAAGCATCTATGGCAACAAATCTAACAGTAAATATCCTGGATATCGCGTGTGGCTTGCCCGATAATTGGCTGATCGGTTGTGACAGTCGCGAATTTGCCCGAATTGTCGATCGGCTATTTCAAGAAATCACCCAAAATCCCGCACAAAAAACACCCCCAAAAATTTGCATCGCCGAAGCAGAACCAGTGCAATTTCTTGCCAGTTTCACCGCCGCCCGCGCCGCCAAATGCCCGATTTTTCTCTGCAATCCCAACTGGGTAAAACAAGAATGGCAACAAGTCTTTGATTTAGTTCAACCCGACTTAATTTGGGGACAATGCCCGCTTCCCACCACTCCCCATATCCCAGTCTGCGAAGGCGAACTTCGTTTGTATAGCCGCGAATTCCATTCGCCGACAAAAAGCGGTTTTGATACAATCATGATTCCCACCGGCGGTTCTTCAGGAAAAATCCGTTTTGCCATCCACACTTGGGAAACACTAACCGCATCAGTACAAGGTTTTCAACAATATTTTCAAGTTGACAAAATCAACTCTTTCTGCATTTTGCCCTTATACCACGTCAGCGGTTTAATGCAATTCATGCGTTCTTTTACTAGCGGCGGACAACTGGCAATTCAGCCATTTAAAGAATTAGAAAATGGTAAAATATGCGATATCGAACCCGAAGAATTTTTCATTTCTTTAGTTCCAACTCAACTGCAACGGCTGCTGCAAAATCCCGATACAGCTAATTGGCTTGGACGCTTTCGTGCCGTACTTTTGGGCGGTGCTCCCGCTTGGCCGGAACTTTTAGAAACAGCTAGAAACTATCAAATCAAATTAGCGCCCAGTTATGGCATGACCGAAACCGCCTCGCAAATTGCTACACTAAAACCCGAAGATTTTCTCGCGGGCAATAACAGTTCCGGTCAAACTTTACCCCATGCTAAAATAACTATTCGGAGTGCAAATGGTGATATTTTGTGCGAAAATCAAATCGGAAATATTGTGGTAAATGCTAAATCTTTGGCGTTGGGTTATTATCCTAAAAATATTGGCGATCGCCAATACTTCCAACTAGATGATTTGGGATTTTTCGATAAAAATAACTACTTAAATATCGTCGGACGCAGCAGCGACAAAATTATCACAGGCGGAGAAAATGTTTTTCCGGCGGAAGTTGAAGCCGTTGTGCGATCGACTAATTTAGTTGCGGATATTGCTGTAATTGGCTTGCCAGACAAAGATTGGGGTCAAGTCGTTACGGCTATCTACGTTCCCGCTAATTCCGAAGTTACGGTCAAAAATCTGCACGCAGCAATAGAAGATAAGTTGAGCAAGTTTAAGCGGCCGAAATATTGGGTAATTGTCGAACAATTGCCGCGCAATTCTCAAGGCAAAGTCAATCGAGAACAATTGCAAGAAATTGCGATGTGTCATCGCCGGTGAATCGATAGAATTAACCGGATTTGACAGTAATTCCTGTAGGGGCGGGTTCACCAATATCTACAACACCAGCGAGAAATCTCACAAACCCGCCCCGCCCAATTGCCAATTGCCAATTAGGACAAACCTAATAGCCTTCTCGTCCTCTCCGCTTCTTGTCTTTGAAAATCCACAAACTTCAACATTCGGTAAAGTACCTCTATTTGCCGCAACCTAATACCTGCTTGCTGCGCCACCCGTATCGGATTACCAAAAATCGCCTCAACTTCCAGGGGCCGCGATTCATCATAATCGATTTTCATGCTGGTGCGGTAAGGCTTCATTTTCTGAGTATATTCGAGCATTTGTGGGATAAAGTCATCGGGAATAATGCGATCGCAACTTTTGGCTGCCGCTACCACTTCCCCCATGATTTCCTCAACTAAAATCAGAGTATCGGGATTAGCCATCAGTTCGTCAGTTCTCGCATCCAACACTACAGACAGCCCGTTATAAGGAATATTCCAAACCAGCTTTTTCCACCTTGACAATAGCAAATCTTCGCTCATTTTAATGGGAATATGAGCACGTTTAAAGTCCTTAGCAATTTGGTGCAATCTATCAGTAATACCGATTGCTTTGTAGTCCTGGGCATATTCTCCCAGGGTGATAGTGCCGTAATCTAGGTGGCAGATATGACCGGGCCCAACTTTATAAGAGCAGAGAAAACACAGCCCGCCAACCACTCGTTCTGCACCGACAATTTTAGCGACTTCCGGTTCTGTATTCAATCCATTTTGCAATACTAAAACCGCGCCGTTATCCTTTAATAAAGGAGGCAATATTTTGGGCAACAAGTGATTTTGAGTTGTTTTCAGCGCTACAATTACTACGTCGCACTGAGGCATTTTGTGCGCGTCGTGGTAGGCGCGGACGTGAGGGAGGGTGAAGTTGCCTTCGGGAGACTCGACAATCAAACCGTGTTTTTTGACGTGTTCGTAATCACTACGAAGCAAAAAATTGACTTCTAAACCTGCTTGTTGCAGTCTAGCACCGTAGAATCCGCCTAAAGCTCCCGTGCCCACAATGGCATAATTGCGATTTGACATACTATCAACTATTCAGAAATAATTATCAACAAAACAGAAATTTGATTGTCATTCCCTGCTACTATTTAAAGATAGAACTAATGCCAATTCTCGCCTCCAGAAAGCAACAATCATGAGTGTTGGGTTTGTTTCCTGAACTATGAGGTAAGGTGCGTCGCTTTGAGATTGTCACTCTTTTTTAGGATTGGCAGGTGGCGACGCACCCTACAGCTACTGTTGCATGACTTTTGAGAATTAGTATAATCTGAAATCTCAACTCTCAATTTTCCTCATCCACTGCATCAAGTCTTCAGATAGCTGTTTTCGAGTTCTGCCAACTGCATCGATGCAGACGTGCTTAGTCAGAGCTTTAGCCGCGCTTCTTCCTGCAACTTCCTGAGAAAATACTTGATAGGCAATTTCAAATTCATCGCCCGTAAGTTGTTTGGGCGTCAATTGAATTATCAGCCGATCGCCCGCAAACATTGGGCGATAAAAATCTACACTAGCATGAATTATGGGAAAGGCAACCTCGGAATTGCTGAAAAATGCTTTGAGATTGATTCCCGATGCTGCTAGAGATGCCTCGTAAGCTTCGTGGCACATCGCCAAAACGTTAGCAAAGTAAACGACTCCAGCAGCATCGGTATCTTGAAAGCGAACAGTGCGGGTGTAAGTGAAAGGCATTTGAGGTAGTAACGGCGATCGCAAATTCGATCGCAATTTTACCAACCATCATATCGGTAAACCCGCACTTTTGGAGAAGTTGTCAGCTAAGTAAGTAGGCACTAATTTTTTAGATTGTAAAATTCGCCCTCCTCACTCCTTCCCCTGATTTCTTAACCTTTGTTCTTAATCAACATCACGTCTATAATCTTGAGGGCAATATCTTCGGAAATCCCCAATGCACTGTAAAGATCGTTCAAAAGTTGTTCTTCTTCTTCTGAAACCTCGCCATCTGCTAAAGCGATATCAGTTGTCACAGCAAAAACTGTTTCTTTAAGTTCGTCGGGAAGCATTGCCAAAGCGGCATTAAACAGTACCTCCACTCCTTGCCGTTGCATAATCATCAGCAGGCGATCGAGCATTTTTCTCATCACGTCATCAGGATAACTGCGGAACAGTTGCATCCGAGATAGCGTCATGCTAATCGCTTTACTTTCGCTGTCATTGATGTAACCGTCGGCTGCTACGGCAATTAGCGCGATCGCCGCAAATGATTCGGCCGGCCCTAAAGTTACTTCCGTTTCTTGGCGAGTCTTCGATACTTTATCAAATAAACCCATGATATTTTCCTCATTATTTAGTGGTGGATTTATGGAGTCAGGATGGGTTCTGGCTCTGGAGGTTTCTTGGGAGATTTTGATAATTATATCAAATTTGGTTAGTTATTTATTATCAATAAAATTATGAAAAAATTAAGAATTTTTATTTCGCCCTTCGGCGCTGCAACGGCGGGTTTATTCAGATCCTGAATTGCCTTCCCATATATCGGCTAAAACAGGCATCTTGCACCCTTGTAAGCAACAGGCTTTTCGGCCTGTTCCACAAAGAGTGAATTTTATTGTGGAACAGGCCGAAAAGCCTGTTCATAAAAAACTTATTGAGAAGGATGTAACATCTCAGTTAAAACCCGCCATTACAGCGCAGACCATCTATTTGTCAAAAAGGGCTAAATCTGCTTTCAGAAAATCAACAAACTGCCGCGCAGTTCTGCCCGATCGCCCGTTGCGACGAGTTGCCCATTCTTTAGCGCGGTGTTCCAAATCCTCAGCAGCGAGTTTGATTCCAGCAAGTTCTGCCAGATGTCGGACAATTGTTAAATAAGTGTTTTGATCGGCCGGTTCAAAAGTTAAAGTCAAGCCAAATCGATCGCTAAATGAAAGTTTTTCCTGCACAGTATCCCAAGCGTGAACTTCATCTCCGTCGCGGGGGCGAGGCCTGTCGTCAAAAAACTCTCGAATTAAATGCCTGCGGTTAGATGTGGCGTAAACTACCACATTTTGAGAGCGGGCAGTCACATTCCCCTCCAACACAACTTTCAGAGCTTTAAAAGCATCATCATCTTCCTCAAAAGACAGGTCATCCACAAAAATAATAAACTTTTGAGGAACTCCCCGCAACTGCTCGACAATTAGCGGCAAATCTTGCAAATCCGATTTAGATACTTCAATCAAGCGCAGATTGCGAGATCCAAATTCATTTAACAGCGACTTCACCAAAGAAGACTTGCCCGAACCGCGGCTGCCGTATAGCAAGACGTGCAAAGCCGGATAACCTGCCAGCAAAAACTCCGTATTTTTCACCAAAGCATCCCGCTGCCAATCGCAGCAAACCAACTCTTTTAAAGTTATGCGATCGGGATGGGAAATACTCGCCAACTGCCCTCCCCGCCACGCAAAAGCGCGATATTCGGCAAACAAACCCGTGCCAAACTGTCGGTAATAAGCTGCCAAAGATTCCGTAGCGCTCGACCATTTTTCCAGTTTTCCGTGCAGCGGCAAATCTCCCTGTTCTGCTACACTTTCTGAATGCCAAATCGGAGGCACTGCGTCAAGTTGACCCGCTACCCGCACCCACTTGCTCAACTGTTCGCTGCTGCATTCGTAAATATTTTGCAGCACTTCTAAATCATGTCGGGCGGCCTCCACCAAAGCGGGGGGCAAACTTGCAAAATCTGTTTGCTGTGCTCGGCGTGAAAAGGGGTTTTCGTTTTTGAGAATTTCCCAAATCAAAGAATCTTTCCAGCTTAAATTTTTAGCAGCCTGAAGTTTGAACCAGTTCCCGTAAGCTACCTGACATTCCAAACCGCTGACTTCGCTGTGGTGAAGGGCTTGCAGCAAATCGAGAAAGGCTTGGCCGGCGGGGCTTTTGAGAACCGATTGATACAGCAGCAGGGATGCTGCGAGGCGCTGGAGGTAACGGATTTGGGCGATCGCACCAGAAGTTAGGGCTGACATAATGGCAATTGTATAACAGTTACATATCCTGACTGGCTTTAATAAATTTTCTAACAATTCGTGACACTAATTGCAGGCCGCGCTGTATAAATTTAGATGCAAACAGTGAAATCGGGAGGATTAAAAATGAATTTAGGTACAGCAGCGGCGATCGGCTACGGCATTTTAACACTGGTTGGCGGCATCATGGGTTATATCAAGGCCAAAAGCCAAGCCTCGCTCATTTCGGGCTTGATTAGCGGTTCGCTGCTAATTTTTGCCGGCACCGCCCAGCTTATGGGACAAAGTTGGGGTTTAACATTAGCAGCAGCCATCTCCGCTGTTTTAGTAATAGTCTTTATTGTGCGCCTTGTTAAAACTCAAAAATTCATGCCGGCCGGAATGCTAATTTTAGCTAGCTTAGCGTCTTTGGGCGCGATCGTTTACGAAATCAGCGGTCAATATCAATAATCATTCGATTTTAGATTTTAGATTTTAGATTTTAGATTTTAGATTAACTCCCCAGCCTTGAGTGGGAAGTTGAACTAAAGTCTAATTTTTTTATTTCCCTGACTTAATTCCGGGGCTTGTATCTATTTTTAGCAGGACTTACGCAAAAAGTGGTTTGACGCGCTAATTATAGCGCTAAGGTGCGGTGTGCATGGAGCCGTAAATAATTAATTAGCTTCTGTGTAAGTCCTGTTTGGGTGAATTCAACAGTTAGGGGTCAGTAATTAGTAGTTAAAACACTAATTACTAACTCCTAATTACAAATTGCCAATTACTAATAACTAACCACTAATGACTAATGACTGCATCAATATACTGCTGAATTTCCCTGAGTTGCTGCCGCTGGCCTTCAATCCAATCTTTTTCCGCCGCTCGCTGTTGGGGCGTTTCTTTCTGATACCGCGCCTGCTTCTCTAAAAAATTATTGTAGAATTTAATCGCTTTTTCAACTGTTTCAATTCCCAGTTTCAGACGCTCCTCAAAAATTGCTAAAATCACATTTTCTAGGATTAAGCCAATCACTTTACAGCACTCTTCAAAATCGATCGAACTGATTCCCATCTTGCTTTTATGAACCAGAGTTTCTACAGGTTCTTTCAGCGTTTCTTTAAAACTCTTCATATAAGAATCCGGCAAATATTTCAGAGGCTCCGTAAACTTCGATACAATCTCCCCGCCTATTGATTGTAGTCGCTCTCTAAATTTAGACTGACTGTTTAGGTCAAAGCATTCAATACAAAGTTCAATTTTTTCTATATCAATAGATTGTAATTCTTTAAAAATTAAATTTAATTCATTTTCCATAATTAAAATCACTCGCTCTGCCTGGGAATCAACTTCATTCCGCAACTCTTTGTGCAAATTATCTTTTTCAAAAAAACCAATAGTATCTCTTTGAAAGACTTGAGAGTTTTTATCCCACAAAAACCAATGATTTTTTAACTTGGTTGCCTTGTCGCTCCAAGATTTGCGAACTTTAGCAACAGCATCATATTTGCCCTGTTTTCCTAAAGTGCGAATTCTCACATCGCATCCGCTTAGTTCGCCAATTTGCTCCCAGACATCAACAGGAGATGCTCCCGCAATTCTCGGCTTGCTATTCCAGACATCCTCAGCCTGAGATACATCTTTGAAACATACCTGAAGTAGCTCTTTGAGCCTGATGGCAGATTGCTTAATTTCGTCAATACAAGGTTCCACATCTAAATTGAGTTGGGTAGCTGACTGTTTAATCTCCACGGATTGATATTCGTCTGCCAACAATCGATCGCTAAACAGGTTAATAGCCTGGAATGCCTTGAGATACTCATTCATTTCCTTTCATCTCTCGTTTCCATAAACAGCATACAATACAAAACATCTGCCTTTTTGAATGGAAACTGAGCCACAACATGGATTATATATTCACCCCTGCAACTCAGGCGCGACTCAATAGTGGCAACCTTGTACAGCCTGCTACCAAAACAGGAAAATTGCTCCCCGCAGCTAGAGATCCGGTGACAGGGGAGTTTGTGGAGCTCGCAAAAATTTTTTATCAATCAAGAAGTGAAACTCTTTCCTCGCGGGGAGTTATAGGATTGCTCGCACAGTTAGCCGGAGGTGGCCCCATACAGCCGCTGGTAGCTCCCCTGTACGTCACTGTGGCGCCGTTGCAGGTTGCTCAAACTCATCAGGGGTTTCAAAAAATATACAGAATGCTTAACTGTCTGAAAATTAATTTGGCAGTGATGCAAGCGACTGCTGCTGTCATTGGTATTGGCGCTGTATCGAACACAGTTTTGTCAGCAGTAAACCTCAACCAAGTATTAAAAATCCGAGAAGAGGCAAAGCACCAGAAGCTAAAAATTAAAGACGGATTTATCGATCTCAGACACATCCTCAAAGATAGGGGAGTAGAAGTGATCCAGCAGATTTTTAAGGTGGCTCACGACTCAAGTTTTGAAATGCACCGCCAGAAACTGGTTAACGGTTATGAGATTTTTTCTAAAGCTATCAAACGCTGTCAGTCAGCCCTGACAGTGCCAGATATTAAACTTCGGAATTCCGAAATTAATAGCGGGCGGGATATGCTGTTTGAGGCTTTAAAAATTTATGATAATCCTAGTTTGTTGGAGGGGCTGTCTTCTGCAGGAAAGCTCAGGCAAATGGAATGTGTTTGGGCGATCGAGCAGGCGATCGGGGTCACGTTTCACTTGCAGCGGGCCTACGATATGGTGAGCGATCGCCTCCGGGAACTGCAATCAAAAATTCGTCAAAATCTTCTAACTGTTGTTAAAGGATGTCAATCCGAACCCGAACTAGATTTTTTATTTCCCGAAGTTACTAGGATTCTCGGTCATGATTTAAGTGTAATAGAATTTTGGCACAATGAGGTTGATTGGATGGAAACTTTGTCTCCAAAAGAGCAGCACCAGTTAGCTAGTTTAGATAAACTCAGCGGCGAGAGTTTAAAAAGCAGCGTGTACACTACATTCACGGTATTAGCTGCGGAACCTTCACTTTATGAAAGTTTAAAGCAAAAGTCTCACTTTCTATCCTTGCGCGACCAGCTAACCTTCGCTGTGTCGCCGGAAATCCGCCGGAGATCCGAAGTTTATGTCAGCCAGCAGGCGATCGCTACTGGCTATCAAGGTTTAGCTGCCTCGAATTGGCAAGAAATATCCGATTTAACTGTCGCTAACCTCTACCACTTTTTTCAAATCCGAGAGAACTCAACTGAAAATTCTCCAACTGAGGACGAATTAGAAACGCCTTATTGGCACTTTCCCCAAACCTTCAAAAATGAGCTGAATTATACCAATTAAATGACCAATGACTAATGATATCATTTACGATCGAGCGATTAAAAGGGCGGGTTTTTGAGATTGTCAATTATTGGCATATATTTTGGGTGAACCCGCCCCTACCGTATTATATTATGTCCGGTCAATTAACCCTGATTCCTGTAGGGGCGGGTTCACCAAGATATTGAATAGAAACGGGAAAATCTGTAAACCCGCCCCGGCGTTTAATCACGGTCAATGGCTCGGACATGATATTAGGGGTAATCGACCGGAATTGATAGTACACCAGTTCCTCAAAAGGATGCAACTGTAGGGAAATTCCCAACCATTATGCAGTAAGTCATTCCCATCTAAAATCTAAAATCTAAAATCTAAAATCGTATTACCTCAACCACAACTTAATAGTATTGTCTTTAGAACCGCTAGCAATAGTTTTGCCATCGGGACTAAAAGTTACCACATAAACCTCATCGGAATGTCCCGTCAAAGTATTCAGCAATTCTCCAGTAGCAAAATCCCAAACTTTAATAGTTTTATCCTTGCTCCCGCTGGCAATAAACTTCCCGTCCGGGCTGATAGCAACCGAGACAATATCGTCAGAATGTCCCTTGATAGAGCGAATTAAATCTCCTGTTTCGATATTCCAAATTTTAATACTTTCATCGTAGGAACCGCTAACAATTGTCTTGCCGTCCGGGCTAACAGCAACCGACCTCACCGCGTCGCCATGTCCCTCAATTGTTTTGAGCAACGCCCCTGTTGCGACATCCACAACTGTAATTTTTTTATCCTTAGAAGCGCTAACCAAACTTTGTCCATCTGGAGTGAAAGCAACAGAATAAACAAAATCTGTATGGTCTGGAAAACTCTGAATCAAACGACCACTTGCTGCATCCGAAATCTTTGTGGTTTTGTCTCCGCTGGCACTAGCCACAAGCTGTCCGTCGGGGCTAAGAGCGACAGACCAAACAGAAGCAGTGTGGTCGAGACTGCGAATCACTTGCCCTGTTTTCAAATCCCACAACATGACTCGCCAAAAACCGGTTCCCGTCGCCAGTTTCGTACCGTTTGAGTCAAAAGCAACCGACCAAATAGTGGAGGAATCTCCTGGAAAAGTGCGAATCGACTTGCCTGTAGCTAAATCCCAAATTTGGATGGTTTTGTCTTTAGAACCGCTGGCTAACATTAAGCCGTCGGGACTGAAAGCAACAGACCCAACTGCATCGGAATGCTGAGCGAAATTTTTGACTGTGGCGTTCTTCCAACGCAGACCTGCTTGGCACTGTTCTTGTAACTCCTGAGCGGACGAATAGGTGCTGGAAGTGTCGGCAATTGTTGGTATTTGGCTGATGCAGCCTTCATAATTGCTGGCTGTATAAAGAGCTTCAATTTGATTGAGCTGTTGGGATTCTTTCTGGGCTAGCTGCTGCCATTCTTGCCATTTGAGATATCCGTAAATTCCGCCGATCGCAGCTAAGATAGCCGCAATTGTTGCCCCGGCAAGATAAGGGTTGAATTTGCGAGTTTCTTTGGGGACAAGTGCTGCTGGGCTGGAGTTCGACAAATCGGTTTTTCCGTTCAGATTTACCTGCGGGGATACCGCCGGACTTGCCTGCAATTCGACGAGGTGAGGGGCGCTACTCGCTGGTGGCAGATTGGGGTTGCGATGTCCCTCCAAAACTGTGGATATCGCCTTGTACAATTTAGCAAATAAAGATTTAGGAATGACTAATTCTTCGATTTTCGCGGCATCTTCGTCGGTAAGCCCTAAAACTTGCTGCAAGCGTTTTAATTCGTCGCGAGTTTCCAGAGAAAAGGGATATTCTTGCTGCATTGCTTCTTGCAGTGATTGTTCGTAGCGTTCGCCTTTTTCCCTGTATTTCCGGTAAGGGTTCAATACCTCATCTTCGATCGCCTCTGCTTCTTCTGGCAGCAATTCCAAACTGACGCGCAGTTCATCTAATATTCTTCGACCGACGACTGTAATATCACCCCGGCTGCTGCTGCGCCGATCGACTTCTTCGCGATATATTGTTAGCTTGGGAATCCGCGCCCGCGAGCGATCGCCAATTTTCCTCAAATCGGCTAAAGCTTCCGCCGCCGACTGGTACCTCTCCCGAAAATCGTAGCGCACCATATTGTCCAAAACATCAGCCAGCGCTTGGGAACACGTGGCTAAATGCCGCCAAACAATTTCGCCTTTATTAGAATTTTTCAAATCCCGCAGTTTCGGCAAATCGTAAGCCGGCAAACCCGTCATTGCTTGGATGCCAATCATTCCCAAAGCGTAGATATCGCTGTTGAGTTGCGGGTTGTATTGAAATTGTTCGATCGGCATATATTCCAAAGTGCCAATCCGCACAGTTACCGGCGCTTGTCTTTGAGCGATGTGAATTTCTTTCACCGAGCCAAAGTCAATCAAAACTAACTTGTTATCTGAATAGCGGCGGATTAAATTTGCCGGTTTAATATCTCGGTGAATTACGCCCTGTCCGTGTACAAATACTAAAATTTCTAACAGTTCCTTCAGCAAAGGAATCATTTTTTCTTCAGTTAGAGGCTTGCCCGGTACAATCTCGGTTGATAGCGAGTGACCGGCAACGAAGGATTCTACTAAGAAAAATTCTTCATTTTCTTCAAAATAAGCGAATAGCTGAGGAATTTGGTCGTGTTGACCGAGTTTTTCTAGAACTTCTGCTTCTTTTTGAAAAAGACGGCGCGTAGTATTAATTAATTTCGGTTCGGTAGTACCGGGACGCAGGTGCTTGACAAAGCACTGCGGTTCTCCGGGACGGCGAATATCTTTGGCCAGATAGGTTTGCCCAAATTCTCCTGTTTCTATGACTTCAATGATTTGATAGCGTCCATCTAAAAGTTGGCTCACCATGATAATAACGCAGCCTTTTTTTTGTTGATTTTCGCAAGAAACAGTGGCAATGTTGAGTCAGTTGTATAGCCTTTTTCAGGTAAATTAGGTGTTCCTGGGCATTGGCAAAACAGGGCATTGGGCATTGGCAAAACAGGGCATTGGCAAAACAGGACATTGGGCATTGGCAAAACAGGGCATTGGGTATTCGGAATAGTTGTTTCTTTCCTTCTTCTTTCTTTCCTTCTTTTTTCTTTCCTTCTTCCTTCTTCCCTCTTCCTTCTTCCCTCTTCCTTCTTTCCTTCTGACTTCTGACTTCTGACTTCTGACTGAGATATTGCACCATTCTCAATTACTTGTTTAGGAACAGGCAAGATGCCTGTTCCACGAGAAAAATCATTCTTTGTGGAACGGGCATCTTGCCCGTTCTTGACAATGGTGCAACATCTCAGTTCTGACATACTTTATTTTTTCAACATCTGCAAAGCTTGATATCCCAAAAAGAAAAAACCCAAAGCGCCGAGTACCGCTATCGTGTTCGCAAACACATCGACTGTAAAAAATTCGCCCATTGCAATATCCTCTGAAAACTGATATCTATCCTCGGCTTTTCGGTCGCTGTCTGGGTGAGGGGTCTTGCCCCTCGGTGCGGGCGAGCCGAAAGATGCTCACAAATTATAGCAAAAGAGGCGGTCAATCGATTGCGCGATTTTAGATTTTAGATTTTAGATTGAAGCATTGACTTGCGCGAGATGAATCCGGGGGCTTGTATCCTGGATGGTTTCGGTCAAAATAACTTTTCGGGCGATCGACTAGCTTTTTGTTTTAATATTTTTTAATATTTAGGGAGACAAATCGTGTACTGAAATTTTGAGGTCAGTTCGCTTTGATATTGTTAACCCTGCTAATTTTTTCTCTGATTGTAAGTAGAGCTTACACTAAGAATTTGCGCCGATCGGTCAAAAATGCGCCTCAAACCGACAGAAGTTCCGCGAGGCCCTCACCGGAACCCGCCGCGTAGTTTCCTAAAGTTTCGGTAATCGTACCAGCATAGCTGGTAAAAGTATAGTCATCTATTACATGACATGGGAGGCATCGTGCCCCTCCCCTTTCGCTTTTACTTTGAGCGGATTAACCCGCCTGGGCTGAACTACGCAGCTCCCTATCCCATTGCTCAACGCTTTTGGGAGTGCTTTTCGCATGATATTGTAAGACCCATTAACATCAGCATTAATTAACAAACCCTCTGCCGTTTTGTACAAACCTCTGTGGATGCGTTTGCCAGTAAATTCCACGCTGTTGGCATCGCTATCGCCGTAAACAGGAATCGGATCTAAAGAAAGGAAGTTGGAGGCTGAAGTATAGGATTCTTCCTGTATTATTACTTCAATCCCAGCCAAAACAGCTTTGTATTCCAACATCTGAATTAATCGAGCGTGCGGAATGCTGACCAAGTTTTGATTGTTCTGCTTGCCTAAGTTAATGCAGTTTTTCCACTGCACATTTTTCCCAATTACTAATGTCCCAATCTGACGCTCGCTCAAAATATCGATAATCAGCCTGCTAGTATGGTGTAAGTAGTTATCGACTTTTTGATTGCGACAGCGAGTGAGGCGCACAATTCTTGATGAGGTTTTAAGATTGCCTTTCAATTGAGATTGTAATTGGGATTTGCGCTTGTTGTAGAACTGATTGATGGATTTTAGCGGTCGCCCGTTAATCAGTAGGGGGATAAAGCCTGGTTGATTTGATGTTAGCGCTACTAAGTTATTCAGTCCGAGATCGATACTGGCTACCGATGCAGAGTTCTCTCGATATCGGGCGGGCTCCTGTTCATGGTAAATTACCTCGATTACGTAACAATTGCATTTGGGAACTACTCTTACTTGACAAATTCGATCGGGCTTGACAGTTGTTTGAATCGATATTTCTGTCCCTGAAAGTTTGATAATTCCTTTTTTTAATTGTTTGCTGCTAATTGCTTGCACTGTATAAACGAGAATATTTCGCCCCTTAACTTTATCTTTGTACTTCGGTATTTTTGGGCGTCCTGTAAATTTTGTCGGTTCTTTGTTGTAAGCTTTGAGAGCCTCGAAAAAAGCTTGCCAGTTTTTGTCCAATATCATCAAAATTTGTTGGCTGACTTTGGCAGGTAGTGCCTGATATGCTGGATGGGATTTCATCAAATTAGCCATCTGATTGTAAGTGAGATATCCCCAGCCGTAGAGGAAGTTTTGGCGAAGGACGTAGTTAGCAGCGTTGTAGAGATTTTTGGATTGCCACGAAGCGTTATCGAGTTCGGCAAAACGGTGTTCTGTATGCTTAATAATGTGCCTTTCTGCTAGTTGCATGGTTGAGTCTGGGTTCCTTAATTTTGCTTTCCACGACTCGCCATGCGGTTGTGTAGAGTGATGCCTATTGCCTTGGCCTAGTCAGGTAGTATCATTTGGTCTTCCTGACCACAGGATACTACTTTTGTCCACTAATGCTTATAAACTTAATGAAGTTTTACAATACAACGAGGCAGAGAATATTCGGGATTGCGCGATCGCCATGAGGGAGAGTACACCGCTGTCTGTGGACAACTTAGAGGTTTTAATTGTAGACGATCGCTCGACAGACGACACCAAGGCGATCGGGCCAACCCTGCAACAGCATCTCAACGACTCCCGGCTTAAAATATTAGCAGGTCAATCGATTGCGCGATTTTAGATTTTAGATTTTAGATTAAAAAATTGACTTGCGCGAGATAAATGCTCTTTCTTGAGGATTTTCGATTTTAGATTTTGGATCAATTCCACGGATAAATCACGTGGCGGATACCACATGAAGAAATTCGCTTGTCAGCCGCGACCAACCAACCAATTACCTGGTTAACTATTTGTTTATCCGTAATCGTAATTTGGCAGCATTACACTTTGCGCCCCTTGGGTGCCGAGATTTCTGAATGTCCGACGAAATACTGGTGGTTTGGAGGTTTCGGAGGTGCGTTAGGAATGAGAATTAAATAACTTCCACAATAACAATTAAAATTGTAAGTTATTTAATTCGCGATCCTTAGTGGCCGCAATTGCGATCGGTTCTGCGATTCAAACTGAAACCGGTTGGGGGTGGACTTGGCGCGGTAGAACTTTGCAAATTAAGAGTTAATTAAGACTTGCATATGGGCAGGCAAGATGCCCAACCCATACTCCCCACAAAAAATTAACTCCTTGTGGAACAGGCATCTTGCCTGTTCTTAAAAATCATCTAAAATGTGAGTTATAGAAGACAGAAGGCAGAGCTAATCATAACATCCGTTACATCCGTTACAGAATCCTTTGCCGAACTTAGGCGTATACAAAAGCAGGTACGCGCTTGTAAGCAGGCGTGCCCGATCGCCTTTCAATCTCCGGGTGAAAAATCACATTAACTTCAGGATAAAACATCAAAGCAGCACCCTCACGAACCGCCCCGTAAATCACCTCGACATTTTCCATTTTCCCCACATTTCCCTGCACCGTAACCCGTTGATGTTCATGCAAACCCGTGCTTTCTGCATCCGCGCGATTCATCAAAATGCAGTTGCGGTGCGGCATTCCCCGGTACTTGTCATCAATTTTGTAAACCACAGTATTATGCTGAGAATAGCTGCGTCCCGTCATTAAGGCTACAACAATACCCTGTGTTGATTCCGATAGTCCAAACTCTTTCGCTTCCGGTAATTTCAGCTTAGGTAAAGGCGTGACAAACATCTTCGCTTTCCCAGACTCTGTAGGAAATTTAGGTTCTGTAAAAATGCGGCCGCTGATGGTAAATTCCTCTTGTGTTTCATCAATTGTCGCTATTTTTTCATAGCCCGGAATAGTTTTAGCAATCAATTGGCGCACGTATTTTGTGTCTTGAAGTCGGCGCCAATCAACCGGAAAATCGCCGTGGATTCTGCTGGCTAATTCCGTCAAAAAATGCACTTCAGGAATCAAATCCGAATTCTGGAGATGAGTTTCGCCCTCATCATTTAAACGCACAAAGTTATTGCCAGATTCCACGGTTGTTTTGTGGGGGTTTTCAAAGCGATTCAGCACGGGGATCACAATTGTATTGTGCTTTGCCAATCCGTGAAAATGCCCTAAATTCGGTTTGGTTGCGAGGTAGATAACGGTTTCAACATTGGCTAAAGCGCGTTTTGCCTGAGTTAAATCTGGATTTGCCCCATACAAGTTGCCGCCCAGACAGATCAGGGTATCAACTTTGCCTGCTTCTGCTGCTTCAATGAGCGATCGAGTGTCGTAGCCCTTAACAGGACTCAGGGGACGATTCAATAACTTTTCTAAAGCTTGTTGAATTTCTTTTTTCAGCTTCACAGTGACGCCCATAGAGCCGAATCCTTGCACGTTTGAGTGTCCTCTCACGGGCATTAATCCCGCCCCTTCTTTGCCGACATTTCCTGTCATTAAGGCAGTATTAGCGATGCTGAAAACGTTATCTACACCGTTATCGTGTTGGGTAATTCCCATCGCCCAACCGAAGACAACTCGCTGGGACGTGCCAATAATTCTGGCTGCTGCCTCAATTTCTGCGCGGGAAACTCCGCAGGTTTCAGTAATAGTTTCCCAAGAAGTTTCGCGGGCGTGCTGGACTGCTGCTTCCCAGCCTTCTGTATGAGCTTGCAAATAGCTTTCGTCCAGCAATCCTTGTTCGATTATAGACTTTTGAATCCCTACAAATAGCGCCGTATCGCTGCCGGGAATTGGTTGCAAGTATAGGGAGGAAATATCGGAACCGGGGATGAGCGATTTGACAGGAAATGCGGGAGAACCAAACTTGACTAACCCGATTTCCATCACCGGATTGATGACAATTATTTTACCGCCTTTGTCGCGAATTTTAATCAATTCGTTCATCAAGCGGGGATGGTTGTAGGAAGAATTGCTGCCCGCGAGCACGACGCAATCTGCTTCCTTCAAGTTTTCTAGACTCACTACCGAGGTGCGGGTGGCAAACATTTCGCTTAAGCCGGTTGTCGAGGGAGCGTGGCAGAGATCGGAACAATCTGCTAAGTTATTGGAACCCATCGCCCGCATCATCAATTGCAGCAGAAAAGCCGCTTCGTTGGAAGAACGACCGGAACTGTAAGATGCCACTCGTTCGGGGGTTTTGCGAAAAGCAGCTTCGGCAATTTGATAAACTTCTTGCCAAGAAATGCGATCGTAATGAGAGGAACCAGCCCGCAAAATCATCGGAAAACTCAGCCTTCCCAGCCTATCGGCTTCCATTGAAGTTAATTGCTGAAGTTGTGCAATACTCTGCTGTTCAAAAAATTGAGTTGAGATAGCCGGCTTGATTTCAGCGGAGATTGCTTCGACGCTTTTCATGCACCGCTGAAGTTTTTCGCCCTCTTCATTTGTAAAACCTCCTTTCTGTCCGCCCGTGCCCCAAGAACACGACAAACAAGCACTTTTGTGCAGCAAAGTTTTCCAAAGTTTCGGCCCTTCCGGGGACAATGTATGTTCTGCCCAATATTCTATTACGGGCAAACCGCCACCTATCTCTGGTGTTTCCTCGTTTGTCTCGTTGAATGGCGGGATTGGTTGGACATTTTGGGAGTTGACATCCATGTGGTTTACCTCGGGTTTTGATTGCTGGTTAATTCTGTGGGGAATTGCCAAAAAGCTTAAGCTTATCAGTCGAATTTTAGCGCAAGTTTACTGCGACCACAATTAGCCAGTAGATAGATTTGTTTAACCTATCGGTTGAGTAACTCGACAGGCAGACGCGATCGCCTCTTGACAAAAAAAATGTATCTATTATAATAATTCATATACTCAGATATAAACACTACAAAATGCTAGAACTACATAAAAGTTATGTAATCGACGAAAATCAGCAGCCGATTGCTGTTCAAATCCCCCTTGAACAATTTGAGAAAATCGAGGAGATTTTGGAAAACTATGGTCTGGCTAAACTTATAGAAGAAACTGAAGGTGATGAGAGATTATCAAAAGAACAAGCACTAAAGTATTATAACTCAATTAAACAAAATAATGTGGCAAGTTGAATATACAAATCGGTTCCTCAAAGAACTAGCTGGTTTACCTGCTGAAATTAGAAGTAGGATAGAACCTATAGTTTTTCAATTCTTAGAATCAGACAATCCCTTTGCATTAGGATATCTGGAAAAAATGAAAGGTTATCCAGATAAATATAAGATTCGTCTTGGTGACTACCGTATTGGACTCACAGTTGATGCACCGACAAAAACTTTAATTTGTCAGCGAGTAGCGCACCGCCGAGACATATACAGAATTTTTCCATAAAATTATGTAGATGAGAATTAGCAAAATATAATTATGTAGGGGGCGCAGCCCGCAACTTACCCCTGTCAATTTCACCGCTTCCCCTTATTTAACGCCTGTTTCCCAAACCCAAGACACAGCAGTCGATCGCCCTCAGCAACATTCGGGTCATTCTGCAAATAATCTCCTAACCACTCGCAACTGCGAGCAATAATATTATTCAGTTCCAAATTCTCCACAGGCAACAGAATTACATTCCTATCCCTACTAGCAAAACCCAGAGTTTTGCTATCAGAACTAAAAGTAACACTCAACACGCGATCGCTCGATTCCAAAGTCTTCGATAGCAGCGCCTTCTTGCCGTCAAAATCCCACAGCTTAACAGTATTTCCCCCACTCGCCGCCGCAATCAACTTGCCGTTGGGACTAAAACTCACGCTTTCTACAGTATCGCTGTGGTCGAGTTTTTCAGTTAAATTCGCCACCTTTCCATCAAACCCCCACAAGTAAACTTTTTTGTCAGCGCAAGCAGCAGCAATAGTCTTGCCGTCTGGACTAAAACTAACATTTTTAACGCTGTCTTGGTGGTCGAGAGTTTTCAGGATTTTCGCCGACGAACCGTTAAATTCCCATAGGTAAACTCTCTTTTCTCCGGTAATTTCAAAAGCCTTTTTCTTCCCGCTTGGCTTGTCCTCAGCAGCGGTAGCAGTAGCAATAGTTTTGCCGTCGGGACTGAAGCTAACGCTAATTACTGGATTGCTGTGATCGAGTTTTGCCAACAAAGTTGCTTTAGCACCGTTCCAGCGCCAGAGGTACAATTTGCGATCGGCACTTGCGGCAGCAATTATCTTTCCATCTGGACTAAAACTCACGCTTCTAACAATGCCGCTGTGGCTGAGAGTATTTAACAGTTTGCCGTTTAAACTCCAGACTTTCACGGTTTTGTCATCGCTCGCGGAAGCAACAGTTTTATCATCAGGCGAAATGCTAACCCAGGTAACAGAATCCTTGTGACTTTCTAAGGTTTTGAATAAACTGCCGTCAGCACGCCAAAGTCTCACTGTTTTGTCCCCGCTAGCAGAAGCAATTGTTTTGCCGTCAGCGCTAAAACTGACTTTGTAAACCCAGTCTTCGTGTCCTGATAAAATCTTATTCAGCGGAGTGCTGTCTGGTTTCCAAATTTTCACTATTTTGTCCTTACTTGCGGAAGCAATAGTGCCGTCGCCGCTGAAACTTACAGCCCTCACGTCGTCTTGATGTCCTCGAAAAGTGTTGAGCAAAGTGCCGCTGCGACTCCAAACTTTCACCGTATCGTCTGCACTGCCGGTGACAATTTTTTCGCCGTCGCGACTGAAAGTCGCGCTGACAACTTCATCGTTGTGTCCTTTGAGAGTTCTGATTTCCTCACCGTTTCGGTTCCAAATTTTGGCTGTGGTGTCGGCACTTGCTGAGACGAGTTCTCGACTGTTTGGACTGAACTTAATGCTGTAAACAATGTCAGAATGTTTGGTTAATGTTTTGGGATTAATTCTAAATTTCTGCGTTTTACTTTCTCGGTTCCAAAGTTTGACAGTTTTGTCAACACTTGCTGAGGCAATTGTTTGGCCGTCGGGACTGAAACTGACGCCGAGCACCCAGTCTTTGTGTCCGGTTAAGGTTTGCAGCAATTTTTTGTTCGCAAGGTTCCAGATTTTGACGGTGTTGTCGTGACTGGCGGAAGCTAGGGTTTTGCCGTCTGGACTGAAACTGACGCTGGTGACGATATCGCGGTGGCCGGATAAAATGCCAATCGCACTTTTGTCGTTATCTACTTGCCAAATTCTAATTGTGCGATCGGCACAACCAGTAGCGATCGTTTTCCCATCAGGACTAAAACTAACACTCGTCACGCTATCTGGGTGATTGAAAGTTTTTAATAACTTACCTTCTTTGCTCCACAATTTAACAGTTTGATCTGCACTTGCTGAAGCAACTGAATTGCCGTCGGGACTAACACTTACATCCAAAACAAACTTGCTGTGCTGCTCGAAACGGTTGCGTTCTTGCACCCCGGAAACTGCTTGTCTTAGTCTTTCAGCAATTTGATTTTTAGTGTCCACAGGCAGCGCCGTACTTTTCAGAGAATCACGACCAATTTTGATACTATTTCCCAACACTCCTAATTGATTTTTTTCATTAGAAAGCACCAAAGCTTCCGACGCCGAATTTAGGGCATCAGTCCGACTGGTTTCTGCTTCTTGCCGTGCGCTTTCTGCTAATTTTGCTTGCTCGAAAGCCATCCCCGAAACTCCTCCGAGTACAAGCACTCCTAGAACCGCCGCCTGCAATTGCCATCTCCGAGTGTGGTAAAGTTGAGCTTCTGCTTGGTACTGTTTGTCTCTAGCTTCCGACAGCAAAGCATCTTGCTCTCTGTCTTTGCGAATTTGTTCAATTTCATCTCGGTTAATTTGGTTTTGCTTTCGCAGTTCCTCAAATTCTGCCTTTTTATCTAATTCTTGCTGCTGGCGAATGAAGCTAACTAAATAATCGTGAACGAGCTGATAAAGCTCAGCAGGCAGTTCCATCCATCGAAAGACTAAACCAGACTTTACTAACAATTCTAAGACTAAATCTAATTTGTCAGCTTCAGCAAATGTCGCTAAACTTGAAGCTAATTCTGCGCGGGTTTTTAGGGGACGAATCTGTTCTTCATCTGTGAGCAAATACAAAACTCGGCGCGCCGCTACTTCATTCTCTGGGCCGCAATCTTTGATAACTTCTTCGAGAAACCTTTCGACTAATTTTTGTTGCGGATTGTTGCCAAGTTCCTGATATTGAGTTAAAGTTCTAATGTTCTCTTGTTGTAGTTGAGCGCCGACAAGTTGTAGTTCGATCGGGCGAACTTCTCCTAATTCTCCAGCTAAATCATTGACTAATTCTTCGATCAGCTCCGGTTCTAAGTAAAACTGCGCTCGCTCAGTTAAAGTGCGAATTACCGCTCGCGCATCGATCGGCGAAAAATTTCCCAAATAAAACAGAATATTTTTGCTGAGAATGTCATCTAAAATATCATTGTTAACGAATCCTGTCTGGTTTTTTGGTCGAGTAAATTCCAGCACATAGTGCAGGTAATCTTCCCGCAAACACAGGACGACTTTTAAATATTTGATTTTCAAGCATTCCCGCAAAAAATCAAAAAATATTTGTCTTTCCGCTGGCTCTTTCCATACAAAAAAGAATTCTTCAAATTGGTCAAATATCAGAACAGTAACTAAATGTTCTGAATTTCTTTGCAGCTCATTGATAATGTTTTCGTATTCGATCGCCTGTTGTTGTATGATAAATTCTACTGGCTGTGACTGCTCCCTTTGCTCCTCATTTTTCGCAGCCGAGCCACCGTGCAATCCCGAAATAAGATTTCCCTTGACTGCACCTGCTTCTACGGTCAAATCTACCGGAGCAGTTTCTGGTACTGCTTCGGAATTTTCCGAATCGAATATTTCAGCTTTTCCAGCAGATAACTGTCTGGTCAATTCCCGCGGCCAGTTGTTGTAAACTTGCAACACTACCGGCAAAACAGTCCGCATTTCTATTTTTTTTTGTTTGAGAGCTGGTACTAATCCTCCCGTGACTATTGAACTTTTGCCAACTCCAGACTGACCGTAAATTACTGTCAGTTTGTCGGGGGTATTGTTCATTCTATATATCAAGCGGTTGAGGTCTTCCTCTCTGCCGGAAGCTGTAATCTCGTCAGCAATAGTAGCAGCGCCGGCAAGAGTTTCGGCGACGGAATTAACCGCTTCTCTGTGCGGCTGCAACTTTCCGGCCCCAATAAAAGCTCGGAACCGATACGTGTGTTCCACCGCTCGATAATCTTGCTTAATTTGAAATGCTTCGAGATATTCTCCCCGCTGAAAATAGAGCGATCGCAGCATTTCTAAAACCCGCAAATACAGTTGCGGGTTGTAGCAAGGTTCGGTTTCCGAGCGAGCAAGTTCTAAATGCGCGATCGCCTCTTGCACCTCACCCAAATGACTCTGGGCCTCTGCTAAAATTAACAGATACAAGCCTAAATGCTGCGACTTTACAGGGGTTCCCTGTCCCGTCGCTTCTAAATTTGAGTTGAGAACGTCTAGAGCCACTAAAGCCCATTCTTTCGCCCCTTGCCAGTTCTTTTGCTCTAAGGCTACTCTAGCCAAAAAGCCGTAATCTTGAGCCAAATTAACTGCTGAATTTTCCATATTTTCATGTAACCTCCGAGCTTTTATGGCTAAATTCCAGAGTGCATCCCAATCTTCTAAATGCTGCAATACTTCCTCAAGTTGATTGATGAATATACTCACGGCATCCGGCCGCCCCACGCGTTCTAAAACATCTATACATTCCTGAAAATAATTCTTAGCTTCCGTCCAGTAAGGACGGTTGCCGCTGCGGTGTTTTTCTGCTTGGAAGCGGTAGCAAAGACCGATGTGGAATAGCAGAATTCCCTCTAACACCGGTGCAGGGTGAACGGTAAATAACAAATCGCTAAATTCTGTTTTTTGTCCAATAAATGCTACTTGATACTTCCAAAAACTGAGACTTTTTTGATATAATTCAATAGCCGCAGAGATGCGGTGACAAGCATATTCGTGCCTACCGCGAATAAATTGCAAACTTGCTTCAATAGCTGGTTCTAATCTGATATTGCAAGTTTGCAAGTCTTGGCTAGCCGACTCTAGTTCACTCAAAGAATTGGCTCCGAGAATGGCAGAATTAGTTAAACGCCAATTGCCACTTTCTAAAATGTTGGAAAAAATGCGATCGGCACTTTTGCCCAAAAAATCTACCAAGTCGTCCGGGCCCATCACAAATTCAACACTTGTCGTCCAAGTTTCGATATCTGTTACTAACCGAATCAGTTTTTTTAATATTTTGTCTGTCACCCACAGCACCACCGGGAAAGGAAAATTATTCCGAAATTCTTCCCTCACGTAGTTGGTAGAAGTCAGCAGGCGATCGATCGCACTTACCGATTCCAATCCAAACACCATTAAAGCTGCCGGATGGCTGCAGGAAATTTTGGTTTCTATCGTCGTGTAAAGAGTTTTAACAGATGGCGGGAGGACAATTTCTCGAATCTCGATCCCAGACTCTGCCCGCAATTGCCTTACAATTTCCTCTCTCATAGCGCTGTAATTGCACCGTACCAAAATGAGCGAAAATTGCCCGTGAGACATTCTCAAAGTCCGGGAGAGAGTTTGCAGCGAACTTTGGTTTTGCTGTGCTGCGGTTTCTTGCTGGTAGTGCGAATTAATCATAATTAATATTTGAAAAAAAATCTCAGGATAGATGCTGTAAACTGCCGAAAAAAATAAGTTCGGCAACGGATTATTTAACGGATGTAACGGATGTAACGGATGTAACGGATGTAACGGATGGAAAGAATAGACCGCAGGGGGGAACTGCAATTAAGAACGTCCTCACCTTTTGGGCGGTTGCTCTAACTAAGTTTACTTTTACCCGTTTTTACGTTTGCCAATCACAGCGAACAATCACATGATTAATTTTATTTCTGCCCTTTTTGGCGATTTCCTATCACTGGGAACTATCAATTAGTTAAGTTTATTTCAGCCTGCATACTTACAGCATATTCCATGTATATGTGGTACACACAAGAAGAGAGACGCGAGTAAGGTGCGGATACACCCGTCAATCTGCAATCTTTATCAAATATGAAGCAGATCCGCACCCTACGGACTAACTATCAATTAGTTAAGTTTTTTTCAGCCTGCATACTTATTATTTTAGCCGATCACAATTAAAGCATACCCAAAAAAATACATACTCTGTTATTCGCATATTCCCAGCAAAATCAACCGGAGTTTACTGAAATCTTGATAATTGCTCAAATTCTACCCAGCAAATGAGTCTTTGTTTGCGGGAGTCCCAGCCATCGCCAAAATCGCACAAATCCGATTCAGTTATTCGCATATCGCTGAAATCCGGCATTCCTTGCTTGACTGACCCCTTGCAGCACTGAGATAAACTATCGGCGGCGGCTCATCAAATACAGCTTGAAGATTTTTTGTCATAAATTTACTAATCTCCATATCTAAAGTAGCTGTAAAATCAGGTTCATCCCAATCCTCGCTTTCTTCAATGCTGATGGTTGTTGGTGGCCCAATATCAAAATCTAGCTCATCGCCAAAATCCGAAACTTTCTTAATGGGCTCTATTTTTTGAGCGGTATCAGTCGCTAAAGCTTGAGTTGTATTGGCTATTAGTACGATCGGCAGTGCTACTATGGCACTTATTGTTTGTCGCGCCGTGATTTTCCTCATGGTATCCTCCTGATATAAACTAAACTTTGGTACTACTATACATTCAACATCTGCGGCTACTTTCCTTCGCTGTCAGTCGATTTTAGATTTTAGATTTTAGATTTACTCCACAGATGAATCTGAGAGCTTGAACTAGGGTGTAAAATTTTAGCCTGGGGGCCCAGAAACGGTTTTTTTTTACGAAATACTTTGTTACACACCGTAAATTAGGTAAAAAACCCGGTTTCTTTGTAGGAGTGCGTCCAGAACTGTAATTAATAGTGGCTTGTTTTTCCACAGGATATAACCTTATCTGTGACTTTTCGTGGCAAGTTTGCTTAACGGAGCATATCCGGTCAAGTGTTTGCTTTTCTATTTACTACGTGAAAACTCTTAAACAGTCAGGTTTTCCCGCTAAGTAATTCCCCGGTGTTTGCGAGTGTTTATCTCAGACTCAAAGCAAAGTGGGTGAGAAGTACGCGCGTGCGTAGCTATCCCGTAGGGAATCGCACACCAGTTTTGGCACACCAGTTTTGGCACACCCGTTTTCGCACACCCGCGCTGCCACCAGCAAGCTGATGTGACATACCACAGCCGCCGGATACCTGTCAATACTTATCAGGAAATTGGGTTTAAAACCCGTCCTTCTAGGGCGGCTTTAATTTCTTAAATCCCTTCCTAAAAATCAGGAATTGCTGGTATTTGTAGTATACTAAAATAGTCAAGGTTAAACTCCTTTACCATCGTGAAACAGTTAAGACACACTTTTAGGTATAAACCGGGGGACGCAGAGCGGCGAAAACTCTTAAAACAGCTAAAGGATCAACGCATCCTTAAACCAGTAACAACAAACAATTTCTTGATTTGTTAAGTAGGGTAGGGCATACCCAAACTCGCTTGCTTGTATCCTAGTACGCTTTTGGAGATAGACCCTCTGGGGTAACAGTGAATTAGACTCGTCAATTTGTACTATTGTACGGTTGAAAGGTTTAAGGACTGCCGCAAGGACATGGTGCTTAAAGGTCAGTCGATGAATTAAGAATCCCCACGCCTTTAGGCTGGGGAGTGTCAAATCTTAACATTTCTAATTTTTTGCATAATTCTCGTTACCAGGAAGAGCCTGGTAACGCAGCTCGGCAAGCCACAGCCTCCAGCCAAGTCGAGAGGACTCCTATTTCGTCAAGCCGTGTTCGAGGGCGAAGCGAACCAACTCAGTACGGCTGTTAGTACCCGTCTTGCTAAACAAACGGCTGACGTACTTTTCCACATTACGCACGCTAGTTTCCAAGCGGCGGGCAATTTCCTTATTCATCAAACCTTGAGCAACCAAATCCAAAACACTTTGTTCTCGCGGAGTCAAATCAATTTTAATCGGCGAAGGACTTTGGGCGATCGAACTCCGCCCACTCAGCAAAGACTCAATTCTCGCCATTTGGCTTGTCAAAGCAGCAATATCTGGACTTTCAGGATTTTCGCTTGTCTCCTTAGCAGCCGCGCGGCGGGCTAGCAAATTGGTTACTATTGCTACTAATTCGTCGGGATCGAAGGGCTTAGAAAGATAAGCATCGCAGCCTGCTTGATAGCCTTGAATACGATCGCTCGTCATCCCCTTAGCCGTCAAAAACACCACCGGCAAAGCCTTATAGCGAGGATCTTCCCGCACTTGCTTGAGAAATTGATAACCGTCCACCTGGGGCATCATAATGTCTGAAATCACCAAATCTGGATTAGTCTGCTGCAAGAGTTCCCACCCATCGCGAGCATTACTGGCAACCTCAACCGCAAAATCGCTATCTTCCAAATAAGCTTGTACTGCTTCCCGCAAGCCCGGTTCATCATCTACCAATAATAATCGTGCTGACATAGTTGTTACCCTTACGCTTTACCACTATTTTTTAATTTAGCCGCATTTAACTCTTATTGTCACTCCATCCCTCGAAGGAAGTTAAAAACTTGTTGTCCAACTCAAGAGTTTTGAGTTAGGTTTTGATCTAACGATTAAAAAGTTCTTAAATCTTTAATTCAAAACTCGAAACTCAAAACTCAAAATTATTGTTGAACCCTTCCACTTAAACTTTGGAACGATCGGTCAAAATTTCATAGCCAGTTTCCGTTACCAACACAGTATGCTCAAACTGAGCCGACATAGCATTGTCAACGGTTACAGCAGTCCACTTGTCAGAAAGCGTCCGAGTGTACTTAGAACCGGCATTCAGAATTGGTTCGATCGCCAATGTCATGCCCGCTCGCAATTTCACATTCGGCATTTCCCGCGTGCGGAAATTGAAAACCGACGGTTCCTCGTGCAAATTTCGCCCGACACCGTGGCCCGTAAACTCCTCAACGATGTTAAAACCGTTGCTTTTGACATGATCTTCGATCGCACCAGCCAGATCGAGCAAATAGGCTCCCGCCTTCACTTGTTCGATGCCTTTGTAGAGAGCTTCTTCTGCGACTCGGATTAATTTTGCCGATTCGGGAGTCACTTCCACAACTGCGATCGTAATGCAAGAATCGCCGTGAAAACCTTGATAATATGCCCCCGTATCTACCTTAAGAACATCTCCGGCCCGAATTACCTTTTTGGGACTGGGGATGCCGTGAACAACTTCGTTATTAATGCTAGAGCAAATCGATCCGGGAAAACCGTGATAGCCTTTAAAACTCGGAGTTGCCCCCATAGCACGGATGCGTTTTTCGGCATAAGCATCCAAATCAGCAGTAGTCATTCCCGGTTTCACCATTTGGGAAATTTCTTTGAGTACCGTTGCAACGATTTTCGCGGCCTGCCGCATAATTTCGATTTCGCGTTCCGACTTAATTTCAATGCCTCGACGCTGTTTTTTGACTTGGGGTGCTTGAGTTGGGCTAGAAAGCAGACTGCTAAAAATATTCATGAATTGATTGGCGAGTAATTTTGTACTTTGACGGCAGGTTGAAGCAAAAAAACGGCAAATATCCAGTTTTTTGTGGAAAAACGGGTGTCTTGTTCCGAACTGTCGATCGCGTGTCCTTTAAGCTAGCTTAATATTTTTCTCACTAATCGGCACGGGATTGGGGGTCAATCGATTTTAGATTTTAGATTTTAGATTGAAGCATAGAGCCCACGAATAAATACGTTCGGCAAGTTTCATCGGATACAGGTTTTTTATTTCTGGACGGATGAATCACGTGGCGGGTATCCTAGATGCTTTGGGTCAACAAAGCGGTTTTAACCGCCGAGTCCGTTGGAAATCACCGAAGAACACTATTGTCAATCAGCCTTCAGGGACGGGCTCTCCTGCCCAACCCCTACTCCCCACAAGAAAATTTACTCTTTGTGGAACAGGCCGAAAAGCCTGTTATTGAGCATGGTGCAAGATGTGAGTTGGATCGGGATTTCCGAGCATCCCTGTGAGGTTAGCAATTGCGGCAATTAACTTATTTATGTCAACTGGTTTAGATAAGTGCATCTGGAAACCCGCTTCCAGCGCTTGCTGGCGCTCTTCCTCTCTCGCGTAGGCCGTCAGGGCGATCGCAGGCATCTTTCCACCCCTGATCACTTCCATTTCTCTCACGCGCGCGATCAACTCATAGCCGTCTGCTTCCGGCATTCCAATGTCGCTCAGCAGTAGATCCGGCCAATAACTCTCCAGTGCAGCTAGAGCCCCTGCCACCGATGCCGCCGATCGCACCATAGCTCCTTCGTCCTCGAGTAAAGCAATCAAAAACTCCCGCGTATCATCGTCATCATCCACCACCAGCAATTGCAAATTAGTTAGAGTAGGAAGGGTCTCTGTCCTGTCATTGAGCTCCGACCAATCATCGTCAGCAGCGACGGCGTTCCTCTGTACCACAGGTAAAGCCACCGTAAATTTCGCACCCTCGCCCGGATTATTCTCTGCATACACCTTACCGCCGTGCTGTTCCACCAAGTGACGGACGATCGCCAATCCCAGTCCCAAACCCCCGTAAGACCTAGTTGTGCTGCTATCAGCTTGGCGGAAGCGATCGAAAACATAAGGCAAAAAATCAGGAGCGATACCAATGCCGCTATCAATTATCTGAATTTGAGCCTCATCTCCAACCGACTCTAAGCGCACCTGTACTTTACCCTCTTGCGGACTAAACTTAATCGCATTTGACAGCAAATTCCACACAATTTGCTGCAAGCGATCGAAATCGCCGATAACTTCACCTACATTGGGACTGCACGTTAATTCTATGACTATTGATTTTTCCTCAGTCAGCGGCTGCAAAGAATCTATTGCCAGCTTGATCGCAGATTCCAACCGAATCGGATGCTTATTTAAATTTAGTTTCCCCCGCAGAATCCGCGAAACATCTAAAATATCTTCGATGAGTTGAGATTGAGATTTAGCATTGCGCTCTATTGTTTCTAGGGCTTTCTCTATAGTGTCTTGGTCAAATGTTTTGGTACGAAGCAGCCTAGACCAGCCGAGAATTGCATTTAAAGGAGTACGGAGTTCGTGAGAGAGAATAGCTAAAAATTCATCCTTCATCTGGTTAGCTCTCTCCGCTTCTTGCCGCGCCACTTGTTCGCGGATTAGTCGGCCGCGTTCTTCCTCTGCTTGCTTGCGGTCTGTGACATCTCTAACCGTACCCACATGACCGATCAGTTTTCCCAAATCCGAAAACATTGGCGACGACTGCACATTAATCCAACGCACAGTTTCGCTACCAGCTAATCGAAACTCGTTAGAATATTCCTTGCCTTCTTTAATCCAAGCTAACCAATGTGCTACTACGCGATCGCGATCTTCTTCATGAACTTCCCGCTGCCAAATATCTGCTAAACTTTCCTCCAGTGTTAACCCGCAAATTGCTTGACAACGGGGATTAATGTATGTACAGCGCCCTTCAACGTCAGCTAAGTAAATTCCCAGCGGCGAACAAGCACACAAAGTGCGAAACCGCTCTTCACTTTTACTTAGTTCACTATTAACAGCAGCTAACTGTGTTGCTTGCTGTTTCACCTCCACTGTTTTCTGGAACAATTCCACAAATACCCCCACCTTCGAGGTCAATATTTCCGGTTCCAAGGGTTTGAACAGGTAATCCACCGCACCCAGAGAATAACCTTTAAACACGTGGGTGTCATTACTGCTGAATGCTGTGATAAAAATAATCGGAGTCGATCGCGATCGATCTCTAGAGCGAATCAATGTTGCTGTCTCAAATCCATCCATTCCCGGCATCTGCACATCAAGCAAAATTACCGCAAAATCTTCATTAAGCAGACATCTCAGAGCCTCCGCGCCCGAATTAGCTTGTACTAGATGATAAGAGGGGCTGTTGAGGATAGCTTCTAGAGCTATCAAATTTTCTGGGCGATCGTCAACTAAAAGGACATTTACTCGATGGGGCGACTGCTGATTCATAATTTTTTTAATCTTTAATTCTTAGCAAATTGACTAAACAGGGAGCAATTTTAGAGAGGGGTAAAATCCAGTCTACTTCAACATTTGCGATCGCCGATGCTGGCATGGTTGGGCATAGAGCTGAAGCCGGTTCCTCCACGAATGTCAATCCTCCCTCAGCTTTAATTTTTGCCAGCCCTTTACTACCATCCGAATTAGCTCCCGTTAAAATTATGCCGATAACTTTCTCCCCAAAGGCATCCGCAGCAGACTCAAACAGCACATCGATTGAGGGCCGCGCATAGCAGACAGGAGCCTCAGTTGATAGTGCAAATGTAGGAGAAACGCGATTGGGAATTGGGGATTTTGAATTATGGATTGACTCCACTGCCACGCTCCCCCATTCTGTCAAGTTGTTTTCATACAGGCTAAACTCCTCCTCACAGGGCGATTCTATTAGCAAGTGATAGTCAGCAGGAGCCAAGTAAACTCGTCCAGGTGCGATCGGCTCTTTGTCTTGGGCCTCTGTGATTGGGAGAGAGCTGTGCTGTTGTAAAAAATCTGTCAGCCTATTCTGAGAACTCTTATGGCGGTGTTGGACAATAACTACAGGCAAAGGAAAGCTTTTTGGCAAATCTGCCAGCAGCACAGTCAGAGCCTCTAGCCCTCCCAAAGACGTGCCCACAACCACTATTTCAAAATTTTTTTTATTTAACTCTTCGGTAGAGTTTATCACTACTTTCAAGTGCTTCATAATATTTTTCATAAGGTGTAAAAATCAGAGACTCCTGATGACCCAGGCCTAAAACCCCAAACATTACCAGGCTCTCATAAAAAAGCTTGTGTACCCGCTCTTGGAGGTGTGAATTGAAATAAATCAGCACATTACGGCATAAAATAACATTAAACTCATTAAAAGAATTATCCGTTGCTAGGTTGTGGTGAGCAAAGACAATATTATCTTTAAGTGAAGAGCGAAAAATTGCATTTTCATAGGCCGCAGTGTAATACTCAGAAAACGCTCTCTTGCCCCCCGCTTGGTGGTATAGTTGCGTATATTCTTGCATTTGTTTCAGCGGGAATATCCCTGTTTTGGCTTTTTTCAAAACTAATTCATTCATGTCCGTAGCGTAAATCCGACAACGGTCATAAAGTCCTTCTTCTTGCAGCAATATTGCCATAGAATAGACTTCTTCGCCCGTTGAACATCCAGCGTGCCAAATGCGAATAAAAGGATAAGTACGCAGCAGCGGCACCACTTTATTTCTGAAACTAATGTAAAAGCTGGGATCGCGAAACAT
The DNA here is from genome assembly GCF_036702395.1 of Microcoleus sp. D3_18_C2. NCBI lineage: Bacteria > Bacillati > Cyanobacteriota > Cyanophyceae > Oscillatoriales > Microcoleaceae > Microcoleus > Microcoleus sp. D3_18_C2. The sequence continues at coordinate 81,346 of NZ_JAUBTG010000001.1, read as the reverse complement.
CGCCGTTACATTGACAGAAATATCCAGCAGTAAACGATCTAGGTAAGCAGGATTGTGAAGTACCTTTTCCTGAAGTGCAGAGACAGTGGTGAGCCGTTCCGAGCGAATAGTGTTCCTAATACGGCGCTTGAGAGAGGCAAGAGCATAATTGCGAAAATCAAATCCGTAATAGCGAAACATTCCCTCTAGTAGGAGTTGAATTTCGATTGTTTCAAGTTCATGGCTTTCGGGCATTTTTAATTAGTTATTGGGAATTGGGCATTGGGACTTGGGAATTGGTTAATGTCACAGGTCAACTGTAAGGTGCGTCGCTCATCGATGGTCGATTTTTGTTTGGGATGGTTGGTAGCGACGCACCCTACAACTGTTCACTGCTTACTAATGACTAATGACTAATGACTAATGACTATCGATAAAGCCAGACACGCAGCAGCGAGAGCAACTGTTCCGTATCCACAGGTTTGGTAATGTAGTCAGACGCACCAGCTTCGATACATTTTTCCCGATCGCCCTTCATAGCTTTCGCAGTCAGAGCAATCATTGGCAAGGACGCAAATTGAGGCATATTACGAATTGCTTGCATGGTTTCGTAACCGTCCATCTCTGGCATCATCACGTCCATCAACACAATATTTATCTCAGGCGTACTTTGCAATTTAGCAATGCCCTCTCTGCCATTCTCAGCATACACAACTTCCATTTTATGGCGCTCCAGCATACTTGTGAGGGCGAAAATATTCCGCATATCATCGTCAACAATCAAGACTGTTTTGCCCGCCAGCGTCGAATCTGTTTGATACAATTGCTCTAGCATTTGGCGCTTTGGTTCCGGCAAATTTGCTTGAACTCGGTGCAAAAACAAAGCTGTTTCATCTAACAAACGTTCTGGCGATCGCACATCTTTAACAATGATTGTTTCCGCCATCCGCTTCAGTTGAGTTTCTTCGGTTCTCGTCAACTCTTTGCCGGTATAAATAATAATCGGCAGACTTTTCAAAGTAGCCTCTTGCTTGATCTGCTCAATCAGTTCAAAACCAGTCATATCTGGCAGTCCCAAATCGAGTACGATGCAGTCAAAATGCCCTAATTTCAAAGTTGCTAGCGCCTCTGCACCGCTCCCCACAGCCGTTGTAGAAACATCGTGATTGCCGATTAAATCCACAATACTGAGACGCTGTGTTTCGTCGTCTTCCACGACTAGCAAATTCTTCACGGGCCGCTCCACAAACCCCTTAATATCAGTCAAAGCTTTGCTCAAAGCTTCGCGACTGACAGGCTTTTGTAGATACGCGATCGCCCCTAACTGCAAACTGCGCTGCCGCCCTTCTTCAACTGATACAATGTGAACCGGAATGTGGCGCGTACTTGGATCGTGCTTCAAGCGATCGAGCACTGTCCAGCCATCCATCACAGGCAAATTTAGATCCAGCATAATCGCCGTTGGCTTGAACTCTCGCGCCATCGCCAAACCGATATCGCTCCGCAAAGCCACCAAACCTTTAAAACCCTGTTCCTGCGCCATATCCAACAGAATCCGAGCGAAGTTTACATCATCCTCGACAATCAACAGCACGCGATCGTCGAGTTCGACATTTTCCCGATCGTCAGCGATAACCGGTGATGGATAAGGAGCGATCGGCAAGTTGAAATTCGGCGAAGGAACAGCAGAAGAAATAGCAGCAGGCAATTGAGCCACTTGCTTGCCCGTTCCCGATTCCCGATCGTTCATTATTCGCGATTCTTGGTAAGTTTGCGGCAGATAAAGCGTGAACCTACTACCCTCACCAGGGCGACTTGTCAATTTAATTTCTCCGCCTAACAGATTAGCGATTTCTCTACTAATTGACAAACCCAAACCCGTGCCCCCGTATTTGCGGCTAGTGCTACCATCAGCTTGTTGGAAAGCCTCAAAAATAACCCTGTGTTTTTCAGCAGAAATCCCAATCCCCGTATCGCTAACTGAGAAAGCCAAAACAGTAGGGGAACTCCTTAAACTTTCTATCTCTAGACTCCACCCTTCCCGCGCTACTTCGACACGCAATTTCACCTCACCCCGTTCTGTAAACTTAAACGCATTAGAGAGAAGATTCTTCAAAACTTGTTGCAGGCGTTTAGCATCTGTATAAAGACCTTTTGGCAACCCACCCTCAAGCTCTATTTGAAAATTCAACTTCTTATCCTGGGCGATTTGGCGGAAAGTCCGATCCAAATGATCTCGCAAATCCGCAAACAACACTTGCTCAATTTCCACCGACATCGTGCCTGATTCAATCTTAGCGAGATCCAAGATGTCATTAATCAGCCCCAGCAAATCATTTCCCGCCGAGTAAATTGTGCGCGTGTATTCAACTTGCTTCTGAGTCAAATTACCCTCAGTATTGTCAGAAAGCAATCGAGCCAGAATCAACAGCGAATTCAGCGGAGTTCGCAACTCGTGAGACATATTTGCCAGAAACTCCGACTTATACTTAGAAGTTAGAGCCAACTGTTCGGCTCTTTCTTCCAACAACCCCCTCGCCTGTTCGATATCTCGGTTTTTCCGCTCAACTTCCTTATTTTGCAGCGCTAGCAATTCAGCTTGTTCTTCTAGTTCTTCATTCGTTTGTTGCAACTCTTCCTGCTGACTCTTCAACAGTTCCTCAGATGCGCGGAGTGACTGCGCTTGCTGTTCGAGACGCTTGTTAGTTTCCGTTAGTTCCTTTTGCTGAGTTTGTAACTCTTCTGCCAAAGACTGTGACTGTTTCAGCAACTCTTCCGTCCGCATACTTGCCGCAATTGTATTTAAAACAATGGCGATACTTTCTGTAAGTTGGTCGAGAAATGTCAAGTGTATTTCGCTGAAGCGGCGGAACGAAGCTAACTCAATTACTGCCGTCACTTGTCCCTCAAATAGTACGGGTAAAACCACCACATTCAACGGCGTCGCTTCTCCCAGTCCCGATCCAATCTTAACGTAGTTTTCCGGCACTTCAGTCAACAGTATCCGTTCTTTTTCCAGGGCGCACTGTCCTACCAAACCTTCTCCTAAATGGAATCTATTTCCTAACTGTTTGCGTTCCCGGTAGGCGTAGGTACTTAACAGTTTGAGAAACGGATCGTGTTCGACAGATTCCATCATAAAGAATACGCCATGCTGAGCAGAAACCAGCGGCGTCAATTCGGAGAGAATTAGTTTAGAAACAGTTTCTAAATCCCGCTGACCTTGTAGCATTCGAGTGAACTTAGCAAGGTTTGTTTTCAGCCAATCTTGCTCAGTATTCTTCTGCGTCGTCTCCCGGAGATTGGCGATCATCTGGTTAATGTTGTCCTTAACAATGGCAACTTCTCCTTCAGTGGCGACGGAAATTGACCTCGTTAAATCGCCTCTGGTAACAGCAATTGCTACTTCGGCGATCGCCCGCAGTTGAGTAGTCAAATTCGCCGCCAACTCATTCACATTATCCGTCAAATCTCGCCACGTCCCCGCCGCGCCCGGAACCTTCGCTTGGCCACCCAATTTTCCTTCAATTCCCACCTCCCGCGCCACCGTAGTAACTTGATCTGCAAACGTCGCCAGCGTATCAATCATCTCGTTAATCGTATCTGCCAGAGTCGCAATTTCTCCCTTAGCTTCCAGCATTAATTTGCGCTTCAAATCGCCATTCGCCACCGCCGTCACAACCTTAGCAATACCCCGCACTTGCGCTGTCAAATTCCCCGCCATCGAGTTTACATTGTCGGTTAAATCTTTCCAAGTGCCCGCAACTCCTTTCACCTCAGCTTGGCCGCCCAATTTACCCTCAGTTCCCACCTCCCGCGCCACCCGCGTCACCTCAGAAGCGAAGGAATTAAGCTGATCCACCATCACGTTAATAGTGTCTTTCAGTTCAAGAATTTCGCCTTTGACATCCACGGTAATTTTCTTAGACAAATCGCCATTTGCCACCGCTTTCGTCACTTCCGCAATATTCCGCACCTGCGCCGTCAAATTCCCCGCCATCAAGTTAACATTATCAGTTAAATCTTTCCAAGTTCCCCCTACACCCCGCACGTAAGCTTGCACACCTAATTTGCCTTCGGTTCCTACTTCCCTAGCAACTCTGGTTACTTCAGATGCGAAGGAACTCAACTGATCCACCATGATGTTAATCGTGTTTTTCAGTTCGAGAATTTCACCTTTAACATCTACTGTAATTTTCTTCGACAAATCGCCATTTGCTACAGCCGTTGTCACTTCCGCAATGTTCCGCACTTGGGCGGTAAGATTTCCCGCCATCGAGTTAACTGAATCCGTTAAATCTTTCCAGGTTCCGGCAACTCCTTTAACTTCTGCTTGCACGCCTAATTTCCCTTCGGTTCCCACTTCCCTAGCCACCCTGGTTACTTCCGAAGCAAAGGAATTCAATTGATCCACCATCGTGTTGACGGTGTTTTTTAACTCCAGAATTTCACCTTTCACATCGACAGTAATTTTCTTAGATAAATCGCCATTTGCCACAGCAGTAGTAACAGCCGCAATATTCCGTACTTGCTCTGTCAAACTACCCGCCATAAAATTAACTGAATCCGTTAAATCCTTCCAAGTTCCTGCTACGCCTCGGACATCGGCTTGACCGCCCAATTTACCTTCGGAACCCACTTCCCTAGCAACTCTGGTTACTTCTGATGCAAAGGAATTAAGCTGATCCACCATCACGTTAATGGTGTTTTTCAGTTCTAAAATTTCGCCTTTAACCTGTACCGTAATTTTTTTAGATAAGTCACCGTTAGCAACCGCCGTCGTCACCTCAGCAATGTTGCGAACTTGGGCTGTTAAATTCCCGGCCATTGAGTTAACAGAATCCGTTAAATCTTTCCAAGTTCCTGCTACTTCTTGCACTTCAGCTTGGACGCCTAATTTCCCTTCGGTTCCCACTTCCCTAGCCACCCTAGTTACTTCAGATGCAAAGGAATTCAACTGGTCAACCATCGTGTTGACGGTGTTTTTGAGTTCAAGAATTTCCCCTTTCACATCGACGGTAATTTTCTTGGATAAATCGCCCTTTGCCACAGCGGTTGTCACTTCAGCGATGTTGCGGACTTGTGATGTCAAACTGCCTGCCATGAAGTTAACACTATCAGTTAAATCCTTCCAAGTTCCCGCAACTCCTTTAACTTCTGCTTGACCGCCGAGTTTGCCTTCGGAACCCACTTCTCTCGCCACCCGCGTTACTTCAGATGCGAAGGAATTTAACTGATCCACCATGATGTTAATCGTGTTTTTTAACTCCAGAATTTCACCTTTAACATCTACTGTAATTTTCTTGGATAAGTCGCCATTTGCCACAGCAGTCGTCACGTCGGCAATGTTCCGCACCTGTGCGGTAAGATTACCAGCCATCGAGTTAACTGAATCCGTTAAATCTTTCCAGGTTCCGGCAACTCCCCGCACTTCAGCTTGCACGCCTAATTTGCCTTCGGTTCCTACTTCCCTAGCAACTCTGGTTACTTCAGATGCGAAGGAACTCAACTGATCCACCATGATGTTAATCGTGTTTTTCAGTTCGAGAATTTCCCCTTTTACATCTACTGTAATTTTCTTCGACAAATCGCCATTTGCCACAGCGGTTGTCACTTCCGCAATGTTACGTACTTGGGCGGTAAGATTTCCTGCCATTGAGTTAACTGAATCCGTTAAATCTTTCCAGGTTCCGGCAACTCCTTTAACTTCTGCTTGTACGCCTAATTTCCCTTCGGTTCCTACTTCCCTAGCCACCCGCGTTACTTCCGACGCAAAGGAGCTCAACTGGTCTACCATTGTGTTAACAATTTGCGCTGTTTGGAGGAATTCTCCTTTGAGGGGTCTGTCTTCTATTTCTAGGGCGATGGTTTGCGATAAATCTCCTTTTGCTACGGCCCGAATTACTCTGGCGGTTTCAGAGGTTGGTTGCACTAAATCTGTAATTAGGGTATTGACAGAATTTACGCTAGCTGCCCATGACCCCTCGGCGTTGCCGATGGTGGCCCGCTGGGCGATTTTGCCTTCTTTACCGACAACTGTGCCGATGCGATCGAGTTCGGCCGCCATTCTCTCATTGAGATCGATAATGTCGTTAAGTTCGTCAGCAATTTTTCCCGCTAGACCAGTCTGATCTATGGGCATCCGAACTGAAAAGTCCCCTTTTTTGACAGCTACTAAGGTTCTGAGTAACTGTTTGGCATAAGCATTATTGGAATTAGGGCTTGTTATCTGTGCAGTTGACATGACCGTTACCTTTGGGGAGTTTGAAGGGGAAGGGGGGACAATTTTTGAGATTATTGATATTATCGGACTAAAGCAGTGTCTGACTGCTTATATCGAAAGATAGATGACAAATTGCTGTTGATCGGATATTGAGTTATTGGTTATTTTATACTGGTTAGCAGGCTCTTCTTGGTAACGAGTTAATTGTGGGGTGTCAGGAACAGGCTCGAAAGCCTGTTCCACCCTGTTCCACAAAGAGTGAATTTTCTTGTGGGGCGGGCCGGATGCCCTCCCTACAGATTACCAACTGCGATTATTTCCAATTTTGCCACGAACTATTGAAAATAGAAGTACCCGGAAAGGCGATGGGATTAGCATTTTGTTGCAACCGCAACTGCAAAACTTCCAAGTTCGGTTCGCGGGATGGCAATTCGTCCACTAATTCATAAGGGAGAATCCCCTTTTCTAGGGAAAAAGCAGCCGTAACTCCCGCCGCCACACCGGCAGACCATTCAAAAGAATGCACTCGATAAGCAGCGGCCGCTGTGTGGCTAACAGCAATACTTTTACCTGCCACTAACATATTGTCAATTTTCTGAGGAATCATTGCCCGCAGCGGAATTTGGAAGGGATAAGCTTGCCCTTGACCTTTGCGAGTGCCTTCGCGTTCGGTATTTCCCGGTGCTTCCGGCGGACTGTTGGTCATGCAGGGGTGAAAGTCGATCGCATAATGACCAATACCCACAGAATCAGGATAAATCGTAGCGCGCGATCGCGATTTTGTATCCTCAACAGATTGACTTCCCACAGCCAAAGCCGGCGCATTCAAACCACCCACAGCTAACCACAAATTCCGATACTCTTCCTCCGACAAATTCTGGCGATAAAAATCAGCCGTAAAGTCAGTGCGAGACATATCAACTTCCCACACCGTAAAACCTTGAGGCTGATTGAAACTCGGCCGCCCAATAATACGTCGGCCCTCCCGCATATAAGGATATTTAGAAAGTCCGTGCACCGTCCCCATCGGCGAATCCAACCCGCTCAAAAAACGATTGTTTGGATAAGGCTTTTTCACTCCATCTCCTAGCTGCGAGTCAGTAGTTCCTGTTACCAACCAGTAGAAAAATCCTTTGGCATTTTCCTCTCCTTTTCGCAAAGTTTCCGTTCGCAAACCGCCCATCCATCCCCCCGGTTGCAGTTGACCTGATGCTGACAACTGCTCGCGAGTGTAAATTAAATTATCTTGAGAATTGCCGGGACGATAGTCATTGCCCCAAGTCCAGTTTTGCATCGATATATCCCCAGGATAAATTGGGAATTGCTTCGGGTCTGAAGGTCGCTTTTCATCTGGTCTCATACTCCTGATTTGGCGGTAGGTGAAAACTAAGGGAAAGCTAGCCAATCTCTGCAATTCGTAGCTGTAGTAAGGAGCGTATTGTTGATAAAAAGACGGCACCTGATGCTGCTGCGGTTCCTTCGTTGCCTCCATCGCAAAGGTGTAGGTAAAACCTTGAGTGCAGTAAGCGTCGCCGGTGGGGCTGGCAGAAGAAGGTTCAAGAGGGGAACGCGGGTCAATTCCGAGGCGGTAGGGAACATCGGCAAGTCCGATCAATTCTCCTGTTTCAGTGGCATCTACAACATACCAATCAGCAGGTCTAGGTTTTGAATTTGACTGGTTAGGTGGTTTAGGAATAAACCGAATAATAGTTTTGTTAAAGCGCGGAGAATTTTCGTAGCGATAGGCATCTTCGATAGTCTGAGAAAGAGTTTCGGTGTTGATTGGCCCGGTGTTGGGGGCTGGTTTGTGTTGAATGGCGATCGCACTTTTAATTTGTTGACCCCCAACCGTATTCCCCGCCACAGCCGGAGTAATTGCTAGTTCTTTAATAACTGTATTGGGAAACCATTTCAGCGTGCCTTTGCCTTTTCTAGCGGCATCCTGCAAGATGTTAAAGAGAATTTTGTGACCGTCGTAGGGCATGAAACACGAATAGCTAACCCAACAGCCTCCGGGATTTAGCCGGCCGTAATGTTGCTCGATCCGCCGCCGCAATTCTAGGTAGCCACGGGGGTAAAATAAGAGCGATCGCTGAGTATCTCTTTCATCGAGTGCGGAAGTTCCCTGGGAGGAAATTTGACCGCCTACCCAGTCAGTAATTTCAGTGAGGCAAACTGTGCGCCCCGCCAGCAAACCTTCGTAAGCGGTAGCAGCGCCTGCGAGCCCGCCGCCTGCTACTAGAATGTCGCAAGTTTCTGCATTGTCTGGATTACGCCCAGGTTCGGCAAATACTGGCGAAATGCTCCCTATCGCGGAAATTATGCCGAGGGTGAGGCTAAGGATCGATCGACCTTTGAGCACAAATAGATACTGTCGAAGTTTCATCGGAGATTGTGGAATTAATTTTGACATAGCGCGAAAAACACTCATCCCATCTAAATGTTTATTTTGCAGTATACTGGTATTTCGCGCTGTTGTCAGGGAAAACTTTTTTAGATAAGAGGCATTAATACCAGCAACAACTATTGAACAGCCGGATGAACATTATGCTCAAAATAGTCAAATTTTTTAGGTTATTTATTCCGTTTGAGAGTTTAACAATTACTACCAGTTTAACTTTTTCGGAAGTTGTGTCCCGGTTGGAGGAAGTTGTCACTCCTCCCAAACTTTTTAGAGTAACACTACCCTTTGGCCCGCCACCTGCAAAACCCTATGAAGGAACAATCTCTGGCAAAAAATTCAAAATCAATCGCATCATCATCGGTCGCAAGTCATTGATCCCAATTATAGAAGGAGATATACATACTCAAAAGTTTGGTTGTTATATAAAAATTAGGATGACTTTACATAAAATAGTTCTAGGATTTCTGATTCTTTGGCTGTGGACAACGGGCAGTATTGGAATGTTTTCTTTATTTGCTTGGTTAGTCGAACCATCCGTGGGAGCCATATTTTTACCAATTTTAGGAATGTTTCTTTTTGGCTGGCTTTTGTGCTTGATTCCCTTTAAGATAGAAGCAAAAGCAGCTATAAAATTTTTGTCTATTTTGTTAACATAAAGTAATCGACCGCGACAATATTTTAGCTGTATTGTTAAAAACAATCTGGCTTCATCTGCGGCTAAAAAAAATTAACTTTCCGGGATTACCCATGCGTCAAAACCAACTGAAACAAAAAATTAAACAAGGCGAAACAGTCCTCGGTTTATTTATGAACTGCCCTTATCCCGCATTCATAGAAATCTGCGGTCACGCTGGATTCGACTTTGCCGTTATCGACATGGAACACGGCCCCCTGCACCCGCTTGCTGCTGAAGATTTGTGTCGCGCCGCCGACTGTAGTGGAATTGCACCGATCGTTCGCGTCAGCAAAAACGACGGGCCGCAAATTCAACGAGCTCTCGACATCGGCAGTGCAGGGGTTCAAGTACCTCAAATTGAAGGCAAAATCGATGCCGAAACCGCTGTCAAAAGTGCTAAATACAGTCCTCTGGGCACGCGAGGCCTTTCCTTCGCTACGCGGGCCGGACTGTACACCGCCGCAGGTACAAATATCACCGACAAACTCAACGAAGAATCCTTAGTTGTGATTCATGTCGAAGGCAAAGGTGGCATCGACAACCTGGCAGAAATTGTTACTGTGCCAGAGGTTGACGTGATTTTTCTAGGGCCTTACGATTTGTCACAGTCGATCGGCATTCCCGGCCAAGTCCGCGATCCCCGAGTCATCGACATGATGCAGGAGGCAGTGCAAACCATCCGCAAAGCAGGCAAAGCCGCCGGTACTTTTGCCGAAAACCCCGAAATCGCCCAGCAGTGGATTGATGCTGGCGTTCAGTACGTTGCACTTGGGGTCGATGTTGCCGTTTTCCTGCGCGCCTGTCAGTCGCTGGTGAAAGCAGTCAATCGATTTTAGATTTTGGATTTTGGATTTTAGATTGGGGATTTTGGATTAAAAGAAGAACCAGCCCCCGGATTCATCTTGCAAGCTTTACGATATCTTTGCAATTTTTGTAGTGCCTTTTACGACACATACAAAAAACCTGCGCTAGAGTAGAAGCATACACCTCCTACAGGCAAAATTAGGGAGGGGAGCAAGGCTTCAGGGAGTAAAATCTATGAAAACCGTATTAGAATCCATTCATTTGGATTATGCCTTCATGTTTACTTTCAAAAAAGTAAACTCGATTAAGCTAGAAGGTTTCAAGGATTTTTTTGACGATATGCCTGTCGATCCGTATGTGAAAGGTAAGTATCGTTCGAGAAGATTATCGCGGTTTGCGGTCAACGGAAATGAGTTAGTTAAGTTACCTCACGGCTATTTGTATCAAAGCAAAACATACAATCCGCTAGTGGGTGATATCAGGCGGGAATTTGCCGAATTGGACGATCGACTAATCGCCCTCGATAATTTCAAACAGATGATTTTTGCTTTTTTCGATTCCTGCAAAATTCACCCCGAAGCTGAAATCGGCATCCATCAAATCAGGACAACTTGTTCGCCAAACAATTTCGGCAACCCCGCACCGGAAGGCATTCACCAAGACGGTACTGACTTTATCGGGATTTTCTCGGTTGACAGAACTAATATTGTAGGCGGGGAAACGCATTTGTACTTGGCTAAAAAAGAGAAGCCTGTTTTTAATAAAATTCTGCAGCCAGGGGAATTGCTGTTAGTTAACGACCACGAGTTTTTCCACTTTACTACACCGATTAAACCGGAATCTGAAGGAGTGGGAACCAGGGATGTCTTTGTGCTGACTTCTCCGAGTTTGCTTACCGATTGAGGAGAGTTGAGCAATTGCGCGTCTTTCGTTCGTAGTGAGGGCTTTACTCCTCTCTCTGGCGTTTATTCAATCATGACTAAAGTCCTTACTGCAAACCTTTCGTTCGTAGTGAGGACTTTATTTGTCTTTCTGGCGTTTAGTCAATCATGACTAAAGTCCTTACTAAGCTGTTGCGACATTTAATATCATGTCCGGTCAATTAACCATGATTCCTGTAGGGGCGGGTTCGCCAATATATTAAATAGAAACGGGAAAATCTGTAAACCCGCCCCGGCTTTTAATCGCGGTCAATCGATTGGACATGATATAAATTGTCTGTCAAAAAAAATTACAGTCTTGTGGGGTGTCCCGCCCGCCCTGAATATATAATTTAAATGCGCGACAGCTTACCAACCTGCATATTTTCCTAAAAAACCAGGTTTATGCGTCTAACAACTCACAGATAACTCCTATCGAAACTTCCGTTCAGATTCTTGAATCGGAACATCATTAATGCTAGCTTCACGTCTTCGCATTAACCCATTTTCGGCAAATTCCCACTGTTCATTACCATAGGCCCGATACCAGTACCCAGAATCATCGTGCCACTCATACTCAAAGCGAACAGAAATCCGATTGTCTGTAAAACTCCACAGTTCTTTCTTTAAACGGTAATCTAATTCCTTTGCCCATTTTCGTCTTAAAAAAGCCTTGATTTCTTCCCGTCCGCTGAAGAATTCGGCACGGTTTCGCCACTGAGAATCTTCCGTATAAGCTAAGGCTACTCGTTCGGGATCGCGGGTATTCCAGGCATCTTCAGCAGCTTGAACTTTGGCTTTAGCCGTTTCCAACGTAAAGGGCGGTAGAGGTGGTTTAGTTTCCATCAGCTTTGTTTTTTGTGATTGTAAAATATCTGGTGCGGGATGCTCGCGCTACAGAGAGAGTTTGGGGAATTTGATATCAATCCTCAGCATGGGGATCTATTTCCATTGCTCACAGTCGCTAACTACAGCCAACGGAGTACAATCGCGCTCTTGCTTTCCATTACGGCTAGCAAATCCCAAAACATCCAATCTGCCAGAATGATGCTCTGGGGATGCTCGTGAAAATTTTTCACAAATGTACCGTCTTCGTCTGGCAATTGCGTGTGGTCGGGGAATGCAGGAGGCAGACCTGTAGCAGTTATTGTCTCATTCATAGCCTTTTCCGTGCAGTTATGTTTGATTGTACTGCGAAATTTTAGCTCCAGCCGATTGTAGACTCCAGCTAATATTAACTAAACCCAGCTAACCACAGCGGAAGCATCAACAGCAACCCGACAGAAGTGATGGCGATGCTGCTAGCTAACAAATCGCGATCGAGCTCGTAGACTTCTGCTAAAATCAACACGGAAAGAGCTGTGGGCGTTCCCGACATCAACACCAACACGAACCTCGGATCGCCGCTCAATCCGAAATAACTAGCACCCAATCCGATTAGCACCGGCACAATTACCACTTTTAACAGCGACGGGATTAAGGCCAGTTCAAAACTTTCCCATTTCTTAATAGACCTCAGCCGGATGCCAACCAGCAGCAAAGCACTGGCAATTACCACCCAAACAGCCGTCTGCAATCCCGATTCCACTATTTCGGGCAGGGGGATGTTTCTAGTATAAAAACCAATTAAAAATGCCCACAGGGCGGGAACTGTCAGCACGTCCCGGATCTGAGTCCACCAGTGATTTTTTTGCTCGGAGTTCCCAAAATAGCTAGCAATAAATACACCGAAACAATAAGTGCCAATAACGTTGTTAGTGACGCTGTACAAGACAGCCCAGTTGTTGTTATCGGTGCTGATGATAGACGGGGTGATTGCTAATCCAACAAAGCCCGTATTCCCTAACATCGCAGCTAGGATAAAACTTCCTTCGCTCGATCGCTTCAGGGAATTAAAATTTACTAAAAATAAATTTACTAGAGAATTTTTGCCCTGAAAATAGGGCTTTTGGATGTGGGCCGCACTCAGCCTACGCAATAATACCCAAGTCAGCCAAGCAAAACTCGTACTCAGAAATAACACGAATATGGCGATCGCCGGCGTGAATCCCACAGCACCCGAAAATTCGCTGTGACGGGCTAAAACTAGAATTTGCAGCGGTATCCCAATCCAGAAAAGAAAGTAGCTCAGCAGCTTGGGAAAATTAACTGGGATGTACCGAAACAGCAGCAGTCCCAAGCCCGTCCAGATAACTAGAGGCGTATAAGCGTGAAATAAGGTTTCAATCATAAAAATTTAACTAGACAATTGGAAATGCCTCTATCTATTAATAGTAATGCTAAAATCAGTTTAAAAAATGCAAATTGTCGTTAGCGGAGCCCTCGAAAAGGATCGCACTGGCACGCTTTTTCGTCCTAGCGTGTTCGCAGCAGTGCCAGCCCGAAAATTTCCGCCCAAATTCCCGCAGCTTCCAGGGCACAATCCTCAGATTCTCCGCGCCAAATGATGGCAGGTTTTTGCCTTCAGATTCACAAAACTTCTGTTATTTTGACCAATGTGCGATCGAGCTATCTTGCCTTGGACGAACAGATTGCCCACGTTTTCCTGCCGTTTCAAGCGAACGGAAACAGGGCGAGACTAAAGCTGCTGATGACTTGCACTCATTAATTCAATTTCAAAGCATTAACAGGCACCTCATCCCAAGAACTAACAGTCCGCAAGGTAGCAACCCAGCCCTGCTGTTTTTGCTCGGCCGTCAAATTCTTCTCAAAAGATTCGTGGCAATCCTTCGCTTGAGTCTCATCGCAACAAGCAATACAAGAATAAAGAATGCCCGACGGATCGATTTGCTCGTTTACCCAAATAATCACGATTTACTCTCCCAATTAACTTAACTCTTATCTAAATTTTCCTATATTTTTGTCAATTAATTAGGTCGGTATTAATTAACCCCAGTGCGGCATTTTAGGTTAACAGGCAAGATGCCTGTTCCACATACAGGCAAGATGCCTGTTCCACATACTGTGCCACACACAGGCAAGATG
>NZ_JAUBTG010000001.1:0-67255 GCF_036702395.1 Microcoleus sp. D3_18_C2 | reverse complement strand
CCTGTGCCACACACAGGCAAGATGCCTGTGCCACACACAGGCAAGATGCCTGTGCCACACACAGGCAAGATGCCTGTGCCACACACAGGCAAGATGCCTGTTTCACACACAGGCAAGATGCCTGTTCCACACGCCTGAATTACTTCGATGCCAAATTTGCCAAAGACTCGCCCGCAACCCGGCAAATCCGCCAGTCGGGCATCACATCAGCACCGATACCCTTGTAAAATCCGATCGCCAATTCATTCCAATCCAAAACGCTCCATTCCAAACGCCCGCAGCCCCTTTCCACCGTCAACTGCGCTAAATAAACTATCAAAGACTTGCCAATCCCCCGCCCTCGAAACTCAGGCACCACAAACAAATCTTCCAAATAAATTCCCGGCTGAGTTAAAAAAGTAGAATAATTGTAAAAAAACAGCGCCCAGCCCACAACTTGACCTTCGCACTCGGCTAAAACCGCTTCAGCAAAAGGTCTATCGCCAAACAAATGACGCTCCAAATCAACGGCATTGCCAGTAACGGCATGAGATAATTTTTCGTACTCAGCTAAAGCTTTAATCAAATCAAACAGCACCGGCACGTCGGCGCGGGTAGCGGGGCGCAAAATTACCTCAGAAGACATAAATAAGTAAGTAGTACGCGACAATCAACAATTAAAAATACCACATCCAGAAATTTTTAATTGGTAATTTTTAATTAAGCTTTTCCACATTAAACCAGCATATTTACGGTGGCCTCGGAGTGCCACCCCACAATAATTTTAAGATTTTTCAAAATGCCAACTCAAGGTTTTTTAGTTTATTTCAACCAGCCCTTCAATCGTTCCGTCACTTGAGGGCGGCGCAGCTTTCGCATTGCCTTATTTTGAATTTGACGGACTCGTTCGCGGGACAAATTGAACAAACTGCTGACCTCTTCTAAAGTGTAAGGTTCGCCGGTCAGCAAACCGTAACGCATAGCAACAATCTCTTTTTCCCGCTCAGTCAAAATACTGTCCAACACCTCCAAAATATCTTGGCGCATCATCATCTCATTCATCTGAGCTTCGGGAGATTGCGTCGCGTTATCTTCGAGAACATCCAAAAGTTCCGAACTTTCTTCTGAGCCGATGCGGTGGTTGAGAGACAAAGATTGCCGACGTACTTGCTGGAGGTAGCGAAGCTGTTCGCAACTAACTTGCATTTCTCTAGCAAGTTCAGTTTCACTTGGATTTCGTTGAAGAGAACGCTTCAAATCTCGATAAACTTTTTTGAGTTTATTTAACTGTTCGACAATGTGAACAGGCAAGCGAATCGTCCGCCCTTGATTGGCAATTGTCCGGGTAATTCCTTGGCGAATCCACCAATAGGCATAGGTAGAAAACTTGTAACCCTTCTCTGGATCGAACTTTTCGGCTGCTCGATTTAAACCCAAAGCTCCTTCCTGAATTAAATCGAGAAAAGGCACGCCCCGATTAAGATAGCGTTTGGCAATCGAAACCACCAAGCGCAAATTCGAGCTGATCATTTTCCGTTTCGCCGACTGACACTGGTGGCGAAGCTGTTGCATTTGAGTTTCGCTTATCCCCAAAGCCGCTGCGATTTCAGCTTTTGTCGGCACTCTGTCCAATTCCTGCTGCAAACGCTGTTCTAGTTCATCCAGGGCTACCAATTCTTGAACGCGGCGCGCCAACTCTACTTCTTCGGCTGCTGTCAGTAGAGGATACCGAGCCATTTCCTTGAACAAAGCTCCCACTGGATCGTCGGCAGACCAGTTGTTGTATGCTGACGATCGAGTTACCGTCGGACGATCGATCTCGGTGTCTTCATCTTCTGCGATCGCGAATGAGGCTTCGGGTGCCACCGCAAAACTGCCTAGGTCAGATTCTGCCATATCGTGCTTGGTGTCGGTGGAAGGATTTGAAAAGTATCCCTTAACTTTAACCAATTTAACCCGAAATTTCCGAAATCCCAAATCCCAAATCCCAAATCCCAAATCAATTAGTTCGGGCTAGTAAAGGAGCAGCCTGCAACAACTGCTGAGTGTAAGGGTGCTGCGGATTAGTAAAAATATCCCTAGTCTTACCGATTTCAACAATTTTTCCAGCATTCATTACCGCAATACGATCGCAAAAAAATCTCGCCACCCACAAATCGTGCGTAATAAACAGATAAGTCAAATTAAATTCCTGCTTCAACTCCAACATCAGCTCTAAAACTTGAGTCTGCACGCTGGCATCCAGCATACTCACAGGTTCGTCGCAAATTATCAGTTGCGGCCGAGTAATCAAAGCACGGGCTATAGAAACTCGCTGCTGTTGTCCTCCTGACAATTCCCCCGGATAGCGGCGAAAGAAATCCTCCCCTGGACTTAAACCCACCCGCTCTAACATTTGGATTACTTGTTTTTTAGCTTCGCTGCCATTAGCTAATTTGTGAATAAACAAAGGATCAGCAATACTTTGCCCGACAGTCATCATCGGATTCAGGCAAGCGTGGGGATCTTGAAAAATCATTTGCATTTCGCGGCGGTGCTTCCTCACAGCATCGCGGTTCAGGGCAGTTATATCTATTCCTTGAAATTCCACTTTGCCGCCAGTCGCGGTAATTAGCTGCAAAATCGTGCGTGACAAGGTACTTTTGCCGCAGCCGGACTCCCCCACCAGCCCTAGGATTTCTCCCCGTTGTAGCTCTAAACTAACGCCGTCTACGGCTTTAATTACCTGCCGATTCCTGGAAAACAACTGATCTAATAAATTGCTTTCTAAACTGTAGTGTTGCTGCAAATTGGTTACGGTCAAAAGAGGCGAATTTGTTAAGTTTGCAGTAACGGCTTCAGTCCTGATTTCCTCGAATGCTAACCCTTTGTCAGAATCGGCTTGAATGTGCAAAGCTGCTTTGAGGAGCGATCGAGTATATTCGTGCTGCGGTTTTTCAAAAACGTTTAGCACCGGCCCTGTTTCTACAACTTTACCGCCGTACATCACCGCAATGCGATCGCAATACTCAGCCACCATCGCCAAATCGTGAGAAATCAACAAAATAGCCGTTCCCCGTTCCTCACAAAGTCTGGTTAATTCCTGCAAAATCTGAGCAGCTACAGTTACGTCCAAACTTGTAGTCGGTTCGTCCGCCACAATTAATTTGGGATCGAGCAAAAGAGCCAAAGCAATTGCTACTCTTTGCCGCATTCCGCCGCTAAATTCGTGGGGAAATTGCGACCAGCGAGACGCGGGAATTTTCACAGCTTCCAGAGTTTCGATTGCCCGTTTCTTAGCTTGCTTGCGATCCAAATTCGGTCGGTGAGCTTGCAAAGTCTCGATGCAATGTTCTCCTACAGTCATCAAAGGATCGAGACGAGTCATCGGATCTTGAAAAATCAATGCTACAGCTTCGCCCCGAAATTGTCTCAGCCGCGAAGCATTCATATCAAACACCGACTCTCCAGCAAAACTAACTCGCCCCTCAATCAGCGTTGAATCCGGCAGCAACCGCATCGCCGCCCTTCCCAAAGTTGACTTACCGCACCCAGACTCCCCAACTAATCCGAGCTTTTCCCCCGGTTTCAGCGTCAGGGAAACCCCGTCCACGGCCCAACCGGATTGGCCCCGCCGCTGGGGATAAGCTACTCGCAGATTGTCAACGGAAAATAGAGAAGAGTCATTAGTCATTAGTCATTAGTCCTTAGTCAATCGATTTTAGATTTTAGATTTTGGATTTTAGATTAAAGAATTAAAGCATTAACTTGCGCGAGATAAATTCGGGGGCTTGTATCCTGGATCCTTTCGGTCAGTAGTCAGCGGTCAGTTGTTATTTGTTATTTGTTATTTAATGGTCAATATCCTGGCTGTTAGTTGTTACTTCTTAGTGTTTCAGAGTTATTAGTTATGGGCAAGAGACGGCTCTGCTGTTTGTAAATACAAATAAAAATAGCTACAAACAAAGCTTTTATTAGTACATCATTCACCGAGCAACTGATAACTGACAACTGACAACTGACAACTGACAACTGACAACTGACAACTGACTAAATTTCCCTTCGCTTCAACTCAGCTCTCCGCAGTATGTAAGTAGCGGCACAATCTGCGTGAGGATGGTCTGCTAAAACTTCCGCGAGTTCCAACACATATCCGGCGATATCCGGCCCCAACTTCTCAGTCAGCACTTGACGTTCCCGAGAGGCGAGTTCTTGCACGCGGGCCTTAGCTTGCCAATTCGGAGAAAACATCTTGTCAATCTCGGTGTGGAATCCCAGACTTTCGAGAATGTCCCACTCGCCGTTATCGCACCAAATGCCCCCGCACAACATACAGCGCTCTATGTAAAAGGGCACTCTGCTGAAAGGAACTTTCGCCCGCGACAGATAGTGACCGTCTTCGGGACACAGCGCTGCTTTGCTGTCGTAGGGAGACGGCGTGAATTCTATGCCGAGAGTCGCTGTCGCATCAGGCTTCTCGGATTTGTTGTACCACTGGCTTTGCTCTTTTTGCCAAGCTTCGTATTCTCTGCCTGGAATCCAGATACCGTAACAGTTGGGACACCACTGCACCGACATACGGCCGGCTAAGGTACCGCCTTCTAAATTGGGATGTTTACATTTTGGACATTCCACCGCTTTATTTCTCCTTGCCTTATTAATTCCCTGTTAATTCAATTATTAATTCTGTATCTAGGCGGGCCCTGAAGAACCAGAATTTTTTTGCAGCAGCGCGCCACAGTAGCCAATTAGCGTGTTAAGCCGCGCGATCGCCCCAGTTTGCCTCGCCTTTGCTGTCGCTGGCTGGCGCGACGCTTGCAAAAAGGTGACATCTGTCCCCAATAACCGCAGTTGCTTGTGAATTTCCGTCAAATAGGACTGCTCTGGGGGTGTTTCTGAGGCGTCTAACTCATCGCTTTCGGCTCTCATAATTTGGTTTCCGAAAAATTGTTGCACTTTTGTGTATTCGATCGCCAGCGCGGCCCGATCCAGATTCTCCTGTGCAGCAGTTCTTTGTAGTTCTTCTAGCGCTTGCTGTAATTCTTGGTAGCACTGGCGGCGGTCTTCGGACAATATCATGATTTTGTAAACAAATTTGTATTTATAATCAAAGTAGATACTTACTTAAGTTTGCTCATAGGGAGGGAAGCTGTGCGTTTTTGGAGCTATTCCCTGTTTTGTGAGAACTTTTTTTGATTTGCTGCCCTGACTCTACCCTTCTGGCTGCTGCTTTTAGTTTAGCGTTGCCGGTAAATGCCGATCGCCCGCAACCTCAACGGCTACCGCCAAAATATGCTTATTTTACCCGATTTTCCCCGATCGACAGACTGCTGCGGCAGCAGTGGTGTCACTATCTTTTCCTACCTGCGAGGGGGGGCGACTCGGAATTAGATAGGTATAGTTTGAGAAAAATCGACTATTTTTTTGAATTGCAAATTGTGGCATTCAATTAGTTTAGTATAGCTAAACACATAATTTCGGCAATTCAACCGAAAACCGGCTTTTAACCATTTGTATTTCTAAGTTTTAAAGGTGTACCCCATGAACGCGAACACTCTGACTCCCTCTCCTTCGATCGATCCTGCCGTAGTTCCCGACTGGCTGCAAGAATGCCTGAATACTCGATCGCAGCCTGATGGCAGCCCTAACCCGAATTGTTCGACTGACGACAGCTTAATTTGTCGGGCCTTTGAATTTGCCCGCGACTTGCACGAAGGACAATACCGCAAATCAGGAGAACCTTACATTTGCCATCCGGTAGCTGTCGCTGGAATACTTCGGTATATGGGCGGCAACAACGTCATGATTGCCGCCGGCTTCCTCCACGACATTGTTGAAGATACAGATATTACTCTCGAAGAAATAGAACAGCGGTTCGGCGCCGAAGTGCGACAGTTGGTTGAAGGTGTCACCAAGCTTTCTAAGTTTAATTTTTCCAGCAAAACAGAGCGCCTTGCGGAAAATTTCCGCCGAATGTTCCTAGCAATGGCTAAAGATATTCGCGTCATTGTCGTCAAACTGGCAGACAGGCTGCACAACATGAGAACTTTGGAGCATTTGTCCGAAGAAAAGCAGCGCAGTATTGCCCTAGAAACCCGAGATATTTTTGCTCCCCTAGCGAACCGTTTGGGTATTGGCCGCTTTAAGTGGGAATTGGAAGATTTAGCCTTTAAATACCTGGAACCTGAAGCTTACCGCGAAATTCAGGAATTGGTGGCGGTGAAGCGGGCCGATCGAGAAACTCAACTCGCAGAAGTCACAGATAGTTTGCGAGAAAGGCTTGACAATTTAGGCATTAAATGCTATGAAGTTAGCGGTCGTCCCAAACATTTGTACGGAATTTATGGGAAGATGCAGCGCCGCCAAAAAGGCTTTAACCAAGTGTACGATATTGCAGCGGTGCGGATCATAGTAGAAACCAATGATGACTGTTATCGGGCTTTGGCGATCGTCCACGATTCTTTCCGCCCGATTCCCGGCCGCTTTAAAGATTATATCGGTTTACCAAAAGCCAACCGCTACCAATCTTTGCACACCGGAGTAATCGGAACCAGCGGCCGCCCCATCGAAGTGCAAATCCGCACCGTAGCCATGCACCACATTGCAGAATACGGCATTGCCGCGCACTGGAAATACAAAGAAACCGGCGGTTCTAACACAAAAGTCACCGGCGATGACGAAAAATTTACTTGGCTGCGACAACTCCTTGAATGGCAAAGCGACCTCAAAGACGATCGCGAATATTTACAAAGCATTAAGGACAACTTATTCGACGAAGATATTTACGTTTTTACTCCTAACGGAGACGTAATTGCTCTCAATAGCGGATCAACTCCCGTAGATTTTGCTTACCGCATTCACACAGAAATTGGCAATCACTGCACCGGTGCCAGAGTCAACGGGCGAATGGTGACACTAGACAAGGTTTTAAAGAACGGCGATATTGTAGAAATCTTGACCCAAAAAAATGGTCATCCGAGTTCCGATTGGCTGAATTTTGTCAAGACAAACGGAGCAAAAAACCGAATTCGCCAGTGGTTGAAGCGATCGCACCGAGATGAAAATCTCGCTCGCGGCCGAGAATTGCTGGAAAAAGAATTAGGTAAAAACGGCTTAGAATCTTTGCTAAAATCTGAACCCATGCAATCGGTGGCTCAGCGCTGCAACTACCACAGCGTCGAAGATTTAATCGCCGGTTTAGGCTACGGCGAAGTCACCCTAAATCTCGTAGTAAATCGACTGCGAGATTTAGTAAAAGTGCAGCAAAAAATTGAAGCTGCTCCCGCAGCAACCCACGAATTGCCCCAGCTAATACCTGCATCGACGACACCGAAACCATTACCGAGTTCGTCTCCGAGCAAATCGCCCATCGCAGGTGTAGAGGGATTGCTCTACCATTTAGCCGGCTGTTGCTGTCCGATTCCTGGGGAATCAATTATTGGAGTTGTGACTCGCACTCGCGGAATTTCGATTCACCGACAACGATGTTCAAATGTTGAGAGCGTACCTGGGGATCGCTTGGTTCCTGTGAGTTGGAATTCCAGCAACCGCAATGAATCTCGACCCAACACTTATCCGGTTAACATTCAAATTGAAGCCCTCGATCGAGTGGGAGTTCTCAATGATGTTTTATCGCATTTGAAGGACAACCAAGTAAACGTCCGCAGCGCTCAAGTCAAAACATATCCCGGATTGCCGGCCTTAATTGATTTGTGCATGGATATCCAGGATAAACAACAGTTCGAGCGGACTTGTATGCAAATTAAAAAGATGAGCGATATTTTGAATTTGCGGAGGCTGAGTGAAGGGACTTAGAAATTTAATTTAGCGGCTGATGCGGGAAATTGGTAAGTAGTAATTGAAAATAAACTTTTCTATTTAAACTCTTAACAATTCCCAAACTAGCCGCAGTCTGCTGTTACCAAACAGTAAGAATAATTTACGACAAATAAGTTAAAGCATGGATGACAGTCAGTTAGAAAATCTCCTCAAAGACATTGAATCCGATCGAGTAGAGCGCAAGGCCTCAACATCCGATAGGGGTAAACTCCGTCAGGCTATATGCGCTTTTGCCAACGACTTGCCAAACCACCAACAGCCAGGGGTACTATTTATAGGTGTTAATGATGATGGAAGCTGTGCCAATTTGAGCATCACCGATCAACTGTTACTAACCCTCTCGGATATGCGTTCAGATGGAAATATACTGCCTTTTCCCGCGATAACCGTGCAAAAGCGAACGCTTGCGGGATGCGAGTTAGCAGCAGTCATTGTAGAACCATCAGATGCACCCCCTGTCCGCTATGAGGGGCGAATCTGGGTACGGGTGGGCCCCCGCCGCGCTACTGCCACAGCCGAAGAAGAGCGCCGTCTCTCAGAAAAACGGCGTTCCAGAGATTTACCTTTTGATATTCAATCTTTGCCTTCCGGGACACTAGATGACTTAAATTTAACTTTATTTCAACAGGAATATCTACCTTCAGCATTGCCTAGTGACATATTAGAAGAAAATCAAAGAACCGTCGAACACCAATTAGCATCAGTAAGATTTATTACCAGTTTACCGTCAATTCAGCCAACAAATTTAGGTATATTGGTAGTAGGAAAAGACTCAAGGCAATTGATACCGGGTGCTTACATTCAATTTTTGCGAATTGAGGGAACTGAGCTAACCGACCCAATTAAAGACCAGAAAGAAATTGCCGGGCCACTTTCTATGATGCTGAGAGTGTTAGATGAAATACTGCAATCTCATATCTCAATAGCTTCTGATATTACCGCTCAGTCAGTGGAAATCCAGCAGCCAGATTACCCGTTAGTAGCACTGCAACAGCTTGCTAGAAATGCGCTCTTGCACCGCACCTATGAAGGGACGTATGCACCAGTAAGAATTACCTGGTTTAGCGATCGCATTGAAATTCAAAACCCCGGAGGGCCCTTTGGACAAGTTAACAGACAAAATTTTGGTAGGCCTGGAATCACTGACTACCGCAATCCAAACTTAGCAGAAGCCTTAAAAAATCTTGGTTATGTACAAAGGTTTGGAATGGGTATCGCCATAGCTCGCAATTCACTGCAAAAAAATGGCAGTCCACCACCGGAGTTTGTTGTCGAAGATGCTCATGTTTTAGTAATTATTAGGAGGCATCCGTGACAGTACCCATTATTGCTTTTTTCAATAATAAAAGTGGCGTCGGTAAAACTTCGCTAGTATATCATTTAGCCTGGATGTATCGCAATTTAGGAATGCGGGTGCTAGCAGCAGATTTAGACCCCCAAGCCAATCTGACTGCTGCTTTTCTAGAGGAAGAACGTTTAGAAGAATTGTGGGAAGGCAATAACCGACCTAACACAGTTTTTCGCTGCGTACAGCCTTTAGTTAGAGGAATTGGTGATATTGCTACTCCAGAAGTAGAGCACATTGAAGAAAGATTGGGACTCTTGGTAGGAGATTTATTGCTCTCTGGATTTGAAGATGACCTCTCAGCAGAATGGCCCGGCTGCACCGATCGCAAGGAGCGTTCTTTTCGGGTCATTTCTGCTTTTTGGCGACTCTTGCAAGAAGCAGCAACAGTTCATCAAGCTGATGTAGTTTTGACAGACATCGGCCCGAATTTAGGAGCGATTAACCGGGCCGCTTTGATTGCAGCTAACTATGTAGTAGTTCCTCTATCACCGGATTTATTCTCACTGCAAGGATTGAAAAATCTCGGCCCAACTCTCAGACGCTGGCGGCAAGAATGGCTAGAAAGATTAGAGAAAAATCCTGCCCCTGATTTAAAGCTTCCTCAAGGTCAAATGCAACCTGTTGGTTATATTGTCCTGCAACACTCGGTACGGCTAGACCGCCCAGTGAAAGCTTATCAGCGATGGATTGCACGGATTCCTAATATTTATCGGGAAGCTGTGCTCAATGAATCGGAAAATAGCACACTTTCCATCGCCGAAGATCCTCACTGTTTAGCTTTGCTAAAACACTATCAGAGTCTGATGCCGCTTGCCCAGGAAGCCCATAAACCTATGTTCCACCTCAAACCTGCGGATGGGGCAATTGGTTCTCACATCCAGGCCGTGCAAAGTGTTTACGGAGACTTTAAAAAGCTAGCTCATAAAATTGCTGAAATCGTAGAAATCCCAATACTTACCAATTTCTAATCCCAACTTTTAAGTAAGCTGCTACGGATATAAAGTGAACTTTTAGGATAGAAACTGCCGATTATTTTGCGTTAGGTGCGGGCTGGGAACCGCCCAACTTTTGCTGCAAAAACTCCCGCGCCACTTGTCCAGCTTCCTGCTGTTCCCCGTCAACTTGATAGTTGAGTTTCCGCATATCTTCCTCAGAGATTTTGCCGCCCAATTCTGCGAGCACTGGACGCAATTCCGGGTATTGTTCCAAAATTTGCGATCGCACAACCGGAACTGCTTCGTAGGGCGGGAAATAGCCCTTGTCATCTTTGAGAACTACTAAACCTAAACTTTGAATCAAACCGTCCGTCGTATTACCAGCAATCACATCTACTTCTTTTTGTTGCAGCGCTTGATAAAGCAATCCTAACAGCAATTCCTTCGGTTGTTCTCGAAACTTAATTCCGTAAGTTTTCGCCAATCCGGGAAACCCATCTTCTCTCTCGTTAAATTCTGGGCCGAAACCAGCCCGGAGGTTAGGTGAAGCTTTCCCAAGTTGCGAGAGAGTTTGTAAATTGAGTTTTTTGGCATCGTCTCCCCGCACAATAATCGCAAAACTGTTATTAAATCCCAGCGGTTCCGTCCATTCTGCTTTAAACTGTTTGGGATATTCTTGTTTGAGGTAATCGAGGACTTTTTTGGGGTCAGAAATCGGTTTTTGTTTGAGCAGGTTGGCGTAAGCAGTCCCCGTGTATTCGACGTACAAGTCGATTTTACCTGCTGTTAGGGATTGATGGCAAAGCGAACCTCCCAGATTCAGTTCTCGTTCTACTTTGATATCTGTTTTAGCTTCGATATGGCGTGCTAAAATTTCGGCGAGGATGACTTGTTCGGTAAAGTCTTTCGAGCAGATGACAACTTGCTTTTCGGGCTTAGAGGTACATCCTGCTACTGCAAGCAAGCAAAGCAGCCAGCAGGAATAGAAAAAAAAATCGTTCTTAGATATTTTCATGACTTAACTCAAATTAAGCATCTACAATTAATACTTTATAAGTTATAGCATAAAGCCCCGATCGCAGACTTTTTCAAGAGGTCTGCGCTTTAACACCGATCGCACTTTACCCAAGTTCCGTTTTCCTGTTGTAACATTTATTTATAGACATGGAGGACAAAAAATGGTAATCAGCGTCAGCGATATTATCCAGCAGCAGCGGCAATTTTTTGCGACTGGGAAAACGAAAGATGTGGATTTTCGGCTTGAACAACTCAAAAAACTTAAAAGTGCGATCGAACTTAATCAATCACGAATAGTCGATGCCGTCAAGGCAGACCTCGGTCGGCCGGAATTCGAGGCTTATCTTGAAATCGCATCGATCGCCGAAGTTAATTATGCCATCAAAAACCTCAAATCGTGGGTAAAGCCGAGAAAAGTGGCTGCTTCGATAGATCAATTCCCAGCATCGGCCCGCATTTACCCTGAACCTTTGGGCGTTGTTTTAATCATCGGGCCTTGGAATTACCCATTTCAGCTAATGATATCACCTTTGGTCGGGGCGATCGCCGCCGGCAACTGTGCACTTCTCAAACCTTCGGAAATCGCCTCGCACACCTCCGAAGTTATCGCCGACCTGATATCCAAAACCTTCGATCCCGCCTATATAGCCGCCGTCGAAGGAGGAGTCGAAATCAGCCAACAATTGCTAGCCGAAAAATTTGACCACATCTTCTTTACAGGCGGCACTAAAATCGGTAGAATAGTCATGGAAGCTGCCGCTAAACACCTGACACCTGTCACATTAGAATTAGGTGGAAAAAGTCCTTGCATTGTAGACTCAGACATTCAGGTTGAATACACAGCAAAACGCATTGCGTGGGGCAAATTTCTCAATGCCGGACAAACTTGCATCGCTCCCGATTACCTATTAGTTGATAAAAAAGTTAAACCTGCTTTGATGACAGCAATTAAAACAGCCATTCACGAATTTTACGGCGACAATCCGCAAACAAGTCCCGACTATTCGCGGATTATCAACCAGCGGCAATTAGACCGTTTGAGTGCGTTTATCAAAGATGGAGAAATTGTCGTCGGTGGGGAAGTGAAACCGGAAGATAGATATATTGCACCGACGGTTTTAGATCGTGTTTCCTGGGATTCGCCGGTGATGCAGGATGAGATTTTCGGGCCGATTTTGCCAGTTTTGGAGTATGATGATTTCGGGGAGGCGATCGCGCAAATAAACGCCCGTCCCAAACCCCTAGCTTTGTATTTGTTCTCTAAAAATAAAGAGAAACAAGAGCGAGTTTTGCGGGAAACTTCTTCGGGGGGAGTTTGTCTCAACGACACGGTTATGCAAGTGGGAGTAAAAGATTTACCTTTTGGCGGAGTTGGTGAAAGCGGCATCGGTAGCTATCACGCGAAAGCAAGTTTTGATACTTTTTCGCATCAAAAAAGCGTGCTGCAAAAGTCATTTTTACTTGACTTAAAATGGCGGTACGCTCCCTATAAGGGTAAGTTGGATTTGATTAAGAAAATTATCGGTTGATCGATCGCACTTGAAGGGGCGGGTTCGCCAAGTTTTACAATATCACCGAGATAGCCAAATCAACCCGCCCATTCCTGATATTATCGGTCAACCGATTCCACAGTGAACGATAATTTCCAGAAATTTTAAAGGATTGCTCATCTGTTTTTTGAACGATTTCGATCGCAATGTCTGCCTTGCACCATTCTCAAAAACAGGCTTTCCGGCCTGTTCCACAAAGAGTGAATTTCTTGTGGGTTGGGCATCCTACCCGCCCATAAAAAGCTTATTAAAAATGGTGCAAGATGTCAATCCTAAAGGACAGTTGCCCTTCAAAATAATTCAGATTAGAAATGTCTATAATATCTTTTAGCATCTTCTCGCTAAACAGCAATTTATGGAACCTTTAGCAACAGAACCCTGTGCAGCCTGCAGCCCAAACTCTGCCCGCGTCACAGCTTACGAAATTGTCCAGCTAAAACCTCAAATTCCCGACTGGAATTTGACCGAAAAAAATGGCATTCCCCAAATAGAACGCACCTACGAATTCCCGGATTTCAAAAGTGCGATCGCCTTTACAAACAGCGTCGGCGAAGCAGCAGAAACTGAAGGACATCACCCCGCACTGTTAACCGAGTGGGGGAAAGTTACCGTTACTTGGTGGACTCACGAGATTTCTGGACTGCATCGCAATGACTTTATTATGGCAGCGAAAACCGATGCGATCGCCAATCAATTCCCCAAATAAAATCAGACTTATAGCCCGATCGCAGTTTAAGAAAGCACCGCCCTGGGCACTGGTGAATGTTGATTGGCATTATTTAACAACTCCAGATTCAGTCGGTAGCCGACATTGCGTACAGTTTGAATCAAGCTCGGCTGTCGCGGGTCGATTTCGATTTTTTTACGCAGAGAGAGTACGTGAGTGTCGATCGTCCGGGGGTTATCAATCGCATCAGGCCAGGCCCGACGCAGCAAATCCGAGCGCGACAGCGGCACTCCTCCAGCTTGAGCTAGCACGTACAGCAGGCTAAATTCCTGGGGAGTCAGCTCAATATGTTCCTCGTACAACCTGACTCGGCGCTGCACCAAATCAATTTTCAGCAGCCCGCACTCCAGCGTCGCCGGCGGTAGCATCGTGCGGTTGCGGCGCATCAGAGCTTCCACCCTGGCCATAAACTCTTGCATCCCAAAGGGTTTAGTCAGGTAATCGTCTGCCCCCGCCTTCAAACCTTCAACAATATCCGATTCCGAATTCCGCGCCGACAGCATCAAAATCAGCGACTGCTGCTGCTGTTGTAGCCAGTTGCAAAATTCCAAACCGTCCCCATCGGGCAATTGGGCATCCAGAATGACTAGGGTTGGCTGGCGGCTGAAAAATATTTCCCTAGCGTGACTGATATCCGCTGACTGGTGCACCCAGTGACCGACTTGCTGTAGATGCCAGCCCAAGAGCGATCGCAGGTGCGGATTCCCTTCAACAATTGAAATACTTGCAGATTCCACAGAGGCGAGCTTCCCATATCACTAATTGCTACAAGGTTAACAGAGCTTTTGTCAAGCTTTTGTAACCATCGCTACTCAAGCATGAGCTGCGTTTAAAGCAGCGGACATACCTAGGGTAGGAATTTTAAAGATTGGGTTAATTTGGCAGGGTCAGCCTGCAGAAAGGTTAAATCATTCTGGCGATGAGCTTACAATGAAAATAGGACAGTGTAAAGCCGATCGATCCCATGCCCCAACCGCCTGCCAAAAGCGATCCCCCCGACCCAGCCCCCAATTCCAGGAGGTTGACAAATCGCGCAAGTGAAACTAGAATTCCTCCAACCGTTCGCTCGGTAGCCGGAACACTCAGCCACTTTGACCGTCAAATTCAGCCACATCCCGACTCAATTAAACGCACAGCGAATTATCTAGGTGCGCGCAAAAAGTCGAGCAACTGCATTGCAACGAGTGAAATTTTTTATGGAGGGTAGCCTGTTGAGCAGGGTAAAAACTTTTATTTAGAAATAGCTTCAAGCTGAGCCACTCAGCATCAATCGAGGCCATTCCTAAATCCCGCCGTCATTATACAAACCACAAAGGATTTCAAACTCACACCATGCTACAAGACACCCAAACAATCCGGCACTACCAAAAACTCACCGACGCCCTCGTCGAAATGTGGAATAGAGGTTATCGCTTTGATGACCTGCGGCTTTACTTAGACGGCTATTTAGCAGCCCTGCGGCACTCCAACAGTTTGGAACCCTATCTGATTCACAGACTAGAGGAAGAAGCAGCCCGTTACATTCACGACCCCTCCAATTTTGCAATGCCACAGACCCAAACTGAAGCAGACTACTATTAAATAGCAAATTCGGTTTGATAAACCCTTGATGATTTGGGAATGGGGAATGGGGAATTGGGAATTGGGAATTGGGAATTTTAACTGGTTCCCCGGCTATGCCTCGGAACCGATGTCCACAGGCTCGGCCTCGCTTTGGGAGCCTAAAAATTCGATGCCTAGCCTACTGCATTGCGTTCCTAGGCTTTGCCTGGTAACGAATAATTACAGCACTTTCCAGGTAAGTGAAGTACAGAGAAACCGGGTTTCTTGAATAAAACCGGTTTCTGGCGAGAAATCCAGAAGAAACCCGGTTTCTGGGGTGTACTTTATCAACCTGGAATCCGCTGTAAGTAAATTAACTTAATTCAAAGTAAAACGCGATTGCTGTTATTTCCCCGACTTCTTTAAGAAGTCGGGGAAATGTTTTTTCTGTCTAATTTAAGAAGCCAAAGCCACTTCCACAACTTCTTGCAATTCGCCCTTTTGATACATCTCGATCATAATATCCGAGCCACCAATAAACTCGCCGTTGATATAAACTTGAGGAATTGTCGGCCAGTTGGAATACTCTTTAACGCCTTGACGAATTTCCTGGTCTGCTAAAACATCAACAGTTTCGTAAGGCACTCCCAAAGTATTGAGAATTTGCACCACAGTATTAGAAAAACCGCACTGGGGCATTAACTTATTGCCCTTCATAAAAACCATGATTTTGTTTTGCTTAACCAACTCGTCAATTCTTTGATGTGCTGTTGTACTCATGGTAGGTCCTAATATTGTTTGAAAATTTTTCAACGTTGACTGACGCAGAAACCGGGTTTTTTAGGAAAATCTTTCGTTACAGCCATAGATTCCGGTTAAAAAACCCGGTTTCTTTGGTTTTTGTGGGTAAGTGCAGCAGTTGTATTTCAAGCAACTATTGACACAAGCACAAACTTGTGATACCCAATTGCCGCTCAACAATTAAGCAGCTTGACTTTTCGCTTCCCATTCTGCAGGAGTTAAGGTTTCCAAGCCCAAAGCGTGGATGGCTTCACTAGCCATTGCCTGTTTGAGAGCGCCGTATACCAGTTGGTGCTGCTGTACTCGGCTTTTTCCTTCAAAGGCTGCAGAGACGACTCTCGCCTGGTAGTGGTCACCGCCACCGGTCAAATCGTCAACTTGTATTTTAGCGTCGGGCAACCCTGCCTTAATCATTTCTGCTACTTGAGACGGTGTAACCATTGGTTTCTCTGATAAACGGCTGTAATTTAGATTTTAGTGGAACTATTTGTTAGACGATCGCGGTTGACTGCTGGCAGGTCGGGGAAAGGGCGAATCCACAAAACCCAATTCCAGTAACTGCTGGTAAGCTTTCTTGCCCAAGTCGCGAGTTGGCTGCTGCGATCGAATAATCTGAATCAGCAGGGGCACAGCCAGTTCGGGCTTATTTTGGGCCCGGTGTACCAACGCCAGCCGGTAGGTGGCTTCGTCGCGCATTTGGGCTGTTTCTACAGCTTTGGTGCGGTGGCTTTCCGCCAAGCGGATGTCAATTCCGGCAAAACTGCTACCCAGTTGTTGGTAGAAGTTGGACAGTTGATTGAAAATTTGGCGGGATTCTTGGAGTTTTTGAGTAGCCAGTGCGTAATTCTGAGAGGAAATAGCACTGCTGGCTTCTGTCATCAAACGCTGGCCTCCTGGGACGCTCAGCAGACTGCTGTCTTGCGTCAGAGGGCGAAGATTGTTGGGGTCTGTGGGGTCGTCGGCGGGCTCGATTTGCTGTTGGTTCTCTGGCCCAGAAGGTTGTTGTGCTTGGACTTGGATCGGTTGCAACAGGGTAAAAGCTGCGATCGCCCCGATCGTAATCCGGGCAGTGGAGCGAAGCCAGCAAACAGTTCCAGAGTATACCATGAAATTACTTTGCGCCTATGCGCTTTAAAAAAATATTTAGCTTGAGCCGATCTTACCATTGGCGATCGCAACCGGCTAAGTGTAAACCAAATTTGTTGAAATGTCAAAGGGTGGGCGATCGATTTTGGATTTTAGATTTTGGATTTTAGATTTTGGATTGAACAAGGAAATCGCGGGGGATTGGACAGATCCCGGCAATCTAGTCCGGGACGCAGAAACCGGGTTTTTTTACCTAAATACTGCATTTGAGGCTTTAAACCTGGTAAAAAACCCGGTTTCTTTGGTATTTGATGCGTAAGTCCCGATCTAATTCAACAATCGAACGCACCATGAATATGGCAATTGAAAGAACAGCTTACGGTCAACTGCTGGCTAAATCTCAGCCTAAGCCAATCCTGAACGAAGAAGATAATGATCTTGCCCTCGCAGAAGTCGATTTTCTGATGTCTAAGGAAGAATTAACAGTAGAAGAAGAAACTTTACTGAGTCTCTGGGGGCTGTTGATCGAAGAATACGAATCAAAATATTACCCAGATCCAGAAGTGACTCCCCGGGATGTTCTATTGCATTTCATGGAAGTTCGCGAACTCAAACAAGCCGATTTAGTGGGCGTGATTGGTTCCAAAGGAGTAGTCTCTGAGGTGGTTAATGGGAAACGGGCGATTAGCAAGGCGCAAGCTAAGGCGCTGGGAGAATTTTTTAATGTTAATCCTAGCGTGTTTATTTGAGCGTGTTTATCTGCTGAAAAACTTGCTGATCTCGAAAAAGACTCGGCGGTTGAAACCGCTAGCAACGCGATCGCACAAACTAAGTCCGACGCGGACTGATGGAAAAACTACCGCTGTTAGTTACAGATTCAAACCCCTCATAGCAAAAACCTCCCTGACAGCTTATAAATATGTTTGATAAATCTACATCAAAATCAAACAGGAACATTTCTGATGGTACAACCAAGCAAACCCACCTCCGAGACTCTCCAAAACTATCAAGGAATTGGAGTTCCCGATGAAAGTCTCCCACTGATTTTGCAGCGCGGCGGCGATGAATTGCTGCTGTCAAAAGCGGACGATCGCTTTACAGTCCGCCCCTCACCAACAGCATCAGCCTCAAACGATTGGGCTGCAACAACTGGGGCAAAACTCAACCGCCGCGTCGGCCAAAGTAATCTCGAAGAATATCTCGTTTCAGCCGATCGCCTAGAAGCAGCAATGCAAACAGCGCGCGCCAGCGATGCCGTAGCTTTTGCCAGCCACGTCTATTGCCCCGCGAACAATCCCAGTACATTCTTTTATTTAACCGACCAAATTACCATTCAATTTGGCGAACAAGTAGACGAAGAATCGCGAAAGGCGATCGCCAATGCAGCAGCTTTAAAAATAGTCCGGCCAGTAGAAGGAATTCCCAACACCTTCGTCTGCTTCGTCACCAAACAAGCAACAGAAAACCCGGTCAAAATTGCCAACCGCCTGACAAGATATCCAGAAGTTCTCGTAGCAGAACCCAACATTTTAGTAGAGACGCAGCAGCATTACACGCCCCGCGATCCGCTTTATCCCAAACAGTGGTATCTCAACAACAAAGGCGGCAAGGAACTTGTCGGCGGTGCTCAAATTTATGCAGAACCAGCTTGGAACCTGACTCGCGGAGTTCGATCGATCGTAATTGCGATCGCCGACGATGCAGTTGACATCACCCACCCGGATTTTCAAGCCCAAGGCAAAATCGTCTCACCCATCGATTTCAAAGAGGGCGACACTTCCCCGATGCCAGTCGCCGACTCAGACAACCACGGCACAAGTTGTGCCGGCGTCGCCGTTGCTGAAGAAAACGGCAAAGGCATTGTCGGCGTCGCCCCCGGATGCGCCCTGATGCCCATTCGTACCACGGGTTTTCTCGATGACGATTCTGTCGAAAAAATATTTAATTGGGCGATCGAAAAAGGTGCCGCCGTCATTTCTTGCAGTTGGGGGCCTGCGGCAGTTTACTATCCCCTTTCCCTGCGGCAGAGTGCCGTTATCACCAAAGCAGCAACCCAAGGGCGGGGCGGCAGAGGCTGCGTTATTCTGTTCGCTGCCGGCAATGCCAACCGCCCAGTCAACGGCACAATTAACGAGAAAGGCTGGCCCAACAACGTCCTGGGCGGTCAAACTAGATGGCTGGCAGGATTTGCCGTCCACCCCGACGTAATTGCCGTCAGCGCTTCCACTTCCCTCAACAAAAAAGCAGCCTACAGCAATTGGGGCACCAGCATCTCGGTTTGCGCCCCCAGCAACAACGCGCCGCCGGGAACTTGGTTGCCAGAAACCGGATTTATCGGCACGCCGCCGGAGGTGACGCAGTATTTGCCCGGTTTGGGGGTGTTTACTGCCGATCGAGTGGGCAATCGGGGCTACGACTGGGGGGACTATACTGATACTTTTGGCGGTACTTCCAGCGCCACTCCAGTAGTCGCTGGGGTTGCAGGGTTGATACTTTCGGCTAACCCCCGTTTGACGGCGCGGGAAGTGCGGGGAATTCTCGAACAAACTGCTGAGAAAATTGTCGATCCCGATCCCGATCCCCAGTTGGGCAATCGCATGGGAAATTACGATCCTAACAACGGCCGCAGCGATTGGTTTGGTTACGGGAAAGTGAATGCTTTTAAAGCTGTGCAAGCTGCGGTGAGAAAGGGCGGCGGCAATCCGAATATCGGGGGTACAGTGTTCAGCGATATTTCTGGACATTGGGCACAGAAGTTTATTGAAGCTTTGGCTGCGGCGAATATAATTAGCGGTTTTCCTGACGGTTCTTTTAGGCCTGATGACAGTTTAAACCGTGCTCAATATGCGGCGCTGTTGGTGAGTGCGTTTAGTCCGATTCCGAGGGTGCCGGCTACAAATTTTATTGATGTTTCTGCTACTTTTTGGGCGAGAAGTGCGATCGAACGGGCAAATCGGGGGGGGTTTTTGGCGGGGTTTCCGGGGTTGAAGTTCGGCCCGAATCAGAATTTAACTAAGGCTGATGCGATCGTGTCTTTGGTTAACGGTTTGGAACTTAAGGGCGGCAATCCTGATACTTTGAAAGTTTACACCGATCGCTCTCAAATTCCTAATTATGCTTTAAGTGCGATCGGCACAGCAACTGCTTTGAAGATTGTGGTTAATTATCCTTCCCGCGATTGGCTTTCGCCGCTGCGGGACATTACCCGCGGTGAGATTTCGGCTTTGATTTACCAGACTTTGGTGGCGATTAATCGGGCAAAGGCGATCGATTCTCCTTACATTGTTTAATCGCGATCGGTTCGTAGTGAGGACTGAATTCCTGATAATTTTATGAGGACTTTAGTCCTCACTACAAACCTATTTTATTGTGGCATTTTTAAGCTCGAAAATCCCCCAAAGCTTTCAAGGCAAATTGTGGCAAAGCCAACATCCTCCGCCACCGCCAAGGTTCTTGATAAAGCCGA
The DNA here is from genome assembly GCF_036702395.1 of Microcoleus sp. D3_18_C2. NCBI lineage: Bacteria > Bacillati > Cyanobacteriota > Cyanophyceae > Oscillatoriales > Microcoleaceae > Microcoleus > Microcoleus sp. D3_18_C2. The sequence goes on along the minus strand of NZ_JAUBTG010000001.1, from coordinate 46,986 downwards.
TACAACCATTCTAAATGATTGTCGCAAAACCAAGCAGGGGCGCGAGTTTTTTTGCCCGCCCAAATATCAAAACTGCCGCCAACTCCCACCCAAATCGAATCAGGACAAAGATGCCGGTGTTCGGCAATCCAAAACTCTTGGCGCGGCACTCCCAAGCCCACAAAAATCAGTTTTGGCTGCATTTCTTTCAAGCTTTGATCCAAGTCTTTTTGTTCGTGTGGCGAGAGATATCCATGCTGAGAAACAATCGACAATCCCTTAACTTTTTGCTGCCAATTTTCTGCTGCCGCCTCCGCAATTCCGGGGTGACCTCCGAAGAAAAATATTGATTCAGAATTCGGCAAGTTTCCGGCAGCTTCTAACAGCGATTCTGCTAATTCAATCCCCGGATAGCGCTGTGCCGGTTTGCCACGCAGCCGCAAGTACAACACCACTCCCGAACCGTCGGGAATCACGAGTTCCGCTTTGCGGATTACATCTGCTAAGGCCTGATTTTGCTCGGCTTGCATGGCCATTTCAGCATTCAAAGTCACCACATGACTTCCTAACCCTTGATGCAGACGCTCCATCAGCCAACCTGCATAATCATCTAATATGTGAACTGGTAGTCCCAGCACTGAAAATTGCGGGCGCGATCGATCCATATTTTTTTCTTTGAGATTCCTACACACCTAGTTATTTAAATTAGCTTAGATTGGCGATCGACGCTAGACCAGTTTTGGTCGCAAAAAACCCGGTTTGTGCCACCAAGAGTCTGTTAAGTCATCGTTCTGTGGCCCAGAAACCGGTTTTTTTGTAAGCGACGAGTCGCGCAAGTTCATTAGAGTTTGCCCGCCAAGTGCGATCGAGCATTAGCGTTCGATTTTTTTGACAGAGCCGTCTGCGTACCATTCCATCGGTACTAGCTCAATTTTACCATTAATTTTCACTGTAGAGTAGACAACTTTCACGAAAGGAACGCTGTTGTTATTGTGGTTTTGGGTAGACATGGCAATTACCTTTTTGTGTTTGGATAACTTGAGAAATAATCTAATCTCTGATATATTTAAAAGTCTATTCACCCCAAATCTACTCGCATCAGGAAAAAGCAGGAAAACGAAATGGCGATCGCAAAAAACCAGCGGCAAACCAGGTTAGATTATTACTACGAGCAAATCAAAACCATCATCCTCAAGCGCCAGAACCCAATTACTGGTTTGCTGCCCGCGAGTACCGCCGTTAACGCCCACGGCGACTACACCGATGCCTGGGTGCGCGACAACGTGTACAGCATTCTCGCGGTTTGGGGTTTGGGTTTAGCTTACCGCAAAATTGATGGAGATCAGGGCAGGACATTTGAACTCGAACACAGCACAGTCAAACTGATGCGCGGCTTGCTGTTTGCGATGATGCAGCAATCGAGCAAAGTAGAACGTTTTAAAAATACTCAGTCGCCGCTAGACGCCCTGCACGCTAAATACAATACTCAAACGGGAAGTATTGTTGTCGGTGATGACCAGTGGGGACATTTACAGTTAGACGCTACATCTATATTCTTATTAATTCTTGCTCAAATGACGGCTTCCGGGCTGCACGTAATTTTTACAATTGATGAAGTCAATTTCGTGCAAAATTTAGTTTACTACATCGGTAGAGCCTACCGCACGCCGGATTACGGAATTTGGGAAAGAGGTCATAAAATCAATCGCGGCAATGCAGAATTGAACGCCAGTTCAGTTGGCATGGCAAAAGCAGCGCTGGAAGCAATAAATGGGTTGGATTTGTTCGGAATTAAAGGCTCTCAAGCATCGGTGATACACGTTTTGCCAGACGAAATTGCCAGAAGTCGCATAACTTTGGAATCGCTTTTGCCTCGCGAATCGAGTTCAAAAGAAGTAGATGCCGCTTTATTGAGTGTGATTAGCTTTCCGGCTTTTGCTGTGGAAGATCGAGAATTAATAGAACGGACTCGAAATAAGATTATTGACAAATTGCAAGGAAATTACGGCTGCAAGCGGTTTCTGCGGGACGGACACCAAACAGTGTTGGAAGATGCCGATCGCCTGCACTACGAGCCCACAGAATTAAGGCAGTTCGAGCACATTGAATGCGAGTGGCCGCTATTTTTCACTTATTTATTGTTGGACGGCATATTTCAGGGAAATCAAGCCCAAGTGCAAGAGTACCAGCAGCGTTTGGAATCTTTAGCAGTCGATCGCTCTGGTGTGCCGCTACTACCAGAATTGTACTACGTCCCCGCCGAAAATATAGAAGCAGAAAAGCTAAATCCCAGCAGCCAGCAGCGCTTACCCAATGAAAATATTCCCCTAGTTTGGGCCCAAAGTCTGTATTTTCTCGGTCAATTGCTAAATGAAGGATTAATCGCAGTGGGCGATATCGATCCGCTGGGAAGGCATCTGTCAGTGGACCAACACAGAGAACCTTTAGTGCAAATTGCACTGTTAGCTGAAGACGAAGATTTGCAAGCAGAATTAGCCGCTAACGGCATTGCCGCGCAAACCCCAAAACAGGTAGAACCTATTCAAGTCCGCCAGACTAAAGAATTATCAGCTATTTACACCCAAATTGGACGCAACGACCAATTAGGCTTAACCGGCCGCCCCGTGCGCCGTTTGCGGAGTTTAACAACTTCTCGGGTGTTTAAAATTCGCGAAGAGGCGATCGTATTTCTCCCCTCATTTTTGAACAGACAAGAGTTTTACTTAACTTTAGATTACCATTTTTTAGTAGCTCAAATCAAGAGCGAAATAGCTCACATTCACCGCCACTGGTATCAGTTGGGACGCCCTACGGTAACGCTGATGCTGACTCACACGATGCTGGAAACCGGGCGGGAAGCGCTGTTAGAATTAATGAAGGAATTCCGGGATGGACACTGTAACAACACGCCAGTTAAACTCGGAAATCTTAAGCAGTTAATGCTGACCGCTGGCACCGAGAGAATAGATTTCATGCACGATTTTGAATTCACAGAATCTCCAGTGACAGGTGCAGTAGAAACCAGAAGCTATCTAACTTACAATCCTGAAAAAACTTGGCCGTTGGGTCACACGCAAGAATTTAAATTAGAGTGCGAAACTAATACTCAATTCTTGCTAACTAGCCTGCGCGATTCAGAAAACTTGTACGAACAAATTGAGTTGCTGCACACGTTAGTTAGACTCAAAGGATTAAATTTTGATACAGGATTTGGAGGGGCGCAAGAAACAGTTAAAGTTGTGGATTTACTCAACGAAGTTTATATAAAAGCTGGAGAAAGTTCGCAATCAAAAATCCAATGGGCAGTCATCCGCCATGCCGCAGGTTTGCTGGACAAGGTTGATATCAGCTTGTCCGATGCGGTGACAGACATTTTGGTGCGACAAAAGCAGATTGCTGTGGGTAAAGCCTACAGCGAAGATTCGATAATTTCGCGCCCTGGTTCTTATACGGAAGTGATGGACAAAATTCGCCAATTCTGCGGAGAAGACATTCGCGATCGAGTTTTAACTCAAGAAGTTCTCATCTACCTAGGCCTGCTAATTAAAGCCGAACCGCAGTTATTTAAAGGCCTGCTGACGCTAAGAGTTAGCTACTTTATTTTGCTGCTGACTAGCGAGTTTGCCCGCGAATTGGGAGTTACCCAAAATGAAGCTTACGAACATTTAATGCAGCTAAGTCCCTTTGAAATCAAAAATCGCCTGCGCCAAGTGTTGACAGAATACGAGGAAATGAATCAAATCCTCAAACAGCAAGAATCCCTGCGCGTCAAACAGCCGGAAAAAGACATTGAATGGGTAGTAGCGCCAGTTTCTGAAGAACCAACAATGCCTGGGGGAGGATGGCGCCGGAAGCGGCAAATGGAAGGTACTGTCAATCGCGTACCGAAGGATTTTTATCCGAGTGTTTGGGGACTGCTGCGGCACTGCAAAGGCTTGATAATTGGCGACAAATTAGAGCGTCGCAATCGGTTAGATAGCCATATCATTTTATCGGAAATGACACCCGGTGAAAAGAATTTCGCGCTACAAATTGAGCATTTGCTGAATAAAATTGTCGCACCGGAATACCGGCAAGTCAATATTGAGGCGCTGATGGAGTTGGCGGCGATCGCCCAGCGCAACCCAGAATTGCAAGTAGAAGAATACATCGTTTTAGATGTATTAGTCGGTCACGCAGTGCGCCTGAATTGGCAAGGAAAACACCCGGAAAGAGCCGATAAATACGACGAAGATAAAGCGGCGGCTTGGCAAGCTTTTTACAATACTTCGCCTTACGTTTGCGCGAGTCATGTACTCGATGCTTTCAGATTCTTGACAAAGTTTGGATAGATTGAGGGCGGGTGGTTAATACAAGTCTCGATTGACCTGTTTGTAGTAAGGACTTCAGTCCTTTCATTGCCAACTCATCAGCAAAGACTTTTGTCCTAACTACAAATCTATTCCACTTTTCCAACAAGTCTAGTCAATTCAAGATAGAAAAAATTATGATGAATGTTTCTACAATAGCAGATAACAACGTTGCGATTCAGTTGTCGATCGAAGAAGTAGAATTTTTCCTGCAACTTGTTCAGGAAGTGCAACAGGTAATACCAAATAGTTTTACAACAAGAGTGAATACCTCTCCCAGACAAGCTAGAGGTTTTTTTGAATCTATTCTTCAAGATATTAAACAGTCCGGTGAAAGCTTGATGAATATTAGCTTTTTGTTTCAGGAAATATGTCTATTGCAGAACTTATTGAATGAAGCTTGTCACGCGATAGTCATCAATGATTTTGAAATAAAATTAGGGAAGTCTCAACAAGAAGCAAAAGAACTTTTAGAGTGGGTGTGTAATGTGACAAAAGAGATGGAAGCTCTTAAGGAAGCCAGAAGAACTTCATATATGCCCTCTCCTTCAAATCTACCGAAACTAAAGGAGGCGAATAAATGTTGCCTTGAGGCTGACGGATACCTGATTACTTTTTATATAAGAAAACTTCTGTCTTCTAAAAATGTTGTTAATCTATTTATCGTCTTAAAGATTGGCACCACTCAGCTTGTTGCATTTTCCATTAGTTCTGCGCCCAAACCAATTGAGGTTGAAGATTTATGCGCTCTTATCAAAACCTTTGAACAATACATTGAACTTTCTGACCAAGAGTTTGCAGCTTTAGAAAGCCCTTTTCAAATTTTTAATAGTAGCATTTTTCAATTGCATACTTTAGAAACAGATATTACCTCAGACAATGAAAAGTATGCTATTGTGAATTTTATGCTACCTTTAGCGAATTCTAGACATAGCATTGTGAAACCTTTTATAGGTGTTAAAGGAGCCGTTACTTTCAGAAATATTTGTAGCTTTACCTCATCAATGCGAAAGATATTAACTGAGTAATGCTCAAAAATCACAGAGTAATAGGGCTATTTTAATTTACAAGTTCGTAGTAGCGCCCAAACGCTACTGCAAACCCCATACTACAAAACTCCTTTAGAACTCGGAATCCGACTGGCGCGCCTGGGATCGATTTCTACCGCCATCCGCAGAGCTCGCGCAAATGCCTTAAACGCCGCTTCTACAATGTGATGAGAATTTCCGCCCTGCAACTGTCGAATGTGCAGTGTCATTTGAGTGTGGTTCACCACCGCCGAAAAAAACTCTCTCACTAATTCAGTATCGTAAGTGCCGATCCGCTGGTTGGGAATTTCCAAGCTGTAACTTAAGTGAGGGCGTCCCGAAAAATCTAGCACTACCTCAATTAAAGCTTCATCGAGAGGGGCGATGAAATGTCCGAAGCGAGAAATGCCCGATCGATCCCCGACAGCTTTTGCTAGCGCTTGGCCTAAAGTAATTCCCACATCTTCGTTCGTGTGGTGGTCGTCAATCTCCAAATCCCCGATCGCCTGCACGTCCAAATCGATCAATCCGTGAGAAGCAATCTGATGCAACATATGGTCTAAAAACGGAATCCCCGTAGACGCCTTGCAAGTTCCCACACCGTCGAGATTGAGGCTGGCCGTGACATCCGTTTCCAGTGTCGTGCGTTTCACCAAGGCGGCCCTAGCTGGTTGAACTGAACTTGCAGGAGGTACAGAAGGGCGATCGATTATTTCCATAATTCGCAATTGGTCATTCATTAGTTATTGATAATTAGTAATTTGAGAACGGGATTTTTTTAGTGTTGAGTCTCAAGCAAGGGGCGGGTTGTGCATACAACTGACATCAGACACCTGCAGTCAATCAAGGGATTTTTGGTGGGTGGGGGCGGGTTTATTTAACCTGTCTGTCACCGGAGAAACTTTTTGGTGAACCCGCCCCGTAAGGTTCTTGAAAATGGTGCAAGAAGATGCGAGTGGGTGGGGGCGGGTTTATTTAACCTGTCTGTTACCGGAGAAAGTTTTTGGTGAACCCGCCCCTACAGGTTCTTGAAAATGGTGCAAGAAGATGCGAGATCAAACTTACTTGTTAAAGTTAAAGTTTATTGTCTAAACCCGCCCCTACATAACTCTAAATTCTCGACAACTGTTACATTCCCATGATTTCGTAACCGGCATCGACATACAAAATTTGACCCGTAATTCCGCTAGCGAGATTGCTGCACAGAAAAGCCGCAGCATTTCCCACTTCCTGCTGAGTCACCGTCCGCCGCAGCGGGGCCACTTCCTCAACGTGGTGGATCATGTCCAGAATACCGCCAACTGCTGACGAAGCCAGAGTCCGAATCGGGCCAGAAGAAATCGCATTTACCCGAATATTTAACGGGCCCAGTTCAGCAGCCAGATAACGAACATTCATTTCCAAAGCCGCCTTAGCAATTCCCATCACATTATAGTTAGGAACTACCCGGACGCCGCCCAAATAAGTCAGCGTCACAATACTGCCACCCTCGGCCATCAGGGGTTTAGCAGCAGCACAAAGCCGCACCAGCGAGTAAGCGCTAATATCCAAAGCATTGGAGAAACCTTGGCGCGAAGTGTTGGTGAAGTCTCCCGAAAGTTCGTCCTTGCCGGCAAAAGCCAGACAGTGGATCAGGACATCTAACTTGCCCCACTTGTCGGCGATGGTTTGAAAAGTAGACTCAATTTCGCTCTCGTCTTGGACATTGCAGGGCAAATACAGACTGGGATTGAGCGGTTCCACCAGTTCAGCGACTTTGCGCTCGTGCTTGCCTTTCTCGTCCTTCAAATAAGTTATGCCGAGGTTGGCCCCAGCTTTGTGGAGCTGCTGAGCTATGCCCCAGGCGATCGAGCGATTGTTGGCAATGCCCGTAACAAGAGCATTTTTTCCGGTCAAATCTATCATCTGTAGTTTATCTAAAAGCAACTTGCACCGTTCTCATTGGCTATATCTGACAACCCCGCCAGTTTAGACACAACTGATTCAGATTTAACTGATTCAGACACAATTGAGACACAATTGAGACACAATTGATATTAATTTTGCTGTGGAGCTACATGGGGGCGGAATTGAAAAAGTTAAGAGAAGGGCTAGATTTAATCATACAGTGCGTGTTTACCTTAACATTAGATGGAAGTAACAGAATCCTTGGATATTGGAGGTTGGGCAGTATATTTACTCAATAAGGTTAATCGGCAAGTTATAAAGTATTGATTAGTACAAAGGATCTAGTCGTGACGCATGATAGACCGCTAGCAGCCGTGTTCCGCCAAATCAGCGGCGGGGCGTTTCCACCCATTGTGGAAACCTTTGAACGGGGCAAGACAATTTTTTTCCCTGGAGACCCGGCTGAGCGCGTCTACGTTCTCATTAGAGGTGCTGTGAAGCTCTCCAGGGTTTACGAAGCAGGGGAAGAAATTACAGTCGCCCTCCTGCGCGAAAATAGCGTATTTGGGGTGCTGTCTCTGATTACGGGACACCGATCGGACAGGTTTTACCACGCGGTAGCCTTTACGCCGGTGGAATTGATCTCGCTGCCGATCGAACAAGTCGAGAAAGCGCTCAAGGAAGACCCGGAACTGTCGATGGTGATGCTGCGGGGACTGTCGTCTCGGATTTTGCAAACCGAGATGATGATTGAAACGCTGGCGCACCGAGATATGGGTTCGAGACTCGTCAGCTTTTTGCTGATTCTGTGCCGGGATTTTGGCGTGCCGGGGGCTGAGGGGATTACGATAGATTTGAAGCTGTCCCACCAGGCGATCGCCGAAGCGATCGGCTCGACGCGGGTAACGGTGACTCGTTTGCTGGGCGATCTCAGGCAAGAAACCATGATCTCGATCCACAAGAAAAAGATCACAGTCCACAACCCGGTGGCCCTAAGCCAGCAATTCACTTGATGCCGAGAAAGTATAGGATTTTGGATTTTGGATTTTAGATTCAATCCAAAATCCAAAATCCAAAATCTAAAATCGGAATGACTGCTGGATACATCCTGGTATTTGTAATTTTAGTGTTGGGGGGTGTGATCGCCACTGTCAGCGATCGCCTTGGGACGAAAGTTGGCAAGGCAAGATTGAGCTTGTTCAAACTTCGCCCCCGCGATACTGCTGTTGTTGTGACAGTGATGGCTGGCAGCATCTTGTCAGCACTGACTCTGGGCATTTTGTTTGCTACTAGCAAGCCGCTGCGAACGGGAGTTTTTAGAATAGACGAGATTCAAAAAAGGCTCAACAACGCCCGCAGAGAAATCAACCAAGCCACTCAAGAAAAAAATCGAGTTGAAACTGAATTAGCTCAAGCCAGAGCCGCTCAAGCGCAAGCTAGAGCCAATTTAGAGCAAATAAATCAATCCCTCCAAGCAGCTAATGCTGAGCAAGCTCTGACGCAAACAAAATTAAACTCGCTGCGGGCCCAGCTCAACAGCGTGCAAGCAGCTAAGTCTAAAACTGAAGAGCAGTTAAGTCAGGTAGAAGCGGCTAAATCTAAGACAGAAGAACAGCTCAGGAGCGTGGAAGCAGCTAAATCCCGCACCGAAGAACAATTGAAACTGGTGGAAACGATTCGATCGACTACACAAGCTCAGCTCGATCGCACCCAGAACCAATTGAAAACAGTTTCTGCTCAAAAAACGGCTTTAGGATCGGAAATCGCCCAACTGCAAGAGGAACGGCAACAGTTAATCGAGCAGCGAGAGCAGGTAAAAACTCAAATTGCCCAGCGAGACGCAGAAATTGCCAAGCGAGACGCAGAAATTGCCCAGCGGGACAAGGAAATTGTCGATCGCAACGAACTAATTGCCCAGCGAGACAAGGAAATTGCCCAGCGAATGCAAAATCTCGCCGAGCGCGATCGAACTATTGTCGAGCGCGACAAAGTAATTGCCGAGAGGGAAGCACTGTTAGAAACCTTGGCACAGCAACAAGCTCAACTCGAACAGCAACAAACTGTCTTGCAGCAGCAAGTGCAAATTTTGGAACGCGACTTTCAGGCAATCCGCGAGGGTACAGTTGCTATCAGGCGCGGTCAAATTTTAGCTGCTGGCGTGGTTCGCATTATTGAACCCGGTATGGCGAGTCGCGCGATCGATCGGCTTTTGCAAGAAGCAAATAAAACCACCGTCGGACTGATGCAGCCGGAAAATACCAAGGTTAGGGATCAGGTTATTCAAATTACTAAAGCAGAAATCGATCAACTAATTAGTCAGATTAAAGACGGTCAAGACTACGTGGTGCGAATTGTTGCCGGCGCTAATTACCTGCGGGAAGAAAAGCTAATTAAGGTATTTGCAGAAGCAGAAATCAATCGAGTTGTGTTCCGCGCTGGAGATGTGATTGCAGGGGTTGCTGTCGATCCGGTGACTTTGACTGACGAACAGGTGCGGCAGCAGTTGCTGCAATTGATAGAAGCTTGTCAATTTCGCGCTCGCCTAATCGGCGTTGTCGGCGGTAGAGTTCAAGTGGCCGACAGTCAGATTGAAACTTTAGCTGGTTTTATCGAGCGATTGCAGCAGTACGAGAAACCGCTGGACGTTCAGGCGATCGCGGCAGATGTCACTTACATCGCCGGCCCGCTTAAAATAGATTTAGTTGCTCGTGAAAACGGAGTCGTTGTTTTTCGCACCGGACAACAAAAAGCTGGCCCAGGAGATTTGAAAGTTAAAAAATAAGTGCGATCGACATATCGAATTTGATGAAAAATTTTGGGCGATCGAATGACAATTTTGCTTGACTTTTTCGCGCCCTTGACATATCATTAAATCATGGGAATCCGTGCCGCCATATATATAGCAATCGTAGGGTGCGTCGCCACCAAAAATCTGGAAGCAGCACCAACAATCTCACATCGACGCACCATACCCAATTAGTAGGGTGTGTCGCCACCAAAAATCTGGAAGCACCACCAACAATCTTACAGCGACGCACCATACCCAATTAGTAGGGTGTGTCGCCACCAAAAATCTGGAAGCACCACCAACAATCTTACAGCGACGCACCGCACCGCTAAGAGCGCAAAGAAAGAAACGAAGAATCGAACCCTGAGATATTGACATCACAAAACAAAATTTTGCTCAATTAAAATGCAGGAGCGTGCGGTGTAATGTCAGACAATCAAAATGAACCCAGAGAATACGATGCCGTCCGTGGCGGTCAAAATTTAATTCCTGTCAATGCGGCGGTACTCGGAGGCATTCCCGGTGTTAAAAGCCGCTTAGCCTCACCCATTGTCGAAGTGAGAATCGCCGCCCTCTCCGAAGCACTCAAATATGGAGAAGCTGGCTTAGATGTGATAATGCAAGCCTTGCGCGAGGAATCAATGCAGGTGAAACTTGCTGCCTATTCACTCCTGAAAGATAGAGATGATTTAAAGATAAAACCGCAGTTTCAAGACTATCTCCCTACATTTGAATTTGATGTCATCACAGTGGATGCTGAAGGAAAAGAAAACAGTCGTAGAAAGTATGCGGCTCATTACTTCCCGGAAGACTTAGGTAATGGAGTTGTGCTCGAAATGGTTTACATTCCCGGAGGCACATTTATGATGGGTTCGCCAGAAACAGAGCGAGATAGAAAAGATAAGGAAAGTCCGCAGCATCAAGTAACATTACCAGCTTTTTATGCAGGAAAATACCCCCTCACCCAAGCACAGTACCAAGCAGTTATGGGAAATCATCAATCGGAGTTTAGAGGTGAAAAACTTCCTGTAGAAAACGTAAGCTGGAATCAGGCTGTAGAATTCTGCCGGAAACTTTCTGAAAAAACAGGCAAGATTTATCGCTTACTTTCGGAAGCAGAATGGGAATATGCTTGTCGCGCCGGAACTATAACACCTTTCTATTTTGGCGAGACAATTACCACGGATTTAGTTAATTATAACGGTTATCAACCCTATGGTGCAGCGCCCGAGGGACTTGTTCGCAGACAAACGATAGATGTAGGGAGTTTTGGCCCGAATGCCTTTGGACTTTATGATATGCACGGTCAGGTCAGCGAATGGTGCAGCGATAAGGTGCACATTAACTATGACGGCGCACCGATTGACGGAAGTTCTTGGGAAACTGGAACAAGTAGTGGCGGAGTGCTGCGTGGAGGTTCGTGGAGGAGCGGTGCGGTCAATTGCCGTGCTGCCTTCCGCAGCTTCTTCCCTCGGCGCTACTCGGGCTTTTTGGGCCCGTGCAGGGGTTTTCGTGTAGCGGTTGCTTTGGCTGTCCCTTTCTCCCTGTCTTATCTGTGAGGACTCTTCTTGACTCTTTAGCCCTTTTCCCTGTTTCCTGTTTACCCTCTTGCGCCCGCTTTAATTTTTTTTTTTTGCACTCATCTTTGCACCCGATTCAAGATAGTAGGGTGCGTCGCCATCAGTAATTTGCAAATCAAATCGACAATCTCACAGCGACGCACCGCCTGCACAGAGGTGAGAGAAACCGGGTTTTTTCGATAAATCCAAACTGGGAAGCAAATATTGTGGCAAAAACCCGGTTTCTGATTTGTGCGCGTTGCTGTGAGAAACCGGGTTTTTTCGATAAATCCAAACTGGGAAGCAAATATTGTGGCAAAAACCCGGTTTCTGATTGCTGCGGGGGGCAAAAGAAACCGGGTTTTTTCGATAAATCCAAACTGGGAAGCAAATATTGTGGCAAAAACCCGGTTTCTGATTGCTGCGGGGGGGCAAAAGAAACCGGGTTTTTTCGATAAATTAAAACTGGAAGTAAAGATTATGGCAAAAACCCGGTTTCTGATTTTAGACATTATATGGCCGCAGGGATTCCCATGATGATATAATATGTCAATCCTGCAAAAAAGTCAAGCAAAATAAGTACGATCGCCCGCAAAGATTTTGAGACATTCAAGAATGCAAGTATCAGATTAGATATAGGTTGGCGATTGAGTTGACTGGCGCTCGATCGCAACTACAAACTTATTAACACAGGACTCATAAATATGATTTTAGGTTTCGATCCAGGTAAAGACAAATGCGGCATAGCTGTAATGGGTAGAGATAAGAAGGTCTGCTACCATCAAGTTGTGCTGTCGGAAGCAGCGATATCTACTATTCAATCTTTGTGCGAACAGTTTCCCATTGAGTTATTGGTAATCGGAGATCAAACGACTTCTAAGAGTTGGAAACAAAAACTGACACAGAGTTTGTCGCCAGCGCTCAAAATTGTTCAGGTGGACGAGAGGTACAGCAGTTTAGAAGCGAGGGAACGCTACTGGCAAATGTACCCTCCCACGGGACTTTCGCGCTTGATTCCCCAGGGAATGCGGACGCCACCGAAGCCAGTGGACGATATTGTGGCGATCGTCTTGATTGAGAGATATTTGAACAAAAGTTAGTCAATCTTATAACCGTTACCATTGATTCTCTTGGATTATTAAGGAATCAATATGTTTTGGTGGGCATTAAATTTTTAACTTAAATCATGTCCGGTCGAGCCATCGCAATTTTTGTAGGGGCGGGTTCACCAACAATACCTGCCAATAATTGACAATATTAAAAACCCGCCCCCATCGGCATATTATGGTTAATCGATCGGACATGATATTAAATAAAATACACCCTAAATTTAGTGAATTTATCATTAAATAACAGTTAGTGTTACTTAATGACAGCTTCGGTCAAAATTACCTTACCATTCTGGCGGACTTGCAGGCGTTGGGGATTAATCGAATAGATAATATTGCCGTTAGTCGCTTCATAACTTCCGTCATCACCTGCTGTTACTTGCATGACATTGATTTGGGTGCCATTTATTTTGCTAAGGCCGCGGTAAAAAATATCGCCTTCCTGGGTTTTGCAAATGTATATAGAAAAGTTGGGCGTTGCGAAAAATTGCACCATTTCGGCCCTCGGACATCCCTCAACTTGAGCAATTTGCAGCGGTTGATTATTGCCCAAAGTGTTGGGTGCGGGTTGATTTAGTGCAGTTGCTTCTGCTGAGGCGGTCAAAAAGCCTATCGCACTAATCCCCGCCATAACTAGAACTACTGCTTTAATGTCCTTAACTGTATCTTTATAAAACATCCTGTTACTCCTGGTTTTAACTATATAATTACATCTTAAGCTATCTTTGCTGGATATTAATAATATTTAATCTCAGAGGTGAGAGGTGCAGGGAACCCGGTATACCCTCGGTTTAAGTAAGGTGCGAACTGTGCACCTAACACCCGTGAAAATACACAAGTATGTCAATGCGATCGCAGGCAAGCAATCTCTTGTATTTATGACATTTTTAAGATTTTATGACTTGTTCACGCCGATTTGAGAAACCGGGTTTCTTCATATATTTCTCGTTACTAAACCTTTGATTTTCGTAGAAACCGGGAATCAGCGCCCCCATGTCGCGAACGGACTCTTTTATATCAATTCCGGTTGCATTGGAATGATTAAACCGCAGAGAACGCAGAGAACGCAGAGTCAATCGATTTTAGATTTTAGATTTTAGATTTTAGATTTTAGATTAAAGAATTGACCCCACGGATAAATTCGGGGGCTTGTTTATCGCATACAGGTTTTTTATTTCTGGGTCCTGAGTCTGCGAAGGAATGAATCCGGGGGCTTGTATCCTGGATGCTTTCGGTCAGAGAACAGAGAGATGAATACAGGACGATGAAGGGCGGATTTGATATTACACGGTAATGTTTATTTGCACTTACCTATTTATTGAATAATAAAAAGGGAAATAGAAGATAGATTTTTCCTCCCATTTCCCCTTTTGAAAAGAACCGTCTTCCTGACTGCGAACCTGGTAATTAATTAATTAACTGCTGCCAATTGTTTGTCTTTGATTTCCACTGGCGCGGTTAATGCTTCTTCCAAATCCGCACAGCCGAGTTTTTCCTCCAGAATTGCCATCACTTCGCGGCCGAAATCATTGGAATTCCGCTGCCAAGCTTCTAAACAAATTTGCCCGAAAAACGAACCCAAAGGTTCGGGATTCCACAGCAACTTTCGCGCTGTCCAAGGCATCAAACTCATGGGATCGTAACCCGGTTGCAGAATCTCCTTTTTAAAGGCGTATTCTTCCAAAATTGTGTGCGGCTGCAAGCCGATAAAGAAAATCGCGGGTTCTACTTTATCGGCTCCGAAAATCCGCTCTAATTCTCGGTGATAAGCAATAGTTTGCCGGATGGTTTCAAAGGTTTCGTCAATGACGTTAAACGAGTAATTCACGGAAACCACATCGTTGTAACCGGCTGCTTTTAAATCGCGGCAATTCTCTAAAACTACTCGCAAGTTGTAGCCCATCCGCATTTTGCGAACCAGTTCCTGGGAACCGCTGGTGATGCCGATTTCAAAGTAATTCATCCCCGTTTTTACCATCAAATCGCACAACTCTGGTGTGAGATTGTCCGCACGGATGTAAGCGGCCCAGTGTATGTCGTCCATGCCGGCGGCGATGATTTTTTGCAATAATTCAACTGCATCGTCGATGAATTTGCGGGCTGGGATAAATTGAGCGTCGGTAAACCAGAAATTGCGGATACCTCTCGAGTACAATTGCCGAATTTCCGCCACCACCTCATCCGCCGGATTGATCCGCACTTGTTTCCCTTCAATCACCGTATAAATGCAGTAACAGCAATTGTGAGGACAGCCGCGCTTGGTTTGGACTCCGACGTAGAAGTCCATATCCTGTAGATAATAGGAAAATTCCGGCCAAATCGTTTCGATGTAGTTATAGTCGCAAGCAGTTTTCTCGATGTTGGCTGGCTTTTCGTGAATTAGCTTCGCGCGCGGCACGGTTTCTCCCACCACATAACATCTTTCCTCTGCCAAATCTTCGCCCTTAATCAACTTCTCCAGCAAAGCTTCGCCTTCCCCCACCGAAACCACTGTTCCCGCCGGCAAACTGCGGCCCAACTGTTCGTAAAACACGCTCACAGCACCGCCTCCGACCACTGCACGAGCTTCGGGGCGGTATTTCCGGGCCCGCTTCAATCCGCGCTTAATCAGTCCTAAATTGCGCCAGAGTTCGGTGTAGTAAGACGCGGCCAAACGCAGTCCTCCGAGTGCTCCCCGGAACTTGATCAGCGGATTTTTGGCGTAGTAAAACTCGAAGGCATTTTGCAGCGGATTGCCGCCTCTGCCGCCGACGGGCGCGTAAATTTGAATGTCCCGCCAAGAGAAAACTAGCAGAGTCGGCTTAAACTCGTCTATGCTGGCATCTAAAGCTTTAGCGAAATCCAGGGGGGGTACGGCACCTAAATCGAAAATGCGCTGTTCGACATCGGGAAACAGCTTGTGTACGTGATCCGAAAGATAGACAACTCCGATCGGGAAAATCGGATTGCAAGGGAGGCGAACGTACAGGACTCGGTTTTCTCGGTTTTCCATGATTGCCATATCCTAAAGTGGAACTTTTTCAGCTATGTTAATATTCTTTTAATATAACTTTACAATATGTCTAATTTTCGCAATTTGACATTAAATATTCTTAAATTTTTTTAAACTGGCTAAAAGCCGAGCTTGTTGGTGTCGATCGGCGACAGCAGCAGAAAAAAGCTAATTTTTAAGTGAATACAGCTTATTTTGACAAAAAATCTCTGCTAGGAGTCAAAAAGCCGATATTTATCCGGTTATATTTTAATAGAAGTTCGATCGGTCTCTCATGTATTAGGGAGTTGGTAGTCGGCTTTACAGTAGGCGGGATCGCCTAGTGTTAGCCTGAGAAGATAACTAAAACTTTTAGGCAAGGCTCCCTCAGCAGTTATGGCTCAAATTCTTGACCCCGTACCCTCAAACATTGACAGCAAGATTCTGTGCTGCTACGTCAACGCCACCAGTCAGATTCAGATTGCTCGCATCGCCAACATTCCTAACTGGTACTTTGAACGAGTGGTGTTTCCCGGACAGCGCTTAGTGTTTGAAGCGATGCCCGCTGCAGCATTGGAAATTCACACCGGGATGATGGCTAGTGCAATTTTGTCGGATAAAATTCCTTGCGATCGCTTGCAGATTAACGAAGGCCCCTATTCAAAGGTCAATCCTAGCAGATCCCCAGAGGCAGTTCCGGGCGATCGAACAATCATGGCCGGCCGCCCCAAATCCAGAGAAATCTCAGAACCTTTGACTGTACCGGCGCTAACCGCCGTTGATTAATCCCAGTTGTGAGTTTTGAGTTATATAATTGTCAGTTAATTGATAACTCCGCGCTCAAAATTCCAACTTCTGCAAAGCGGTAAAAACTCAACAGTTAAGAATCAAAGTTTGTGAAATGAATTTTAGATCAAAACTCACAACTGGAAATATTGTCCGGTTTTTCGTATTTCTCTGAGTTTGGTTGGCGGGCCCAAAAGCTGTGCAAAAATATCCTTAAACAGCTTCTCGAATTCAGCCATGTCAGCACAACCTCTTGCTTCTTCCCCATCTTCTGCCCCAGTATTTGAGCCGGCGGTATTCCGGCTTTCTCCCCTGATTAGAATCACGCTGTTGAGCTTGTACACAGCCCTGACAATTCCATTGCCGTTTTTGTCGGAAGTAACGAAAGCACCGGTTCCTCCCGCCGCACTCTGGGCGGGAATTGTTGTTGGGGCTGTGGGCCTCTACGGCGTGCTCAGTGAAAGGGTAATTTTGAGCGAGGAAGGGATTGAAGTCACATATCCCAAGTGGTTTCCGCATTTTTTTCGCAAGGGTTGGTCCCTACCTTGGACTGAGGTAAAAGCTCTCAAACCTCGATCGACCGGTCAAGGAGGTTTAGTTTACTATTTTTTGAGTCATTCGGGTGAAGGTTATTTGTTGCCAATGCGGGTGGCTGGATTTGGTAAATTAGTCGGTTTGGTGGAAGCAAAAACAGGTATTGATACTAGAGATGTCCGCCCTTTGTCGCAGCCTTGGATGTATCTTATTTTGCTGGGATGTACGCTGCTGCTGCTGTTGGTGGATGCGTGGACTATTGTTACGGCGATCGGGCTTAAAGGTAATCTGTAAATTTATTGTGGGTGGGCATCTTGCCCGCCCCCAATATGCAGGTTAAATGTGGAATATCTTATGATCAAACACGCACAAAAAAGAAAAACCCGGTTTCTTAAAGAAGCCGGGTTTTTGCGTATTCTATTGTTTATTTAAACTACTTAACTTCAGCCGATCGCCGACTGTTAGGTGATTCGTAGTAAACTCCAGAACCTGTATCGGAGACAAAATGACAATCCCAGTAAGAGCGAATAAAGCTCTTCCAAATTGGATCGGTTGACTTGCGATAATAATCGCCCAACACTGGCTTGATGGCTTCCGTTGCTTCCTTCAAGTGATAGTGCGGCATTGTCGAGAAAATGTGGTGGGCTACGTGGGTGCCGATATCGTGATGGATGGAATTGATGATTCCGTAGTCGCGATCGATCGTAGACAATGCACCTTTCAAGAAAGACCAATCATCTCCGCGATACCAAGGAATATCGGCTTCTGTGTGGTGCAGGAATGTTACCAAATCCAGCCACATCACGAACACTACATAGGGAACCAAGTAGAACTTGAGTAAAAACAGCCAACCAAACTGATAGGTTAGCGCGCCTAAAAAGCCTACCATCAGTACCAAGGATGCGGAACTTGTCAACACATCCCATTTTTCGGACGGACGGAAAATCGGGCTACCGGGCATGAAGTGAGAACCTACTCGATCGGGCGATCGGCGAAATAGATAAATTGGATAGGCAAATAACATCAAATAAAAGCGTCCTAGCTTTTCGTACCAAGGCATTTGATTGTATTTGCTTTCCGATACCGGATACCAGCTTTCATCGTTATCTAAGCTGCCTGTATTTGCGTGGTGGGTTCTGTGACTAATCCGCCAACCGTGGAAGGGCACGAGAATTGGAGCGTGGGACAGGTGTCCGATCAGGTTGTTGAGCCATTTGCTCTTAGAAAATGAACCGTGTCCGCAGTCGTGACCCACTACAAACAATGCCCAAAACATGGTTCCCTGCATCAACCAAAAGATTGGATAAAAGAGCCAGGAATCCAGGGTGTAGGCGAT
The DNA here is from genome assembly GCF_036702395.1 of Microcoleus sp. D3_18_C2. Classification (NCBI taxonomy): domain Bacteria; kingdom Bacillati; phylum Cyanobacteriota; class Cyanophyceae; order Oscillatoriales; family Microcoleaceae; genus Microcoleus; species Microcoleus sp. D3_18_C2. The sequence continues at coordinate 28,660 of NZ_JAUBTG010000001.1, read as the reverse complement.
CGCATACAAACCTGCGATGATGCCAATATCTAAAAAGAAATAAGCCAGAGATTTCCATGCCGATGGCTCAAAACAGTGGGCTGGAATGGCTGCCTTGATATCTTGAAGAGTAAAAGGTAACTCTGCTGTACGAGAGGATGAGCCTTGATTGCTCGGCTGATTGAGAACAGTATTTGATTGCACGAAGTTTCCGATTTAAGCTGACTTGAGAAACCGCATTCCGCCTTCTTTTAACAGTCAATCGATTTTAGATTTTAGATTTTAGATTTTAGATTCACTCCACAGATGAATCTGGGGGCTTAAACTAATATCTAAATTTTTGGCTCTCCCGGACAGGAGTCGGGGGGTTGTATGCCCTATGCAGGTGAGGTAACATTCAACCTGCAAGGAGCCATCTTTTTACTCTGCAAGGGTTTCTAAAGTTATTTAGTTCGCATGAATAGCCCGTCCGCGATTCTCAAGCAAGTTGGCTTGTCGAATACTTGTGTCGGAAAAATTAGTGCGATCGACCCTGTTATCTGAAAAAATCTCATGTGCCCGTTGTTGGTGCGAAATGCGACTTCCATCTGAGAGTGGACATCTGGAGGAACTACCTCCAGTCTGCAGGTAGCATACAGCGTTTCGAGCAGGAATTGTGAACGAGAGTGTAGGGAAAAACCATCGATTTTAGATTGCCGATTTTAGATTCAAGCACAAATCTCAAATCTCCAATCTCCCATCTCCAATCCGAGGGTTGGGTTTCGCACAAGTTCTACCCAAGCGACTGTTCACTACAGTTCACAAATTCTGCAAGAATTGCTAAAGCTAAGTTAATGTAACATTTCTACACACATTCTGGCAATGACTTACCAGAAAAACTTGAAAATCCATAAATTGCGGAAAGTGACGGGCGATCGCTTTCTCGCTTTGGGATTTTCTAGGTTCCAGCTTTTTCTAATATGAGCTTAGACCGTTTTACCATTTCTGGAACGTCGATCGGATAATCACCGGTGAAACACGCCGAACAAAAACTCATCGGGTCTTCGTTAGTCGCCTTCAGCATTCCATCCCAACTCAAGAAAGCCAAGGAATCAACCCCAATTTGGGTGCCGATTTCTGCGACTGACTTAGTAGCAGCAATCAACTGATCTTGATTGTCGGTGTCGATACCGTAGAAACACGGATGAGTCACCGGCGGCGAGGAAATTCTCATGTGAACTGCTGTTGCGCCAGCATCCCGCAAGGCTTTGACGATTTTGCGACTGGTAGTGCCGCGCACGATCGAATCATCGATAATAATTACCCGCTTTCCTTCCAACACATCTTTGAGAGGGTTGAGTTTCATGCGGATTCCTGACTCCCGCATTGTCTGAGTCGGTTGAATAAAAGTGCGCCCCACGTAGCGGTTTTTAATCAATCCTTCGGCGTAAGGAATGCCGGAAGCTTGAGAAAAGCCGATCGCCGCCGGGATTCCAGAATCGGGAACGCCGATAACTATATCAGCATCAGCCGGAGATTCTGCTGCCAACAAACGCCCGATCCGCAGTCGGTAGCTGTACAAACTTTCACCTTCCATCTGGCTGTCGGGGCGAGCAAAATAGATCATTTCAAAGATGCAAAGTTTGCGCTTCTGTTGCTGGCTCCAGTGGAAGGAAGCCATACCTTCCTCTGTAATCCAAACTAATTCCCCGGGTTCTACGTCCCGCAAAAATTCAGCACCGATAATATCCAAGCCGCAAGTTTCCGATGCTAAAACGTATCGTACCGGAGTTGTGGGGAGGATGCCAATTACCAACGGGCGGACGCCTTGGGGGTCGCGGACTCCCATCACGCCTTTAGGGGTGGCGATCGTCAAACTAAAGGCTCCTTGGCACATACCAAAGGCACTGATCGCTGCTTCCAGCCAGTCTTTGCCCTTGTCTACCTCGGAACCGATCGCCACTGCGATCGCCTCTGAATCCGTCGTGCTGACAAATTCGCACTTCCGAGACAGCAATTCTTCGCGCAATTCTTTAGTATTGACAAGATTACCGTTATGTGCTAGGGCCAGACTTCCCAAACGAGTTTCGACAACCACAGGCTGAGCGTTGACCACGCGCGAGGAGCCCGTAGTAGAGTAGCGAGTGTGCCCTACGGCTAAGTTACCGGGCAAGTGACCTAAACTCGATTCGTTGAAGACTTGGGAAACCAGTCCCATATCTTTGTGCAGGTGGACTTTTTCACCGTCAAAGGTAGCAATCCCTGCTGATTCCTGACCGCGGTGCTGCAAAGCATACAAACCGAAGTAGGTCAACTTGGCGACATCTTCACCCGGTGCGTAGATACCGAAAACGCCACAAGCTTCCTCGGGCTTGTCGGGTTTGCTAGAATGCTCGTCAGCCGCGAAGGAATGGTTGGGAATCATAGATGGGTGGGTTCCTAATGGGGAAGGTGGGTTAGGGGGACAGTTTCAGCGGGAAATCTTGTTTGCGAAGGCGTCGCATAACTTAACATTCCCTTAATCTTGCCACGGATCTGTCATTATTTCCAAATCGTGTAGCATTTCAGACAGAAGCGATGCGGCGTTTAATGGCATTGTAGTATCGATCGCCCCCAAATCCTATATTAACCTTAATTAACAGCGGGCGAGGGCTGGGGCGATGGCTGGGGCGATGGCTGGGGCGATGGCTGGGGCGATTGTCAAACGAAGTCAGCGCAACGCCAGACTGAAGAGATTGGCGATCGTGCAATGGCAAATAAATTAGAAACTTGCTTGATGGGCTTTTTCAAATATTAGAATTTAAGGGCGATCGAGCTTGACTTTTCTGTGAGATTGACATACTATATCATCATGGGAATCTGTGCGGCCATGTAATGTCATTTTGGGGGCGATCGAGTATTAAGTAATACCGACAGGAGTGAACCGTGGGATGGAGATTTGGCAGCCTGAAAAATTTTCCTACTTTACAAAGTCAATCAGCTTCATCTCCTGACAAAACTTCCTCTAAATCTCTCGCTGCGTGCAGAATTCTCACTACCTCAATATAGTTATCAAAAGACAGATAGAAAATCAGATAATTCTCAAACCCCCTAACTGACAATCTTCGCAAACCCTCCAACCGTGGATTTTTAACCGGATACAGGCGACCCATTCCCGACATTTGAGCCAATCTCGCAAATGTCTGACGTGCTGCATCAAAAAAACGCAATGCAGCATCAAGATTATTTTGAGCAATATAAGCAAAATTTTCGTCTAAATCTTGACTTGCTCTTGGTGTAATGACAATCCGTTTAGTCATTGCTGGTGTGGGTCAAGATTCTGCACCAACTGAGCCCGTTTTTGCTCCCACCAATCATCGGTAATCTCTATAGAATTGCCACTATCCAAACCAGCCAACAATAACGACTCAACCCGCGCGGCTCTTGCTTGTTCTTGGCGAATTAGGTGCAAGATGTATTCCGCTGCATTACTGTAGCCTCCGATTGCCACTTGTTCGTTAATAAAATTTTGAATTGAATCGGGAAGAGGAAGATTGAGGGTCATATTTTTTATCCTTCCTAATATGTGACCGTGGCATATTTTAACTATTATAGGACTTCTGCACGGGTAGCCAGAAACCGGTTTTTTTTGCCCAGAAGACGCGCTACAGACCGCAAAAACCCCAAAAAACCCGGTTATGAAGGTTTTGATGCGTCAAGGACTATATTTATCAACCAGGTTGAAACCGCCCAGCCTTAAAAGAAAAGTCCTCGCGGGAGACTACAGCAAAGAACCGAAAACCAGAGACTACGCGGAAACCAAAGCCACGCGAAAACCGATGTCCGAGTAACGATCGCCCGCCAAATTGCTAAGACGATACGCACTGCGACAATTCACCGCAGTGTCGTTCCAGGAACCGCCACAACGCACCCGGCGATCGCTTCGATCGTTGTCGGGATGACTGCACCATTCCCAAACATTCCCGTGCATATCATAAAGTCCAAAAGCATTGGGTGAAAAATTCCCGACATCAGTTGTTTGTTTGCGGTAAAGTCCCTTCGGTGCCCCACCATAGGGATTATTGCCATTATAATTAACTAAATCTGGGGTAATAGTTTCGCCAAAATAGAAAGGTGTTTTAGTTCCGGCGCGACAAGCATATTCCCATTCCGCTTGTGAAGGTAAGCGATAAGTCTTGCCTGTTTTTTGAGAAAGCCGCTTGCAGAATTCCACAGCATCATTCCAGCTTACTTTTTCCACAGGAAGTTTCGCACCTTTGAACTCAGAAGGGTTATTTCCCATCACCGCTTGGTATTGTTCTTGAGTTATCTCATATTGACCCATAAAAAAAGCAGGAATATTCACGGTACGCTGCGGCCCTTCATAGCTACTTCGTCCGGCTTCCGTATCGGGCGAACCCATCACGAAACTGCCGCCAGGAATTGCTACCATGTCTAGACTAATACCATTCCCAATATTTTCTATAAAAGCCTGTGCTTTTCCTTGACGGCGGTTGGCAATTTGCCCCGTTGAGTTGACTGTCACTGTTTCAAAAGTAAAGCTTTTTAAAGCATTGGAAGATGGCGTAGGTTTTAGAGTTTCTGGTGCGGGTTTTGGAGATGGTTTGGGCGATGGACTTTCTGCTACAGATTGTGGAGATGGTTTTGGCGATGATTTTTTTGCTGTAGTTTTTGGAGATGATTTTTGAGCTGATGATTTAGGAGATGGGGCCGCATTGTTGGATGAAGGCGGAAGATTTGGTGAAGATGAAGAAGTTTTGTTGTTCCACAAACTTTGACCCAGCACAGCTAATGCAAATCCTCCCCCAGCAAAACCCGCTAATTGCAAGAAACCTCGCCTTGTTGTCTTAGTTCGTAACGGCAAAGAGTGCTGTGGAATCACAGGAATTGTGGGATTTGGTGTCGGTGCGGGAGATTGTCTTGACTGACCTTGAAAATCTCTTAAAACTTCCTCGGCTGATTGATAGCGCTGCTGGATATCTTTTGCCAACAACTTAGATAAAATCAATTCCAATTCCTTGTCTATGGGACTCTTCAAATGTTGCTGCCAATTGCCAGTCCAACTATAACCGTGTTCCGTCCACAAACCATAAGGATGTACCCCCGTCAGTAGATGAAAAGCCGTCGCCCCCAAGCTAAACAAATCGCTTGCTGCATAAGCTTCACCCCCTTGCATTTGTTCAAGCGGTGCATAACCATGGGAACCAATTTGCGTTCCCTGTCGCGATATCACTGTTCCTGACAACTGTTTGGAAACTCCGAAATCAATCAGCATTAACAAACCGTCGCTGCGACGGCGCATAATATTCTCTGGCTTGATATCTCGGTGAACAATTTTTTGTTCGTGAATAAACTTGAGAACAGGTAAAAGTTCGAGTAATAGTTGCTTAACTTGGCTTTCTTGCCAAATTCCCTGATTTTGGAAAAGCGTCAACAAATTATCCCCATCCACAAACTGTTGTACGAGATACAAATATTTGTTGTCTTCAAAATAGGCATCAAGGGATGGAATTTGGGGATGTTGTCCTAGCTGTTGCAGTTGTCTAGCTTCTAGCTGAAATAATTCTACTGCTTTGTTAATCGCCCAAGTTCCCTGGACATCGGGTGCTAATTGTTTAACGACACAGGGTTGATTTAGTCTATCAATATCTTCTGCTAAATAGGTTCTGCCGAAGCCACCTTGACCGAGGAGTTTGATCATGCGGAAGCGATTTCGCAGGATGGGTACGAGTTGAAGGCCACAACTGATGCAATATGTTTGCCCGTCGGGGTTTTGAGGATTGGGGCAGTTGGGATTGATACAGCAAATCATTTATTTTAGGAATGATATTGTTTATATTGTATAGTGTGCAAGAACCCCGACTTCTGTAATAGGTTTTTACCAGAATCGTGAATTTTGTAAGAAGTTGGGGTTCTAGGGTGTGTTTTCAACCCGGAGATCCCCCCTAGCCCCCCTTAAGAAGGGGGGGACAAGAGTATTCAAAGTCAGCCCCTACTCCCCTTTTTAAGGGGGATTTAGGGGGATCGAAACTTCACGTTGTCAAACAGATCCAATCCGACGCTCGATCGCATTATAGAATCGATCGCCCATCTCACTCATCCCAACCTCAATTAACACTTGATTGTCAGCACTCACAACCCGTAAAGGTGATTCAGCACAGCAAACTAAACCAAGCTTCTGCCACATTTTTGTCAAATGTTCCTGCAGGTAAGCTTCCCAAATTTCTTGATTTTTCGGTGCGACTGAAACTACAATGCAGTTGCCCATTTCACCAAACAAAATTTCATCCCAGCGGCGGACATTTGCCGAGTTGAAACTGAGATGAATTTCCGCACCCATTTTAGCAGAAATACAAGATTCCGCGAGGGCGATCGCAATTCCACCTTCCGCACAATCATGGGCAGAACATACCCAACCTTGGCGAATTCCATCGCGACAAACCGATTGCACTTTTCTTTCCAACTCAAAATCTATCCTTGGCGGTTTCCCAGCTACAATCCCGTGAATTGCCGCTAAATATTCCGAACCTCCCAAAGTAGGAGAAGTTTCGATTTTTGAGCTTTCCGATGGAAGTTCGGAGTTTTGGGATGATTCACCAATTCCCAGGACATAAATTAAATCACCTTTCTTTAGCCAAGCTTGGCCGCAAATCTTCTTCAAATCGGGAATTAACCCCACCATTCCGATTACCGGAGTCGGATAAATTGGTTGAGGATTCCCCTCAGCATCAACCGTTTCATTGTAAAGAGAAACATTGCCGCCAGTAACAGGCGTTCCCAACTCCCGACAAGCATCAGCAATCCCGCGACAAGCTGACGCTAACTGCCAATATCCGATCGGCTTTTCGGGACTGCCAAAATTCAAATTATCAGTAACTGCGAGAGGTTCAGCACCCACACAACTCAAATTTCTCGCTGCTTCCGCTACGACTGCTTTTGCACCTTCATAAGGATCGAGATAAACATAACGAGAATTGCAATCAACCGTTGCAGCAACTCCGGGAATAGCCCCCTGCGGCGCTTCCTCCTTGCTAAGGGGGGGAGAAACTTTTGGAGTTTCCCTACCTTGTGCCTTTGTAAATAGAGGAATTACCTCTTCTTCCTGTTTGCTTTCGGAAGCTAGAGAAACGGCATTTTCTCTCAGTAGATCCCCCTTAGCAAGGGGGTGTACTTCTAACCCGTTAGCAAGGGAAGAGTGGCAAGGTTCTAGCGGACGCAATCTGACAACGGCAGCATCAGCGCCTCCCGGCAAAACAACAGTATTGTTTTGCACTTGATGGTCGTATTGGCGATAAACCCAGCGTTTAGAAGCGATGGTGGGAGTATCTAAAAGCGTCAGCAAAATCTGAGTCCAAGTTTGGAAATTGCCGTTAATTTCGATACCTGCAACTGTGGATTGTGGCAGGGAATCCGCCGTCCATTCCCATGCTTTTTTAGCATATTCTGGCGGTTCTGTCAACAGTTCTCGGTGATAAATTGGCGTGTTATCTGCCAAAGCAGTTGCGGTAATTTCGGCAGCGATTTCGCCTTTAAAGAGAATTCGGACGATCGGCTCTTCGATGACTGTCCCCGCTACTACTGCGTGTAATCCCCAGCGATGGAAAATATCGATTAATTCCTGTTCCCGTCCTTTTTGGGCAACAAACAACATCCGTTCTTGGGATTCTGAAAGCAGGTATTCGTAGGGAATCATGCCGCTTTCTCGAACGGGAACTTTGTCTAAATCGAATTCAATGCCGACGCCGCCTTTGGCTGCCATTTCTGATGTCGAACAGGTGATTCCCGCCGCACCCATGTCTTGGGCGGCGACGACTGCACCGGTTTTGAATGCTTCTAAACAAGCTTCAATTAAGGATTTTTCTAAAAATGGATCTCCTACTTGGACTGCGGGGCGATCGTCCATTGATTTGTCGGTCAATTCGGCACTGGCAAAACTTGCTCCTCCCATGCCATCTCTGCCAGTAGTTGAACCGACGTAAAGCACGGGATTTCCGATGCCGGATGCGCCGGATTTGACGATTTCTTGAGTTTCCATTAAACCCAAGGCCATGACGTTAACTAATGGGTTGCCGGAATAAGCCGGATCGAAGTAAACTTCGCCGCCAACTGTGGGCACGCCGATGCAATTTCCATAATGGGAAATTCCCGATACTACGCCTTTGAACAATCTCTGAGTTTTAGCATCGTCTAAGTTGCCAAAACGCAGGGAATTTAAAAGTGCGATCGGGCGAGCACCCATTGTGAAGATATCGCGGAGAATCCCCCCGACACCGGTTGCTGCACCTTGGAAAGGTTCGACTGCTGAGGGGTGGTTGTGGGATTCAATTTTGAAGGCGAGTTGCAAGCCTTCTCCCAAGTCTACGACGCCGGCATTTTCTCCGGGCCCGACGAGAATTCGATCGCCCTCTGTGGGAAACTGTTTTAATAGTGGCCGCGAATTTTTGTAACAGCAGTGTTCGCTCCACATGACGCCGAACATTCCCAATTCAGCTTTATTAGGATGGCGGCCAAGACGCTGAACGATTTCTTGATATTCTTCTGGTTTGAGTCTTTCAGCAGCAATTTGTTCGGGGGAAAATGGGGATTCGGAGATGGGAGACATGGAAACTCGTTATAAACCACAGGCTTTATTCTAAATGCCCTGTGCTTGGTTAATCTAAAATCTATAATCTAAAATCTAAAAACCCAGATCCTTGCTTGGTTAATCTAAAATCTAAAATCTAAAATCTAAAATCGAATGACTTTACCTCAAAATCTCAATTTTGCTAACCAAAACTTGCGGAACCGTTCTTTTAAAGGGCTTGACTTATCTGGGGCGAATTTCAGCGGTTGCGACATTCGAGGCTGCAATTTCACCGGGGCGATTTTGAGGGGGGCAAATTTTCAGGGTGTCAGAACCGGACAAAGCCGCAGGCGGGTGAGAAATTTGATTGCTAGGGCTGGGGTGACAGCGGTGACAGTGACGGCTGCTGGGGCTTTGACGGGACTGATAGCCGGGGCGGATGCGGGGGCTGTGGCTGTGGCTGGAACCGCTGCTACGGCGATTGCTGCGACTCGGTGCGAAGCTGGAATTGTGGCGGGGGCTGTGGCTGGGGCTGCTGCTGCGATCGGCGCTAGCGGTATTGTGACATTTTTGGGCGGAGATACTCTCAGGGGAATTGTCTTATTTTTGGTTTCTGGGGTAATTCTGGGGTTAACTGCGATCGGCTTTTTTATCGCTGTTGAACAGATAGAAAAATTGTCGATAACGTCGTTTAGAAAAGCTGATTTAACTGATGCTGTATTCGATGCGGGGGTGGTTCTAGATGCAGATTTTTCTGATGCGCGAGGAGTGCCGTGGTAGACTGCACAATTACTGATTTTTTTGATTTTTTACCGAAAGCATCCAGGATACAAGCCCCCGGATTCATCCGTGGAAAAATAAAAAACCTGTATCCGATGAAACTTGCCGAACGTATTTATTCGTGGGGTGAATGCTTCAATTCTAAAATCTAAAATCTAAAATCTAAAATCTAAAATCGATTGACCCATTCCCGTAATTCTCGCACTGCTGTGGTTGCGCCTGTAGTTTGAGTGCGATCGATAAATTCCTCAACTTTTGCAGTAGGTAGCATCGGGAAAGCCCGCGAAAAATTGCACTCGGCATATTCGCCATTTTGCAATTGATAAAACTTGATGCTTCGTCCATCGTACCGCCAAATTTCGGGTACGCCTAAATCTGCATATAAATCGAATTGATTTAAGGAACTGCTGGTAATATCAATTTCCAGTGCTAAATCGGGCGGCGGATCTTGAGCAAAGTCTAATTCTGTTCTCCCTCTGACCAGTGCTTCATTCTGGATATAATAACAGGAATCTGGTTCTTTACCCGCTGCTTTTTTGCGTTTTTTGATCGTCATCGAGCCAAAGGGGTTGTACTCTAGATTGAGTTCTTCTATGAGAGTTACAATTAAGCGATCGATCAGCCTGTTGCGATTTTCATGTTCCGGTAGCGGCACCATAATTTCTAATTGACCTTGATGATAAGCAATTCTGGTGGAACGTTGGTTGCCCAGTTCCGCTAGCAGGCTTTCATATAACTGCCAACTGATATTTGGCAGTAAAACTCGCTGTTCGGGGGGCGTTGATATTGTTAGCATTTTACTTGAGTTTTAGAGCTTGAGAATATTTTAATTGATTCTTTTTTTTTGCGAACAGCACAAAAAGTATCTGCCGACAGCTACGGTCATGCGCTACTCTAGTTAATAATAGACTGTGGTCATTAGTCCTTGTTGTATGAAGTTGCGATCGTTCTTTTCTTTCCTCATTGCTGGCGTCTTGGCACTCTTAGGCTTGAGTGCCGGTGGTTTTTACTGGCTGACAACTCACACTCCCCTGAATTTGCTCGCTGGCGGGCCGACAACTACTCCGGCTGCGGCTGTGTTTGTCTCGAAACAAGCACCTTTGTTAGCATCAATGCTGGTAAATCCCGATCGCCTCGAAGCATTGCGACAAGTTTTTGCCACTCCCGAAGAAAGAAGTCGATCGCACGCAGAATTTGAGCAAATCAAAAAAAGTTTCCTCGGCAATACAGGCCTCGATTACAGTCGAGATATCCAACCTTGGATAGGTGACGAAATTACCCTCGCCGTCACAAACCCCGATTTCGATGGCGACAGCAGCAACGGCAAACAAACCGGGTTTTTGCTGGCCGTTTCCTCCCAAAAGGTCGATCGCAGCCAAAAATTTCTTGACTCCTACTGGCGCCAACAATCTCGTGGCGATAAAACAGTGCAGTCGGAAATATATAAAGGCGTGAGAATTAATTATAAACAAGCACCAAAATCCCAGAAAAAATCTGCTTCGCTTTCGCCTTTTAATCCGTTTTCTCTGCCGACTTCCAAGTTGCCATCCAGCTTCGCAACAGCAGCCATCGGCGGTAATTTTAATTCTGGGAATAACCAAAGTTTTGTTTTATTTTCCAATAGCCCGATTGTGATTCGAGATGCAATTAATAACCTTGAAACAGCAAACCTAAATCTCAACAATACCCCGGAATATCAAAAAGCTTTGCAGCAGCTAACTCAAGGCAGAATCGCTTTAGCATTTGTCAATCTCCCGCAATCAGCAACCGAGCAAAATCCCCAAGTTTCTCTTAATTCCCTCGCAGTTGCTGTCGGAGTCAACCGACGGGGATTGCTGGCTCAAACTGCTTTAGTGACATCGCGAGAAAACACAGCTTCTCCAACGCTTTCCGAACCTGTGCAAGCCTTGCAATACATTCCCTCAGCGAGTCCTTTCGCGGTCGCCAGCACCGACTTAAGGAATTTTTGGGCTGATTTGTCATCGGCGGTTTCTACTAATCCAGAAGTCTCAAATTTAGTCGATCGCACCCTGGGAGATATTCAGCAACTTTGGGGCGTCAACCTGCCGCAGGATATATTTGACTGGGTACAAGGAGAATACGCTTTAGCAGTGCTTCCGAATTCGTCAAATGGTGCCGACTGGATTTTTGCCGCCGAAAACTCTGCTGATTCCCAACAGGCGATCGACAAACTCGATGAAATTGCCCGCAGCAAAGAATACAGCATCGGCAGCTTCACTCTGAGAAACCAGAAAATTACCGCTTGGACGCAGTTGACAACTAGCCAGAATTATGGTAAAGAAAATAATAGAAAAAGTGCGATCGAAACCGAGGCAAAAGGAGTCCGAGCCACCGTCGGCAAATACGAAATTTTCACCACTTCAGTAGAAGCAATGGACGCAGCACTAGAAGCAGCAGAAACAGTCTCTTTAGTTGCCAATCAAGATTTTCAAACCAGCATTGAACCGCTTCCGCCCTCTAACGACGGCTATTTTTATTTAGACTGGCCCTCCAGCAGGGCAATTTGGGAAAAACAAATCCCGCTGTTGAGGTTAATTGAACTTTCGGCAAGACCATTGTTCGATCACTTGCGATCGCTAACTGTCACCAGTACGGGAGAAATAACAGGAATTCGCAAAGCTACTATATTTATGCGGCTCAATTAGTTAGTAGTCAGTAGTCAGTAGTCATTAGTCAGTAGTCAGAAGTCAGAAGAAAAACAAGACACTATGCCCAATTCCCCATTCCCAATAACTAAGGACTAATGACTAATGACTACTGACTAAGGACTAAGGACTAAGGACTAATAACTACTGGCTGCTTCACATTTTTCTGTGGCCCAAAATAAGCTTGAAATACCTCTTTGGCGATCGGGGCGGCGGCAACAGAACCATAACCGCCATTTTCCACAACCACGGCGATCGCAATTTCCGGCTTCTGGGCGGGCCCGAAGGCGACATACAAAGAGTGATCCTCCTGTCCGATGACCTCCGAAGTCCCTGTTTTGCCCGCCGTCAGCGGAATCGAACCGTCATTCAATCCCTGTCCAGTACCCTCGGCAACTACCGCGATCAGTCCTTCCTTAATCACCTGAACTGTTGAAGGTTTCATCCCCGTATGTACCCGTTGAGTCTCCGCTGTGCCGGTCATAGAAGTCAAAAGATGAGGCTTCACGCGATAACCCCCATTAGCGATCGAACTCACCATTACCGCCCCCTCCAAAGGAGTCATCAACACCAACCCCTGCCCGATCGACATCGTTACCGTATCACCCGCATACCAAGGTTCTTTATAAAGTTTCTCCTTCTCCTCCGGCGTCGGGATTTGACCGTAATCGCCACCGCCTAGCCCCAAAAGATTCAAATCCGTATCCTTGCCAATTCCCAAGCGCTGTCCCCACTTAGAAATTTGCTCCGGCCCGGTACTAATCCCCAATTGATAAAAAAACGTATTGCTGCTGAAAGCCAAAGCATCCCGAAAGCCGATGTCGCCGAAACCGCCACTGTGTTCGTTAAAATCAATTCCCCCCACAGTAATGTAAGACGAAGTACCGAGAATTGAGTCCGGCGAAAATTTGCCCGACTCCAGGGCCGCGACGGAAGTCACAATTTTAAAGGTGCTACCGGGGGGATAGCCCTGCGTGGCCCGATTCAAAAATGGATTTTCCGGATCTTGAAGAGTTTTCCACTCATCCTTAGTGATTTTTCGCGTAAACAGATTGGGGTCAAAAGTCGGGTGGCTGGCCATAACTAATACCGCCCCGGTGTTGACATCCAGCGCCACTACTGCTCCCCGGCGGTTCCCCAGGGCTTTTTCGGCTGCTTTTTGCATGGACAAGTCTATGGTTAGCTGCACCGCCTCACCGGGTTTGGGCGGTGTCTCTCCCATCAGCCGCAATTCTTCATTTTGGGCATTTACTTCGATCAGCCGATCGCCCCACACTCCCGCAATCTTCTCGTTAGAGCTCGCTTCTATGCCCATTTGACCGACAATCATCCCCATCGGATATTCAGGATGAGCTTCCAAGTCGGCTGCGGTAGCTTCGCCGATATATCCGATCGCGTGAGATGCCAAACTGCCTTCGGGATAGTAGCGGTTCGCTTCTGGCCGCACTTCCACTCCCCGCATTTGTCCCACCTCTTCTGCTAGTGGCACGAACACCTCTGGCGGCATTGCTTGCTTGAGCCGCACCGGTCTATAGGATTGAGGATCGACCTCTTTTATTTTTTTTAAAATTTCTTTTGCTGGAATTTTAACCAGCGGACTCAACTTTTCTGCTGTCACTTTCCACTGTTCCGGCGTTTGTTCTTTCGGCCACAAATATACCGATCGAGCTAAATTGTTTGCAGCTAGCAACTTGCCTTTGCGATCGATAATGTGTCCGCGATTCGCCGGCATGGGCACTAGGCGAACGCGATTGTTTTCGGCTCGTTCCCGGTGTTGCTTCCCTTGTATCAGTTGCAATTCCACCAGCCGACTAGCGTGCAGGCCCAGCAAACCTGTTGCCACCAGCATTAACACGATCGCCCGGTGTATCGGACGATCCTGTTTTTTAGGAGTTTCCCCCAGGCTTTTGTCAGGAGAGTGAAATGCTGAGATCGAATAAACTTGTCGTTGCATCATTCTATAGGTAGATGTCAAATCCTAGATTTTAGATTCTTGAATTGTCAATTGTGAAGTATACATCATCAGACCGGGGCGATCGGGCCTTGACCCTTGGGGGAAGCGGAATGATTGAGCGTTAGCTATTGACTAATCACTAATTAACTCATGACTGCTTACTAATCCCCCAAGCACCAAGAAATAGCCAGAAAAATCAAGGTCAGGCTCAGCCAATTAGGCAGGTGGAGCCAGCCAGATAGACCTATAGGTAACAATACCAAGACCTGTGTCAATAGGGAACCGAGGGCCAACAGCAAGGCTAGAAGTATCAAATTTATCATCCTGACACCGTACAATTTCGGATATGAGTGGATCGCCTGTGGCAGAAATCCGAGTGGCACAAGCGAGCGCGATCGTAGAGGGATTGTCCTGATAGACATAAGGAAGATAAGCCAGGAGGTGTTGAACTAATTTAAAAAAAATTATTCTTCCTCCATAGTTTGTATTCCAGGGGCTGCGATGGGTAAATTCTGAGTTGTGATTTTAAGTTGTGACGCCAGGAGTATGGCCATGTTGTTTAATCAGGGAGCCAATTTCAAAAACGGTGCGCTCTTGGGTGCGATCGCGGCGATCGTCGCCCTACCAGTTTTAGCAGAAACAGCCAATTTCGGCACTTTAAGTTTATCGCGAGGTTTTGCAGCCCCAACAGCAGTTTTGAGAGGTTCCACAGGCGGATCCTACTCTCTATCTGCCATAGCCAACGCCGATCGCCACAAAAACAAATGTTTGGGTTTTGCCACCCCAACTCCCGACCACATCATAGTCTTGCAGCAAAACTTTTCAAAACTCACACTCCAAATCAACAGCGGAGGCAAGGACACAACCTTACTCGTACAAGGCCCCGGTAATGCGGTGCGCTGCGGAGACGATATAGGTCAGAATAAAGATGCTGGCATACTTGATTCTGACTGGCAAGCAGGCTCTTACAGGATTTGGGTAGGTACTGTCGAACCCGGAGTCAAGTCTAACTATACAATCTCAGTACAGGAATAGAACGCAGCGGCGCTGTTGGATGGAGACAATAAAATATCATCAAATTCTCCCCCAATCTCCCACTCTCCCACGGTTCCACTCCGTCATATCCCCCAATCTCCCGATCGACCGCTCACTTCCCCATCCAGTAAAATGTAAAATCGAAAGTGGCGTGTTTAACCAAAATAGGTAACTCCGAAAGTGCTAAAGACTCTTAGAGCTGACTTCAGTATAATTTTCGATCGCGACCCTGCAGCTCGCAACTGGCTGGAAGTTTTGTTTTGCTACCCCGGTCTTCAAGCCCTAGTGCTGCACCGCCTCGCACACTGGCTTTACGTGTTGGGACTTCCCTTCATCCCCCGCTTGATTTCCCACATAGCTCGCTTTTTGACCGGAATTGAAATCCACCCAGGGGCAACCATCGGCAAAAGCGTCTTCATCGACCACGGTATGGGGGTTGTGATCGGCGAAACAGCGATTATCGGCGATTTTGCCCTAATTTACCAAGGTGTCACCCTAGGCGGTACTGGCAAACAAAGCGGCAAGCGTCACCCTACAGTCGGCGAAAACGTAGTTGTCGGTGCCGGCGCCAAGGTACTCGGCAATCTGCAAATTGGCAATAACGTCCGCATCGGCGCCGGTTCCGTCGTACTCCGCGACGTACCATCTGACTGCACAGTGGTAGGGATTCCCGGCCGCATCGTCTATCGATCGGGAGTGCGCGTCAATCCCCTAGAACACGGCAGTTTGCCGGATTCGGAAGCTGTGGTAATTCGCTCTTTGCTCGATCGTATCGAATCCCTCGAACAGCAAGTAAAAAGTTTGGTTCCTCAACCATCTGTCTCCTTAACTTCTGATCCCACTTCCCACAATTTCCACTCAGTATCAGAAGCTTTAAACCAAGCCAGCAATGTAGCCGTAGCCGAAAAAACACAGCTAGTTACAACCCCTAGCTGCAAGTTAAAAGATAAAGCAATTCAAGAATTTTTCGACGGCAGCGGCATCTAAAATTTGAATTGGCCAAACAGGGAATTGGCCAAACAGGGAATTGGCAATGGGGCCTGGAAGGTTATTGGTAACAAATAACCAATAACCAATAATCACTGACTAATGACTACCCAGATTTATCAGTGGAGTCGCTTTCTTCAATCTAAAATCTAAAATCTAAAATCTAAAATCGGTTGACTTCTTTTTCAAGGATTAACCGATCGCACAGACCAATTTCCCTCCCCGTCGCGCCGATAAAGCGATCGGTTTTGCGGTTCCCCCCGCAACTCCAACAAATCCACCGTTTCCGGTTCCAACAACAGCAAGCAAAAATTAGGCAGCGGCTCGATCGCATCTGGGGAAGCAGAATCAAAAGCACTAGCCTCGGCTTTGTCATCCCCCGGATGAGGCCAAGCAAACTGCGATCTAGCCGCCTCAGAAAGCTCCTGCCAAGTTGTGCACCGCGATGAACACAACTGGGCATCTGGATAATCTGCCCCTACCAAAACTAGCTTTCCAGCAATCCGAAATTGTTCGCGAGTTTTCGGGAAATACCAGCAAATTTCCCCCCAAGGATAGAGATTAATCTCCTCAGCCTTTTCACTGCGAATATCTGTAATAAACTTTAACTGATTAGTATCTGCTAAAAAGCCTCGAAACACCACAGTGCGGTTAGCCGGACGCCCGGTAGCCCGAACAGTTGCTAGTTGCAAGTAACGGGCAAAAGCAAGACTGCGGTTGCGGTGGAGGGCACGAGCTAAGGGCGATCGCCAAAGTGCTAGAGACATAAAGGAAGGAAGAAGGAAGAAGGAAGAAGGAAGAAACAGTTATCCGTGAATTCCCTGTCATGCTATTGGTAATTCTATGTCAAATTCACTCTCAAAACTCAAAACTCTTGAAACTCCCCACAGTGGCTACCACTGGGACGGTAGTTCACGCCGCTTTTTTGAAGGCTGGTACTACCGAATAACATTACCGATTCACGGACAATCCTTTGCATTCATGTATTCCATCGAAGACCCCAGAGGCGGTCAACCTTACAGTGGCGGTGCAGCTCAGATTCTCGGTCCGAAAGATAGCTATTTGTGTCGCACCTTTCCAGATGTAAATAAGTTTTGGGCGCACAGAGAAAGCTTAGGTTTCGGACATTGGGGCAAAACAGATTTACAAATTAAACCCCAATATTTAGAGCCGGCAGTATTCGACAGCAGCGTCGAAGAAGGCTATCAAGCTACTGCTACTTTAAATCAAGGTTATTTGCACGATCCGGGAAGCGGCAGCCACTGTTTTTGGCAGTACGAAATTCAACCTATCTATGGCTGGGGAAACTCTGAAGAAATCCAGAAATCTACCGCAGGAATGCTATCTTTACTGCCCGTTTTTGAGCCTGGATGGCAAATTTTAATGGCTCACGGTTTAGCCACGGGCTGGATCGATTGGAATGGCGATCGCTACGAATTTAAAGATGCTCCCGCTTACAGCGAAAAAAACTGGGGCGGTGCTTTTCCGCAAAAGTGGTTTTGGATTAATTGCAATTGTTTTCAAGGCGAAAATGATTTAGCTTTAACCGCAGGTGGTGGCAAGCGGGGCGTGCTGTGGTGGATGGAATCGGTAGCAATGATTGGTCTGCATTACCGAGGCAAATTTTACGAATTTGTGCCTTGGAATTCGCAAGTTAGTTGGACTATTGAACCTTGGGGAAGCTGGAAAATGCAGGCTAGAAACAGTCAGTTTGAAGTTGAGTTGATTGGCACTACAAACATTCCTGGTAGTTATGTGCGAACTCCTACCGAAAAAGGCATGGCTTTTTGCTGCCGGGATACGACGCACGGTGAATTGCGCTTGCAACTGCGAGAGTTGTTGGGGGGAAATGTGGAAAAAAATGGCAAGCAGCGTTCTAGAATTATCTTAGAGGCTCAAAGCTCTTTATCGGGTTTGGAAGTTGGGGGCGGGCCTTGGGATGAAGTTTGGCGATCGAATTAAGTCATTAGTCAGTAGTCAGTAGTCAGTAGTCAGTTGTCAGTTGTCAGTTGTCATTAGTCATTAGTCAGTTAATAGTTAACAGTAGTCAGAACAGCCATGATCAATTTACTCGGTTGGCAATTAGGCAAATTCTACCGCAGCCAGGGGTTACAAAAAACTTTCAAGGTGATTTTGGGACTAATTTTATGTTTGAGCACAATCTTGATGCCAGCGACAATTGCTAGTGCTGCCGGTGATTTGTCTCGCCAACCTGTTACCGAAATTACTGTTAGTTTAGGTAACGAAGCTGGGGAACTCAAATTCTTTCCCAATCTGCTAGAATTTGAATCGGGCAAGCGCTATAAATTAGTGCTAAAAAATCCCAGTTCGCAGAAACATTATTTTACTGCTAAAAACTTTGCTGATGCGAGTTGGACTCAAAAAGTTGAAGCTGGGAAAGTGGAAATTAAAGGAGCGATTCACGAACTAGAACTTAAACCGGGCGCTATGGCAGAATGGGTGTTTGTGCCGATGAAATCGGGAACCTACAACCTGCGCTGTACGGTAGCCGGACATACAGAGGCGGGGATGATTGGCAAAATCACGATCGCCTCTTAAATCCCAATCTGCGTTCAATTTCAGATTAATTAGCGAAAAACGATCGAACTTTCGGCCCTCTAGACACTTTTCAAGTAGACTCTAGCGGAGCCATTGTCAGTCCAGCACGGCTCAATTGCATATGATAAAGTTCTGCTTGCTCTTGCGGGCCAACCCACACGGTGGCTTGGCCTTCGTGGTGGATTTGGTTGGCGAGTTTCCAAGCTCGATCGCTCGTCATCCCTGGAATGTATTTCGTCAAACATTCCACAACGTGCTGAAATGTGTTGAAATCGTCGTTGAGGACTATTACCCGATAGTTGGGATAAGGTTTGCGGGTAACTTGACTCGATCGAACGGGTGCTATGGTTGGTGAAGAGGTCATCGCGCGAACAGCCACTAAAACTACAAAATTCGTAAAAAAGTTACCTCTAAAATTATAACACAATTTCATATTTTTTCAACCCCTACTTGGTATTTTGATCCGCTTCGGGGTTTATTTTCACCACCGGGCCCTGCGTTAGATTTCTCCAGAAACTGTGGGGAGTAGGAGTTAGGTATCCTGCCCCCCATTGACAGGCTTTTGAGGAGAAATCTATGGCACCGCGCCGATTACACTAAAGTTAACACTCGATTGAGATCGGAAGTGTCGCCGTCAGAATACGCTTGCACCAGAAGTTGCTTTAAATCTTCAATCAGCGGATAGCGGGGGTTCGCTCCGGTACACTGATCGTCAAAAGCTCGATCGGCCATTTCCTCAACGCGAGCAAAGAAGAAATCATCACTCATTCCCTGACTGGCGATCGCCTCCTGAATCGTGCTAGGAATATCTACCTCACGCTTCAGAGCTTCCACCGCTGCGATCAACTTCTCAACTTTTTCATCTTCGGTATCGCCGCCCAAATTCAGATAGTCTGCAATTCGAGCATAACGCCACTTGCTGTTAGGATACTTGTTTTGAGAAAAAATCGCTTGTTTGAACGGAACATCCGTTGCATTGTAGCGAATTACATGGGAAATCATCAGCGCATTCGCTAAACCGTGAGGGACGTGGCAAGTTGCACCTAATTGGTGAGCTACTGAGTGACAAACCCCCAGAAAAGAGTTGGCAAATGCCATGCCGGCGATCGTAGCAGCATAATGTACTTTCTCCCGCGCTTTCGGATCGTTGGCACCATTTTTGTAAGCGCTGGGCAGGTATTTAAACAGCAAACGAATCGCTTCTAAAGCCAAACCATTTGTATACTCAGAAGCCAACACAGAAACATAAGCTTCTAAAGCGTGGGTTAGCGCATCAATGCCGCCGTAAGCAGTCAGTTTCCGGGGCATATTCAGCGTAAGTTCTGGATCGACGATCGCCATACTCGGAGTCAGAGCATAATCTGCCAGCGGATACTTAATCCCCGATCGTTCATCCGTAACAACCGCAAAAGGCGTGACTTCCGAACCCGTTCCCGAAGTAGTTGGAATTGCCACCATAATTGCCTTTGAACCCAAAGGCGGCAGTTCGTATACCCGCTTGCGGATATCCATAAACCGCATCGCCAATCCTTCAAACTCAATTTCTGGATGCTCATACATCAGCCACATTACTTTAGCAGCATCCATCGGCGAGCCACCACCAAAAGCAATAATCACATCTGGATGGAAACTATTGCAGATTTCTAAACCTTTGCGAACAGTAGCCAGCGAAGGATCGGGTTCCACATCGTAAAATGTGTAGTGATCGATGCCGATTTCTTCCAAACTCTCTGTGACTTCCTTAGTCAATCCCAATTCAAACAATGGTTTATCCGTCACAATCAAAGCACGTTTCTTACCTGCAAGATCCCTCAAAGCTACAGGAAGACAACCCGACTTAAAATAAATCTTGGGAGGAATGCGGAACCAGAGCATATTCTCGCGTCGCTCTGCTACGGTTTTGATATTGAGCAGGTGATGGGGTGTCACGTTGACAGAAATCGAATTATCGCCCCAGCTACCGCAACCGAGGGTAAGGGAGGGATCGAGGCGGAAATTGTACAAATCGCCGATCGCACCTTGAGAAGAAGGCGTATTAATCAGCACCCGCGAAGTCTCTAATTTGCTTTCAAAATAACGAATGTGTTCCTGATTGTGGGGGGCGGTGTAGAGTACAGAAGTATGTCCGTGTCCGCCAAAAATTATCAGCGCTTCAGCTTTGTCTACTGCTTCAGTAAAGTCCTTGGCGCGGTACATGGCGAGAATCGGCGAAAGTTTTTCACAAGCAAAGGGTTCTTCTTTACCTATCGTATCCACTTCTCCAATCAAAACCCTGATGTTTGACGGCACTACAAAACCCGCAATCTGCGCCACCTTTTGCACCGATTGTCCGACTATTTCGGCATTCAATCGACCATCAATTAAGATTACCCGCCGCACTTTTTCTCGTTCTTCAGCATTCAGGAAATAAGCACCGCGCTTGATAAATTCCAGTTGCACGGCATCGTACACCTCATCCACAACAACTACCGATTGTTCCGAAGCACAAATCGTGCCGTTGTCGAAAGTTTTGCTGAGCAAAATTGAGCTGACAGCCATTTGGATGTGAGCGGTTTCATCGATGATGGCGGGAGTATTTCCAGCGCCGACACCGAGGGAGGGATGTCCTGAAGAGTAGGCAGCTTTTACCATTCCCGGCCCGCCAGTTGCCAAAATTAGTTTGATATCGGGGTGCTGCATCAAAGCTTGGGAAAGTGGCACAGTTGGCTCATCAATCCACCCAATAATATCCGGTGGTGCGCCGGCTGCTACAGCAGCATCGAGGAGGATTTTTGCCGCCGCAGCCGTGCAGGATTTGGCGCGGGGATGGGGCGAAAATATAATGCCATTTCTCGTCTTGAGCACGATTAATGACTTAAAGATGGTGGTGGAAGTCGGGTTAGTTACAGGAACGATTCCCGCTAGCAATCCCACTGGTTCGGCAATGCGTTCGTAGCCAAAATGCCGATCGGACTCGATGATACCACAAGTCTTGTCGTTTTTATATTTGTTGTAAATCATTTCCGAGGCAAAATGATTTTTGATTGCCTTATCTTCGATGACTCCCATTCCCGATTCTTTGACTGCTGCTTTGGCTAAGGGAATGCGGGCGGCATTAGCGGCTAAAGCTACTTGCTTGAATATGCGATCGACTTGTTCTTGAGTGTAGGTGGCAAACTCAGCTTGGGCTGCTTTTACTTTTTGAATTAGGACTTCTAATTCTTCTAAATTGGTAACTTTCATGTGATTTTTCGTGATGTGGATTTCGGAAAAATTATTGCCTCAATCTTTGATTGGTAGGGAACCTGCAGATCGACGCAGATAATTTCAAGATTGTGGGTGACTTGTGAACGTGGCCTTTTAATTATTATATACCGCTAGCTCCGATCGCATTGACCCCGCGACTGCGAAAAATATCAACTGTTTGTTGCACGAGTTCCGGTGAAGCTGGAGGTGTATCCTTGAGTTCGTAATCCAATTTTAATTGCTCCCATTTGTATTCTCCCATTTTATGAAATGGTAATACTTCGACTTTTTCCACATTGTTCAGATTGGCAATAAACTCCGCTAATTTTTCTACGTTTTCGATGTGATCGGTGAGGTGAGGAACTAGAACGAAGCGAATCCACGTCGGTTTGCCAATTTCGCTGAGATATTTGGCCATTGCTAAAGTAGGCTCGATGGAAACATTGGTGACTTTGTAATAGAGTTCGGGAATGTAGGATTTGATGTCCAACAAAACCAGATCGGTCATTTCCAGAACCGGTTTAGCAACGTCTAAAACACAGAAGCCTGATGTGTCCAGCGCTGTATGCAAACCCATTTGATGACAGCGGGTAAAGATTTCTTTGACAAAATCCGGCTGCATCAATGGTTCGCCGCCGCTGACGGTAACGCCTCCTTTCCGTAGGTAGGATTTACATTTTATAATTTGCTCGATTAAATAATCGACGGTTACTTCTTTACCATCGTGGGAATTGCGACAGTCGGGATTGTGACAGTACAGACAGCGTAACGGACAGCCTTGGGTGAAGACGATAAACCGGATTCCGGGGCCGTCTACTGTACCAAATGTTTCGATTGAGTGAATGCGACCAATTCCAGACATTTAATTTGCTGTTTGTTGGTAAGGATTTTGAGAGTAGGGATGATATCAATTCCGGTTGCATTGGAATGATTAAACCGCAGAGTACGCAGAGAACGCAGAGGAAGAGAAGAGAGAGATGAATACAGGACGATGCTAACGGATTTGAGATGAGGGAATCTCGGTGTTAACTTAAGCCGGGAAACTTGCGGATTGTTCGTTTGGTTGCTGAGGCTCGATCCCCCTAAATCCCCCTTAAAAAGGGGAGTAGGGGTTGACTTTGAGAAGTGGACGGTTCCCCTTGAATCCCCAGATAGTCTGGGGAATTCAAGAATACTCTTGTTCCCCCCTTCTTAAGGGGGGTTAGGGGGGATCTGGCCTCATGGTTTAACAGCGAAACTAGACGAAAAAAGACTTATGGAGAACCAATTATGTAGGCGCTTCTTGAGTCCCCCTCAGCTCGGACTTCGTTTGACTCTTGAGCGGTTTCAATCGCCGAGTTTTTTCTGCTGGGATTTAGACGCGTTCGTGGAAAGTCCGTTTAATCACATCTAATTGCTGTTCGCGGGTAAGTTTGATGAAATTAACCGCATAACCGGAGACGCGAATTGTTAGCTGGGGATAGTTTTCTGGATGTTCCATCGCATCTAGTAATGTTTGCCGATCGAGGGCGTTAACATTGATGTGATGGCCGCCATCGTGGAAGTAACCGTCTATAAGACTAACTAGGTTGTTAGTCCGATCGCTCTCCATTCTGCCCAAGGCTTGCGGTAGAATCGAAAAAGTATTCGATATGCCATCTTGACAATCACTGTAAGGCAGTTTGGCTACAGAAGATAAGGATGCGATCGCCCCACAGGAATCTCGGCCGTGCATCGGGTTAGCACCGGGAGCAAAGGGTTCGCCGGCTTTACGTCCGTCGGGAGTGCTACCAGTTTTTTTGCCGTAAACTACGTTAGAGGTAATTGTGAGTACCGATTGAGTCGCTACAGCGCCGCGGTAGGTTTTGTGCTGGCGAATTTCGTTCATGAAGCTTTGCACAAGTTCGATGGCTATACTGTCTACGCGATCGTCATTATTGCCATATTTGGGATATTCTCCTTCGATCGAGTAATCCACTGCCAAACCTTGCTCGTTGCGAAGCACCTTAACTTTAGCGTTTTTAATCGCCGACAGGGAGTCCGCCACCACCGACAATCCGGCAATTCCGCAGGCCATTGTCCGGTAAACATCGCGATCGTGCAGTGCCATTTCCAGGCGTTCGTAGCAGTATTTGTCGTGCATATAGTGAATGACATTCAACGTATTGATATACGTTTTTGCCAACCACGCCATCATGTCGCGGAACCTGGCTCTTACCTCGTCATAATCGAGATATTCGGTAGTAATCGGTGGGAACTGCGGCGCGATTTGGTCGCCGGACTTCTCATCTTTACCGCCGTTAATCGCATAGAGCAAAGTCTTAGCTAAGTTAACTCGCGCGCCGAAAAACTGCATTTGCTTGCCAATTCGCATGGCGGAAACACAACAGGCGATCGCGTAATCATCGCCGTATTGAGGACGCATCAAGTCGTCGTTTTCGTACTGAATAGAACTTGTGTCGCTGGATACCTTCGCACAGAATTCTTTGAAGTTTTCCGGCAAGTTTTCCGACCACAAAACGGTGAGATTTGGTTCGGGTGCAGTACCGAGGTTTGACAGGGTGTGCAAGAATCGGAAACTGTTACGAGTTACCAATGTTCTACCGTCATCGCTGATACCGCCGATCGCCTCTGTTACCCAAGTTGGATCGCCAGAAAACAGAGCGTTATAGTCGGGAGTTCGCAAAAACCGCACCATGCGGAGTTTCATTACAAAATGGTCGATCAGTTCTTGCAATTCCACTTCGGAACTCGCGCCACTTTGTAAATCGCGCTCGAAATAAATGTCTAAAAACGTCGATACGCGGCCGAGAGACATCGCTGCCCCGTTTTGTTCTTTCACTGCTCCCAAGTAGCCAAAATACAGCCACTGGACAGCTTCTCGTGCATTTGCTGCCGGACGGCTAATATCAAAGCCGTAGCTAGCAGCCATTTCTTTTAACTCAAACAATGCCCGAATTTGCTCGGATAACTCTTCGCGCAAGCGAATTGTTCCCTCGTCCATCGCGTCTAGTTCGAGTGATTCTTGCTGTGTTTTTTTATCCTCAATTAGGCGATCGACGCCGTACAAAGCAACGCGCCGATAGTCACCAATTATCCGCCCGCGTCCGTAGGCATCTGGCAAACCTGTGATGATACCCGAACGTCTCGCCAGACGCATCGAGCGCGTGTAAGCATCGAATACACCATCGTTATGAGTTTTGCGATATTTCGTAAATATTTCTTCAGTTTGCGGGTCGAGCTGATAGCCGTAAGCTTCTAAACCGGCCTTGACAACGCGAATCCCGCCCAAGGGCATAATCGCGCGTTTCAAAGGTCGATCTGTTTGCAAACCTACTATTTGTTCTAAGTCGCGATCGATGTATCCTGCTGCATGAGCCGTGATCGATGTGGGAACTTTTGTATCAACATCCAATACACCTTTTTCGCGCTCTTGCTTCATTAATTCCAGAACTTTTTGCCAAAGTTGCTGGGTTTTTTCGGTTGGTGCTGTGAGAAATTCTGCATTCCCTTCGTAGGGGGTGTAATTCTTTTGGATGAAGTCTCTGACGTTGACTTCGTTTGTCCAGTTGCCTTCAGTAAAGCCGTGCCATTCTGCAAACATAGCTTGCTTTCACCTCAATTTTTTATTAGCGATCGATCTTTTTTGCTTCGACCACTATATCTAGTATATATTTAATTTCAATATTTTAAATACCCGGTTCGCTATTTGTTACAAAAGTTGACTTGCTAATTTGGTGGGAAGAATTAAGATAGATAGTAGGCAGAACCTCCTCGTGAATTGTTGAGGAAGCTCTGACCAAAGGGGTTCCCGAACTAACACTTAGACAACCCAAATGTTGTTTAAGGGCGGGCGTGTCGGAAACGGGCAATGAGATTTTTTTTTTCAGGAACCGCAAACACCCGAAGAAGATGAAGAAAAAGCAGAAAAAAAGCAGAAAAAGAGTTCGGATTTGATTCGGTGATAGTTATCGAAAGCAGAGCAATATTAATTGCTGATTAATTGAAGTAGGGTACTATGCAGATAAATTCAATGAATCAAAGCACTGCGAGCGATCGGGCTCACGATATTTGGAAAGAACAGCGTCATCCGCTCGATCGGATTTTTCGGCCTCGCTCCGTGGCTGTAATCGGCGCAACAGAGAGAGAAGGAAGCGTTGGACGAACTCTCCTGTGGAACTTGATTCGGAATCCGTTTGGCGGCACAGTTTTTCCAGTGAATCCGCAGCGCCACAGCGTCTTGGGGCTCAAGTCTTATCCTGACATTGCTAGCGTCCCGGAAGTAGTGGATCTGGCGGTGATTGCTACGCCGGCTGCTGGGGTGCCGCAAGTGATCCGCGAATGTATCGCTGCTGGGGTGAAAGGAGCAATTATTGTTTCTGCAGGCTTTAAAGAGATTGGTGCGGCTGGGGAGGCTTTAGAACAGCAAGTTCTCGCCCAAGCGCGTCTGGGCGGAATGCGGATTATCGGCCCAAATTGCCTCGGTGTGATGAATCCTGTGGTTGGGCTCAATGCTACTTTTGCAGGTACGATCGCCCGTCCGGGTAATGTCGCTTTCATCAGTCAAAGCGGCGCCCTCTGTACTTCGATTCTCGACTGGAGTTTGGGGGAAAATGTCGGTTTTAGCGCCTTTGTATCGATCGGCTCTATGCTCGATGTCGGTTGGGGCGATCTGATCGAGTATTTCGGGGACGATCCCCATACTCACAGTATCGTTTTGTACATGGAATCTATGGGTGATGCTCGTTCGTTCCTGTCCGCCGCCCGCCCAGTGGCGATCGACAAACCGATCATCATTCTCAAGGTAGGACGTACCGCCGCCGCCGCCCAAGCCGCCGCTTCCCATACGGGAGCTTTGACGGGTAGCGATGACGTGCTTAACGCTGCTTTCCGCCGCTGTGGCGCGTTGCGCGTACATACGATTTCCGATTTGTTCGACATGGCAGAAATTCTGGCCAAGCAACCGCGACCGCAGGGCAACCGCCTATCGATCGTCACCAATGCCGGAGGCCCAGGGGCGATCGCCACTGATGCCTTAATTAGCGACGGCGGTGCCCTGGCAGATTTGGCACCGGAGACGCTGCAGCGACTTGATGAGTTTTTGCCACCTCAGTGGAGTCATCACAACCCGATCGATATTTTGGGCGATGCTAGTAGCGATCTTTACGCCAAAACTTTAGAAGTTGTCGCTCCCGATCCCAATAGTGACGGATTGCTGGTCATCCTGACGCCACAAGCGATGACAAATCCCACCCAAACCGCAGAAAAACTTAAGTCTTACAGCAAACTCGGAAAGCCCTTATTAGCAAGCTGGATGGGCGGTGTGGAAGTGTCAGCGGGAACGCAAATTCTCAATCAGGCAAATATTCCGACTTTCCCTTATCCCGATACCGCCGTCAGGTTATTCAACTATATGTGGCGGTACACATACAACCTGCGCGCTATCTACGAAACGCCATCTCTCCCCGCTGATTGCGAACTCGATACTTCCGGGTGTGCTACTGCTGCGAAGATTTTGACTGCCGCCCGTCAAAACAATCGCACTCTATTAACCGAGTACGAATCAAAACAGTTGCTAGCAGCTTACGGGATTCCCACCGTAGCGACAGAAATTGCAGCGAGTGCGGCCGAAGCTGTGGAAATTGCCGAGATCCTCGGTTATCCAGTGGTGCTAAAACTCCATTCTGAGACGATTACTCACAAAACCGATGTGGGGGGCGTCCAACTAAATTTAGGCGATGCTAAGGCTGTAATTAGTGCCTTTGAGGCGATCGCCCAGCGGGTACGGGCGATCGATCCTGCAGCGTTTCTTGGCGTAACCGTGCAGGCGATGGTGCATTTGGAAGGCTATGAACTAATTTTGGGTAGCAGTATTGACCCACAATTTGGGCCGGTGATGCTGTTTGGTTCCGGCGGACAATTAGTGGAAGTCTTTCAAGATCGATCGCTCGCACTTCCGCCTTTAAATACCACCTTAGCGCGGCGGATGATGGAGCAAACTCGCATCTATAAAGCTTTGCAAGGAGTGCGCGGCAGATCGGCAATTGACCTGGTACAACTCGAACAGTTATTAGTTCGTTTCAGTCAACTGATTGTAGAGCAACCTCAAATTGCCGAGATTGATATTAATCCGCTGTTGGTTTCTCCTGAAGGTGCGATCGCTCTTGATGCCCGTGTTGTTCTGCAAACAACGGAAAACCCCATTTCAACGGCGATTCGCCCCTATCCTACGCAATACGTTCAAAAATGGTCAACGGAGGGCGATCGTCCCATCACCATCCGTCCGATTCGCCCAGAAGATGAGCCGCTGATGGTGCTCTTCCACAAAGAACTTTCCGAAGAGAGCGTGTATTTGCGCTACGCTCACATGGTAAAGTTAAAGCACCGCATTGCTCACGAACGTTTGACCCGGATTTGTTTTATTGACTACGATCGCGAAATGGTGTTAGTAGCCGATCGTCCAGACCCGGAAACCTCAGCACACCGGATTTTGGGAATAGCGCGTCTGAGCAAACTCCACGGCACAAACCAAGCCGAATTTGCCCTCATCGTTAGCGATAGCTATCAGCAGCGCGGTTTGGGAACAGAATTATTGAGGCGGATGTTGCAAATTGGTCAGGAAGAGAAATTAGAGGCGATCGTCGGCTACATTCTCAATAGCAACTACAAGATGCAGAGCCTCTGTAAAAAACTCGGATTTGAACTCCACCCAGACCGAGACGAAGGAATGTTGAAAGCTGTTTTTGTCTGCTAAGCTGTGGAGCATTTAAACCACTAACGAGGCTTGTATGGTGCGTCAGGAGTGAACACTTACGCGCTTATGCGGGAAACACTTCTGTACGCTGGGCACCCTACAATCGTCTTTTAAATGCCGAACAGCTTAGGAATGAGAATTAAATAACTTCCACTCTTGAAAGTGGGATGGGCGTCCCGCCCGTCCTTTTTGGACGGGCG